>DASUOS010000525.1:0-2917 GCA_036276515.1 Anaerolineales bacterium | reverse complement strand
ACCCGGGGAGTTGTCTTGATCTCCGCGGTCGAGGGTGCACCCTGTGCCTCAGCCTCTACGAATTTCTTAATCAGGGCGGAAAACTTTTCCACATAGGTCTGCAGGGAGAAGTTCTCTGCCATCCACTGCTGCGCATTTTTTCCCATCTCTGCCGCCCTTTGCGGATTCATCCAAAGACGGTTAATCGCCTCCGCCATCGCCTCAGGGTCATTCCCTTTGACCAGGAAGCCAGTCTCACCGTCTTTTACATATTCGGCAATGCCCGGCAGCCGGGTAACCACCACCGGCTTGCCCATGGCCTGGGCTTGCATCACAGATGTCGACCCGGCGCACCACATGCCTGTATCCGGACGCAGTGGGATCACCACAAAACGAGATTGGGCGGTCACCTGCTTGATCAGGTGAGGGTGGTTAAAGGATTCCAAGTGCACGTTCGGAGGGATATCCATACCTTCATAGCCCGCCTTGAACTTATCCCAGGCGCTGACTGCGCTGATCTTGCAGGTCACATGGGGGAGTTTTTCCATGGCATGGATCAGAGTGGGATAATCGCGCTTGGCAAGTCCCTGGCTCATAACGAACGGAGGCAGATCAGCATCCATCAGCATGCCACTCGTATTGAAGAAACCCAGGTCCACATGATTCATAATACCGCTGATCTTCTCGGGACCGATCGACAGCTCGGCCTTTAGCGCCTCGGCTTCTGCCTGGCTGTAGACAATGATATGCGTCCAGCGATGCTGAAGCTTTAACATTCGTATGGCCGTCAGCCACTTCGGCTCCATTGTATTGAGCAGGATCGCGAAGTGTTTCACGCCGGGATCCAGCAAAACACCCAGGGGTACCGCGATCCTCTCGGACATGCTCAACACAACATCGAACTTTTCCCGTTTTACCTTGCGAGCGATCTGCCAGGCCCAGAAAAAGTCGGCGTGAACGCGTTCCTCAAGTTTACGAATAAGCTCGTGGATATGCATACCCGGTGGGTCATAATCCAGGTATTGTGCCGGCAGCTTTTCGGTGAGTTCAAGATATTCGATGCGATAGCGTTCCCCTGCCTCGAGTTCCTGCACGAAGTTTTTTGGCTTCCGGCTAGTGGCGACAATCAATGCTTTCACGGCTGACTCCTTTCCGAATAGAAGGATGAATCAATCATGAGCCGTGAAAGAACATCGCTGACATCAGGTGAAACAAACAATGATAGCTTGGGAATAAGTTTCAACATGGCTTTTCCTGATAAACAGAGTTAAGAAATGGATTCTGCTATGGTAATGTCGTTAACATTCTGCATCTGTCAAACGGCTGCGTAGGGGTATGTAGTTGGCTGGGTGATTAGCACATACGATCGACCTCCTTGTGGTCTTCCGATATTCCATCAGCAAGGCAGCTGACAGGAGAACTCCTGCCTGCCAATATTTTTACGTATAGTTTCCCTTTCGAGCATTCCCCTATCCATATCGTTATGTAAGGACATCCTGTAGGAACAACATTTCAGGTTCAGGATCATTGATCACCATGTTCGCAAACGGCTTACAGGCTCGAAATTTCCAAAATATTTACACAGGACGCATCAGATTATGAAATGTTACAGCACGTCATCATCCATAAGTAGGACCGGAAGAATGCTCCCCCATGGTATATATGATAAGATATGCAAAATTTTTTCTGAACGAGGAATCATCATGAAAGTCGTCATACTTGCCGGGGGATATGGTACCCGTTTAAACGAAGAGACAAGGGTAAAGCCAAAACCCATGGTTGAAGTGGGGAACCGCCCCATCCTCTGGCATATCATGAAAATCTATTCCGCCTATGGTCTGAATGATTTTATAATCTGCCTGGGATATAAAGGCGAGATTGTTAAAAAGTATTTTGCCGATTACTTCCTTAACCACTCCGATGTCACCTTTGACATGCAGACCCAGGAGATGCACGTTCACCGTTCAGAGCTTGAGCCCTGGCGGGTAACTCTGGTGGACACCGGCGAGAAAAGCATGACAGGCGGCCGGATTAAGCGCATCCGTGATTATGTTGAAAATCAAACATTTTGCCTGACCTACGGGGATGGGGTCGGTAACATCAACATTCCGGAATTAATTGAATTTCATCGCTGTCAAAAAACTCTGGCAACACTGACGGCTGTCCAGCCGCCTGGCCGTTTTGGTGCATTTACCCTCGAAGAGAATGAAGTGAAAATTCGGGAATTTCGTGAAAAAGGCTCCCATAACACAGCCTGGATCAACGGTGGTTATTTTGTGCTGGAGCCCGGTGTATTCGACTATATTGACGGAGACAGTACTGTATGGGAGCTGGAACCTCTTCAGCGGTTGTCGATGGAGGATAAGCTGGCCGCCTACCGTCACACGGGATATTGGCAGAATATGGATACATTGAGAGATATGGAGGTCCTTGAAGAACAGTGGCGCTCCGGCAATCCTCAATGGAAAATATGGTAAGGGTTTATTCCTACTTCTAATTTCAAGGCAGAGAAATTATCTATGAAAATACTCGTCACAGGAACGGATGGATATATAGGGAGTCTCATGGCTCCCTACCTGGTCGAACGCGGCCACGAAGTCGTCGGTCTGGACACCGGTTTCTACTGTGCAGGTTCGCTTTACGATGGCTATGGTGGTTTCAGCACACAAATCCGTAAGGATATCCGCCAGGTGGAGCTGGAAGATGTTCAGGGGTTTGATGCCTGTATTCATCTGGCCGAACTGTCGAATGATGCCTTGGGCGAGATGGACCCCGAGATCACGTACGCCATCAATCATCGAGGATCTGCCCGGCTGGCAAAATTATGCAAAGAAGCGGGCGTTTCGAGGTTCATCTATGCCTCCTCCTGTAGTATTTACGGGATCGCCTCACAGGATATCGTCGACGAGGAAACAGAGCCCAATCCCATTACAGCGTA
>DASUOS010000524.1:0-2965 GCA_036276515.1 Anaerolineales bacterium | reverse complement strand
TAAAAAGCGCTTCCAGATCGAGAACCAATTAATGGTCCTGATCGCCACGCAGCAGCCCATGGCGCGCGACCTGCGCGTCCTGGCATCCACACTGGAGATCATCTCCGAGCTGGAGCGGATGGGCGATTATGCCAAGGGCATTGCCAACATCAACATCCGCATGGGCGACGTGCCCCTGCTCAAGCCATTGATCGACGTGCCGCGCATGGCCACCAAGGGCGTGGATATGCTCCACCGGGCCCTGACCGCCTTTGTCAACGAGGATGTGGAAATCGCCAAGACACTGCCCGTGGAAGACGACGAAGTGGATGCGCTCTACAACCAGATCTACCGTGAGCTGATGACCTTCATCATCGCCGATCCGAAGACGATCGAGCGGGCCAACTGGCTGCTGTGGGTAGCCCATAACCTGGAGCGCTTCGCTGACCGGGTGACGAACATCTGTGAGCGGACGATCTTCATTGCCACCGGTGAAATGTCCGAGATCAAGTCGACCGACGATGAGTTCTGGAGCCGGCAAAAAGAGAGTTAACTAAAAAATCCGCCTGTTCTCCAGGCGGATTTTTTTAGTTCAGCAAAGTCTATCCCATTCGACCTGTAATGTATGCTTCCGTCAGTTCCTCTTTAGGGGTGGTGAACATCGTTTCTGTGGGCGAAAATTCGACCAGCTCCCCCAGCCAGAACAGGCCAGTGTACTCCGAAACACGTGCCGCCTGCTGCATATTATGGGTCACGATCACGATCGTATAATCTTTTTTCAGCTCGGCGATCAGCTCCTCGACGCGCATCGTGGCGATTGGATCCAAAGCGGAGGTGGATTCGTCCATCAGGATCACTTCCGGGTGGACGGCCACGACGCGGGCAATGCATAACCGCTGCTGCTGGCCGAGGGAAAGTCCCAGCGCATCGGACCGCAGGTCATCCTTGACTTCGTCCCACAACACTGCGGCCCGCAGGGATTTCTCCACCACTTCATCCAGGTTCACGTCCAGGCCCATCACGCGCGGCCCGAACGCCACGTTATCATAAATGGACTGGGGAAACGGGTTCGGCTTCTGGAAGACCATCCCCACCCGCTGGCGGAGGGTGACCACGTCCATGTCGGGGTCGTAGATGTTCTTTCCGTTCAAATGGATTTTGCCCTCCACACGCGTGCCGGCGATGGTGTCATTCATGCGGTTCAGGCAGCGCAAAAAGGTGGACTTGCCGCAGCCTGAGGGCCCGATCAGCGCCGTTACCTTGCGAGGCTGGATCTCCAGGTTGATGTTGGAAAGCGCTTTCGAGGGGCCGTAGAAAAAATCAAGTGTTTCGACTGAAAAAGCGGATTCTGTTGGAGGCATATGTCGATTTTATCATGCTGAAACCGCAAAAACTTTCGACTATAATTCATTGTGATGAAACGACTAAGCATACTCGCCTTGCTGCTTTCCACACTTCTGCTGAGTACATCATGCGGTCCCGCTTCCCAGGCGGAGACCGCATCTGATTCACCCACAGCGTACATCGAGAACAAGGGGTCTGATACGATCGTCAACCTGGCGCTTGCCTGGGCAGAGCGCTATCAAAGCCTGCACCCGGAGATCCGCATATCGGTCACCGGCGGCGGGTCCGGGACGGGGATCGCCTCTCTGATCAACGGCACCGTGGATCTGGCCAATGCCTCCCGCCAGATCAAGGCAGAAGAAGTTGAGGATGCACAATCCAACGGTATAGAGCCCGTGGAGCACATTATTGCACGCGATGCGATCGCGGTCATTGTAAACCCCGAAAACCCGGTTAATGAATTGACGCTTAAGCAGATTTCAGATATTTATAGCGGGAAGATCGACAACTGGTCCGAACTGGGCGGCAATGACCGGCCGATCGTGCGGCTCTCGCGTGAGACCAATTCCGGCACGCACGTCTACTTCCTGGAAACCGTTCTGCGCCTGGGGAACAGCGACGATAAAACCCTGTTTGCTACCAACACCCTGCTGCTTCCTTCGTCGGAGGGAATCGTTGCAGAGGTGCGGCAGAACCCGAACGCGATCGGGTATGACGGCCTGGGATACGTTCCGCATGACCTGAAGATGATTGCGATTGCGGAAGAGGAAGGCGGCGCCTATGTCCTGCCCTCGATTCCCACGGTGAACGATAAAACCTATCCTATTGCGCGCGATCTTTACATGTACACGGACGGCGAGCCGACGGGCATCGTCAAGGAGTATCTCGACTGGATTCTTTCCGACGAAGCCCAGGAGATCGTTGCCGAGCTGGGATTTGTACCGGCAATCGAAGAGTGATGACGCTTTCCCTTTGTGCAACGGAGACCTATGGAAAAATCGCTACGCTGGCCTGAATTCATCATCACCCGCCTGATCAAGGCCTCCGGCTATTCTGCCATCCTGTTTGTGGCGTTGATCTTTTTCTTTCTGATCCGTGAAGGACTGCCGACCTTCGGAGAAGTCGATCTTCAGACATTGTTCAGCAGCCGCTGGTATCCGATCGAGAGTTACTACGGCATCCTTCCACTGATCACCGGCTCGATCATCATCACCTTCGGCGCGGCGCTGATCGCCGTCCCTTTTGGGATCGGGACCGCCGTTTATATTTCCGAGATCGCACCCCGCTGGGTACGTGAGATCCTCAAGCCTCTGGTGGAACTGCTGGGCGGACTGCCCTCTGTCGTGCTGGGATTTCTGGGGATCCTGGTCCTCTCCCCATATTTACGCGTCCTTCTGGACCTCCCGACCGGTCTGACCGCCCTGGCCGGCTCCCTGCTCCTGGGTGGGATCGCCGTGCCAACGGTGGTGTCTGTGGCAGAGGATGCGCTCGATGCGGTGCCGCGTGCCTACCGTGAAGGAGCCTGGGCGCTGGGGGCGACGCGCTGGCAGACCATCTGGCGCGTGACCCTGCCTGCAGCCAAATCCGGCGTATTGACTGCCATCATGCTGGGCGTGGGCCGCGCCATCGGCGAAACGATGAC
>DASUOS010000523.1:0-7265 GCA_036276515.1 Anaerolineales bacterium | reverse complement strand
GCGCTTCTACGATCCCAGCGAGGGCCGCATCACCATCGACGGCCACGACCTGCGCGACATCCGGCTCGAGTCGCTCCGCGCCCAGATCGGCATCGTGCTGCAGGAAACCACCCTGTTCAGCGGCACCATCCGCGAGAACATCGCCTTCGGCAAGCCGGACGCCTCCCAGGAGGAGATCGAAGCCGCTGCCAAAGCTGCCCAGGCGCATGACTTCATCCTGTCCTTCCCCGACAAATACGACACCCACGTCGGCGAGCGCGGCACCACCCTCTCCGGCGGTCAGAAACAGCGCGTTGCCATCGCCCGCGCTTTGCTGCTCAACCCGCGCATCCTGATCCTCGACGATTCGACCTCCAGCGTGGACCTCAACACCGAAGCCCAGCTGCAGAAGGCGCTCGACGTATTGATGAAGGGCCGCACCTCTTTTGTCATCGCCCAGCGCATCAGCACGGTCATGAACGCCGATAAGATCCTTGTTCTCGAAAAGGGTGAGATCGTAGCCGAAGGCAAACATCAGGACCTCATGGAAGACAGCCCCATCTACGCCGAGATATACAACTCACAGATCGTGGCGCATGAAAAGGAAGGTGCCCTATGATGAACCGTGACCTTTTCCGGCAGGAAACCCTCAAGCCCAAGAACCTGGGCGAGACTCTTGCGCGCCTGGGCGGCTACTTCCGCCGCTTCTGGTACATGCTGCTGATCGTGCTCGTGGTGATCGTCGTCTCCACCTGGACCCAGGTGATCACGCCCGAGCTGATGGGCCAGGCCACCGACTGCTTCCTCGTTCCGCTGGGAAGCCAGTCGACCGCTTCCTTTGGCGGTGAAGCAGCGCCGCAGACCGGGAACTCCGCTTCCGCCTGCTGGCTGGCGACGGAGGATCCCGCCTCGCTGAGCCTCTCCCGCCGCCTGATCTACAACGCCTACACCTGGAACGGTTTCGAACCACCGGCAGACCTTGCTGCCCTGAGCAATGACCAGCGCATCGAGGGCCTGTTCCGCCTGATCCTGATCGTGGTGGCCCTGTATGTGCTGGGCGCCATCCTGACCGGCATGACCTTCTTCTTCATGTCCTGGACCGGCCAGCATGTGCTGCGTGAGCTGCGCCTGGATGTCTTCCAGCACCTGCACGAGCTCTCGCTCAGCTACTACTCGGACCACGAAGCCGGCGACCTGATGAGCCGCATCACCAACGACACGTCTGCCATCGAGCAGGCAGTCTCCTTTGCGCTGATCAACGTGCTGAGCGGCATCCTGCTGCTGGTCTGGGTGGCCTACAACATGCTGACCGCCAGCCTGCCGTTCGCCCTGCTCTCGCTCTCGATCGCGCCGGTCATGTTCATTGCCACACTTTACTTCTCAGCGCAGGCGCGCAAGGCCTTCCGCACCAGCCGCAAGGAGATCGGCAACGTCAATGCCGAGCTGCAGGAAAGCATTGCCGCGGTCCGGGAAGTGCAGGCCTTCAACCGTGCCGACGAGAACATCGAGCAGTTCAAGGAAGTCAACGCCGCCAACCGGGATGCGAACGTGCGCGCCGTGTCGTTCACCTCCGCCCTGGCTCCCACCCTCGAAGCCTTATCCTATGTAGCGCTGGCCATCGTGGTCGGCGCGGGCGGCTGGGCGCTTCTTCGAGACCAGACCCTCTTCGGCGCGACCGTAACCTTCGGCCTCGTCATCACCTTCCTGGCCTATGTCCAGCGCTTCAACCAGCCGATCCAGCAGATCGCCGTGCTGTGGACCAACATCCAGAACGCGATTGCCGGCGCCGAGCGCATATTCGGCATCCTGGATGAAGAGATCGCCGTGGCCGACAAGCCGAATGCACGCCAGATGCCGCCGATCCGGGGCCTGGTGGAATTTACGAATGCCACTCATTCCTATGAGGACGGCGTCCCGGTGCTGAAGGATGTGACCTTCACCGCCGAGCCCGGCCAGACCATCGCCATCGTGGGCCCCACCGGCGCAGGCAAGACCACCATCATCAACCTGCTGCCGCGCTTCTATGACGTGACCAGCGGCTCGGTGAAGATCGACGGCATCGATGTCCGCGATGTGACCATGAGATCGCTGCGCGAGCAGATCGGCATCGTGCTCCAGGATACCTTCCTCTTCAGCACGACCGTCATGGAAAATGTCCGTTTCGGGCGGCCCGGGGCAACCGACGAGGAAGTGATGGCGGCGATCAAACTCGCCAACGCCGATTCGTTCATCGAGCGCCTGCCTGACAAGGTCCAGACCGTGCTCGGCGAGCGCGGCTCCGGCCTCTCGCAGGGACAGCGACAGCTGCTCTCCATCGCCCGCGCCGCCCTGGCCGACCCGCGCATCCTGATCCTGGACGAAGCCACCTCCAGCGTGGACACACGCACCGAGCGCCTGATCCAGAAGGCCTTCGACCGCCTGCTCCAGGGACGCACTTCCTTCGTCATTGCCCACCGCCTGTCCACCATCCGCAATGCCGATATGATCCTCGTCCTCAGGGACGGCCAGATCATCGAGCGCGGTAAACATGAGGAGCTGCTGTCGAAACATGGTTTTTACTATGACCTGTATATGAGCCAGTTCAAGAAACAGGAAGAAGTGGAAACAGCCAGTATTCAGTAAGCAGTATTCAGTAAACAGTAGGCTCTCGCCATCTGGCGGGGGCTTACTGTTTTAAGGGATACAATCGAAACGAATCCAAACGATCGATTGCAGTTATCTAGGAGGATGTCATGACCCAAACCGCTGCCTACACCTACCTGGAAGATCAGTATGGAACGTTTCAGGCAGAGCTGTCGGAGCTCCTGCGCATTCCATCCATCTCACGCGATCCGGCCTACGACGCGGAGATGCAAAAAGCCGCCTCCTGGCTGCTGGAAAAACTTCGCTCGACGGGCTGTCATTACGTGGAAATACTCCCTACGGCGGGACATCCGGTTGTTTACGGGGAGTGGCTGAACGGCGGAACCTCCGCCCCCACGGTCCTGGTCTACGGCCATTACGATGTCCAGTATCCCGATCCTCTGCAGGATTGGAGCAGCCCGCCCTTCGAGCCGCTGGTCCTCGATGAAAACCTGTACGCCCGCGGCGCTTCGGATATGAAGGGGCAAATCCTGGCGGCCGTCAATGCGGTGCAGGCGATCATACAAACCGAAGACCTGCCGCTCAACATCAAGTTTCTGATCGAGGGCGAGGAGGAGATCGGCTCGAAGCATTTGAATGAGTTCCTGGCTGTCCACCGTGACCGGCTGGCCTCTGACTTCTCGCTCAACACCGATGCGGGCGGCATGCCCGATGCGTCTACCCCGGCGATCTGTTATGCCCTGCGCGGCGGCGCCGTGTTTCAATTGCAGATCTCGGGTCCTTCGCACGACCTGCATTCGGGAGAATTCGGCGGTGTTGTTCAGAATCCCATCCATGTCCTGAGCAAATTGATCGCCGGCCTGCACAATGACCAGGGACATGTCATGCTGCCGGGCTTCTATGACCGTGTGCGTGCGATCGATGAAGACGAACATGCCGAGATGGCGAAGCTTCCCTTCGACGATGACTTCCTGTTAAAGCACTCGGGCGCGCCTGCCTTGTGGGGTGAGCCGGGCTACCTGCCTGCCGAGCGGATCGGCGCTCGACCCACCATGGACGTTGTCCAGTTCGAAGCGGGCCAGCCAAAATCCGCCATCCCGGCCCGGGCCGCGGCTCTCTTCTCCTTTCGCCTGGTCCCGGATCAGGATCCGGCCGAGGTGGAGAGACAGTTCCGTGAATATCTGCAAACGCAGGCGCCTGCCACCGTAACGTGGGATCTCGAGCAAAAGGGGGGAGGCCCGGCCATCATCACCGACAGATCTCTGCCGGCCGTCCTTGCCATGAAGTCCGCGCTTCAGGCAGCCTTTGGAAAACCGCCCATCTTCCAACGGGCCGGGGGCGGGATCGGCGCTGTACGAATGTTAAAACAAACGCTGGGAATCGATTCCGTCCTGACGGGCTTCTCCCTGTACGATGATAACTTCCACGGTCCCAATGAGAAGCTGCACCTGCCTACCTGGAGGAAAGGCATGACCGCCCTCGTCCACTTCTTCCATCTTCTGGCAGATCGATAATCCATCACTGGCCCCCGACTTATGGTATCCTTAATCCACTTCACCACCGGAGCCATCCCATGTATGTTGCCATCGAAGGGGTCATCGGAGTTGGAAAGACCACTCTCGCCCGTCTTCTTCAAAATTCGTTCGAGGCCGAGGTCCTGCTCGAGGTCTTCGAGGAGAACCCGTTCCTCTCCGACTTCTACAGCGACCGTGAGCGCTACGCCTTCCAGACGCAGATCTTCTTTTTGCTGAGCCGCTATCACCAGCAGCGCCGCACCGTCCAGGAAATGCTGACGACCGGCAAACACCTGTTCGCCGATTACACCTTCGCCAAGGACGCCCTCTTTGCCCGCATCAACCTGCGCGGCGACGAGCTCGACATGTACTACAAGGTCCACGAGGCGCTGGCCGAGAAGATCGAAAAGCCGGACCTGCTCGTCTACCTGCAGGCCAGCACCGACACGCTGATGCAGCGCATCGCCCTGCGCGACCGCCCCTACGAGCGGCAGATGGAGCGCTCCTACATCCACGAGCTCAACTTGGCGTATGACGATTTTTTCTCAAAACCTTTTGACCATACGCCTGTTTTAACCATTGAGACCGACCACCTGAACATCATCCAGAACGCAGAGCACCTCCAGTGGATCGAGAACCGCATCCGGCAAAGCCTCAGCCTGCCCCCGTACCAGCAAACTCTGCCGCTCCCGGAGATCCCGCGCTGACATCAGACGTTTGGATAAGGAAATCATTATGCGAGTCTCGCGTGAATCATTGATCCGGATCGCAAAGGAGACCGTGCAGGAGCGGACGTTCAACAACCGCGCCATTATTGCCGCCTACCTGACCGGCGCCCTCGTGCAGGATGACATCGATCCCATCCTGGGCGGGACGGCCGATATCGACATCATCTTCGTCCATGCCGATGAGCCCCGCCTGCGCCGCGAGTTCATCAAGCTGACGCCCGATTTCCACGTGGACATCGGTCACCGGGCCCGGGCCGAGTTCAAGCGTCCGCGCGAGCTGCGGGTAGACCCATGGCTGGGCTGGGAAATGTACGATCCCCTGCTGCTTTACGAACGCGAGAAGTTCTTCGAATTCCTGCAGGCCGGCCTGCGGGCAGGCTTCGAATTCAACGCGCCGGCCCCCGCCCTGCAGCGCTCGCGCCTGCTGCTCGCCCACGGCCGCCAGATCTGGCGCGACCTGCTTGAGGCAGGCGATCAGGTCACGCCGCAGGATATGGCCAAGTATATGAAATCGCTATTCCACGCGGTCAACGCGGTGGCCGAGCTCTCCGGTCCGCCGCTTCACGAACGGCGGCTGATGCTCGAGTTCAGGCTGCGGGCCGAGACCGCCCAGCGCCCCGGGATGACCGCCGGGCTGGCCGGCCTGATGGGCGGGAACGGGCTCGACCCGGAACAGATCCGCACCTGGCTGCCGGACTGGAAGCTGGCGTTCGAGGCCGCCGCCGAAAAGGAGCGCGTCGACAACCGCATCCATCCGGCGCGGGTGAACTATTATGAGAAGGCCATCCGGTCCATGATGCAGGGCGATACACCCCAGGCTGCCCTCTGGCCCCTGCTCCAGACCTGGACCCTGGCTGTGGAGGTCCTGCCCGAGCATGCTGTGGATGCCTGGCGCTCGGCCGTGAGCCAGCTCGGCTTTACCCCCTCCGGCTTCGAAAGCCGGGTGGAGGGCCTTGACCAGTTCCTCGACGAGGTCGAAGTCCTGCTCGACGATCTCGCCCGGGAGCATGGATTGGAAACGTCGACCAGTATTTGATATGTCTTTGCGAGCCCGAGCGGTAGCGAGTGGCGAAGCAATCTCCTATTTAGGAGGAGATTGCTTCGTCGGGCTAAAGCCCTCCTCGCAACCCCGGCTGCTTTCGCCGGGGCAATGACATAGAAGGAACCTGATGACCCGCGAAGAAGCCTTAGCCATTGTCCGTGAATTTGTCAAAAATGAAGGCCTGGTGCGCCATATGCTTTCCGTCGAAGCCGCCATGCGCTTCTATGCCGAGACCTTCGGCGAAGACGTGGAGCGCTGGGGCCTGATCGGCCTGCTGCACGACTTCGACTGGGAGATCCACCCGACCCTCGACCAGCACCCGCAGGACGGCGCGCCCATCCTGCGCGAGCGCGGCGTCCCGGAGGATATCATCCAGGACATCCTCAGCCATGCCGACCATCTGAATATGCCGCGCGACACCCGGGTCCGCAAGGCGATCTGCGCCTGTGACGAGATCACGGGCCTGATCACCGCCGTCGCCCTCGTGCGGCCATCGCGCTCGCTTTACGACCTGGAGCCCTCCTCCGTCAGGAAGAAGTGGAAGGACAAGGCCTTCGCCGCCGGCACCTCGCGCACCGAGATGGAACATGCCGCGCAGGAGTTCGGCATCGAGCTGTGGGAGCATGTGGGCAACGTCATCCGGGCCATGCGCCGGATCGCGCCGGAGCTGGGCCTGGAAGGCACTCTTCCACGCCAGGGCGTATAATCATCCCGCTCCTGCGATCCCAGGAAGCTCATCCATGCCGAGGAGGCCATTATGAACAATCACCAGGCGAAGGAACCCATCCTCGCGGCCTTATTTGTCGACTTCGATAACATCTTCATCAGCCTCGAGCAGCAGAGCAAGCACATCGCCAACCAGTTCGCCGCCAACCCGGACCGCTGGCTGGACTGGCTGGAGCATTCGATGCAGAAGGAAGCCAGGCGGCGCATCCTGATCCGGCGCTGCTACCTCAACCCCCAGAGCTTCTCCAATTTCCGTCCCTACTTTATCCGCTCCGCCTTTGAGGTGGTGGACTGCCCGCCGCTCACCGCCCGGGGCAAGACCAGCACCGACATCCACCTGGTCATGGACGTGCTCGACACGCTCAACCATCCCACCCATTACCAGGAGTTCATCATCCTCTCCGGCGACTCAGACTTCACCCCGGTTCTGCTTCGCCTGCGAATGCACAACCGCCGGACGTCTGTGCTCTCGGGAGGATTCTACGTGTCGCCGGCCTACAAGGCCTCCTGCGACTACCTGATCTCGCAGGACGAGTTCATCCGCGATGGCCTGGGGATCAGCGATGAGGACGATGAGCCCGTCCAGCAGCAGAAGACGATCACGCCCAAAGCATCCACATCCCTGCTGGGCAAGATGGCAAAACGGCTGTATGAGGCGGCGGTCCTGCCGCAGGGCATCGAAGCCAGCGAGCT
>DASUOS010000522.1:0-2290 GCA_036276515.1 Anaerolineales bacterium | reverse complement strand
TCGAACTTTCACACTGGGCAAAACGAAGCGCAGTTCCGGCTATCGGTGCCCGATTTATGCTCGGGATGGGGTCATTTATTCTTCAATCGTCTTTCCTGGCGTTCCTTTGCTTCATCCATCCGGCGTTGTTGGGCTTCCGTCTCCACCGTCAGACCTGGTACAGAGGTGGGCCTGCCCTCATCGTCGAGGGCGACGTAGACGAGATAGGCCGTATTGGTGTGGGTGCGCTCCCCCGTGACCGGATTCTCGGCGTTGACCTGTACTTCCACTTCCATGGACGTCCTGCCGACATAGGTGACTTCTGCTGTAAGGATGACCAGGTCGCCGATCAGGATCGGCTGGCGGAAGACCATCGAGTCCATGGCGACGGTGACAGCCTTGCGCTGGGCATGGCGCATGCAAGCCAGCGCCCCGGCTTCGTCCATAAGCTTCATGATCCAGCCGCCATGCACATTTCCCAGCAGGTTGGCATGCTCCAGGTGCATCAACTGGGAGAGGGTGATGCGCGAAGCGCTGACGGGTTTGCTTGTTTTTGGTTCAGTCATGCTGATGCAGGTTCCTGCATGAGTTTACCATGGCGCTGTTGAGGTTTGAATATCTAATCCAGGTCATTTCGAAGTTCACCGGTGTCTACGGTGTGCAGGCGTTCGGGCTCCTCGGCAAGTATATCCACCAGGCTGTGGGGCAGATCGCTCAGCAGCGGAGCGAGCGGAGTAAACGCCGGAGTTGTCAATCTCCGGGGCGGCGGAGGCGTTTTTTGGCGCGCTCGAATGTCATCTTCGGCACGCTTACGCACGATGCGTGGATCGCTGGTCACGAAACCGACGTAGTTGCCGAGCACGGAGTAGACCTCCCGCTGCGGGGTGACCCAGCCGATCCATTCGCCGCTGCGGTTGTAGAGGTAGGGAAATACAAGATATGCCTCCACTTCGCCGCGCGAGCTGTAAATGGGAATAATACGAGCCTGACCTTGTGACATGGATTCTCCCTGGTAGGTTGGATGCTCATGGATCCTGGGAAGGTTTATCGAACAGGATCTTTGTCCCTTTCATCACGCATTATTTCCTTCTGGCCTATCAATCTATATCATTATACGTCCAATAGCGGTTGATGAAAAAATTCCAGATCATGACAACCGCAATGGCAAATCCAAGGGTTGCATTTTTTGCCAGCAGATGGGCGGTCCCCAGAGGAACATGGGTTAATTTTTCCACCGCAAGAGCCATCGGAGGCTCCACATAATGAAGGATCGGTATACGAAAGGCGATTCCTGCCGCATTTACCAGGAAGAACATTCCGAGCTGGTGCAGGAAGTGCCGGGACCGGGAATCGGGGTACGTCCAATAGCGGTTCAGCGTGAAGTTGCTGAGAACCGCGCAGATGAATGAGATACTCCCCGCGTAAACGAGCCGCAAACTGAACATGTGGGTCATCAGGTTCATGACGCCGAAATCGATCAGAGCCCCGAGGGCGCCGACCGTGGCGAACTTCAGAAAGCGGACACGCTCCCGATTTTCGGCCAAGATCATTCAAGACCCAGCTTATTCTTAAAGTATGGGATCGTCTTGCTGGTACCCTCCTCCAGGTCTACTTTTGGCTCCCAGTTTAGGATCTTGCGCGCCCGCGTGATATCGGGTCGTCGCTGCTGGGGGTCGCGTACACTGCGCGCATCCTTGACAAAGGTGATGCCTGCCTGGTTGCCTGTGATCCGGTTGATCGTCTCGGCAAATTCCAGAATGGTCATTTCGTCCTGGTTGCCAATATTGACGGGCAGGTGCTCGTTGGAGTAAAGCAATCGGACGATGCCTTCGATCAGGTCATCCACATAGCAGAAGGAGCGAGTCTGGTTTCCTTCACCATAGACGGTGAGCGGCTGGCCGAGCAGCGCCTGCTTGAGCAGGTTGGGAAGGGCGCGGCCGTCTTCCAGGTCCATGCGCGGACCATAGGTATTGAAGATGCGGACGATGGCTGTGTCCACCTTGTGAGCGCGATGATAGGCCATGGTCAGCGACTCGGCAAAGCGCTTGGCCTCATCGTAGACGGCTCGCGGTCCAGCCGGATCCACATTCCCGGCATAGTCTTCGGTTTGCGGATGAACGAGCGGATCGCCATAGATCTCGCTCGTCGATGCGAGCAGGAACCGGGCCTTGTTGTCGCGTGCCACCCCCAGGCAGTTATGTGTACCCAGGGCGCCGGCTTTCATGGTCTGGATGGGCAGGTTGAAGTATCCGGACGGGGAAAGCGGGTTGGGGCTGGCCGGCGAAGCGAAGTGCAGGATCGCATCCACCTT
>DASUOS010000521.1:0-7523 GCA_036276515.1 Anaerolineales bacterium | reverse complement strand
CCAGTCCCAATCGCTGTCCTTGTTCTCCGGCATGTTAACGGTCAGGTAGTAGCGGATGGCGTCCGGGTCGTAGCGGGTCAGGGCGTCCCGGCCCCAGACAGCCCAGTTGCGCGAGCCGCTGATCTTTTTTCCTTCCAGGTTCATGAACTGGTTAGCAGGTACATCATGAGGCAGCGTGAGTGACTCACCCCCCTCCTGTCCCCCCTGCAGGGGGGATGTAGGGGGGTCGAAGATCCTCATGAATTGGGCACCCGCGCCCATGAGCTGGGCCGGCCACCAGGCGGCGTGGAAGAAGATGTTGTCCTTGCCGATGAAGTAGAACTGTTTTGCCTGCGGGTTGACCCACCACTCGCGCCAGGCTTCGCCCTGGCCGGAGACCGTAGCCCACTCGATCGCAGCCGAGAGATAGCCGATCACCGCCTCGAACCAGACGTAGATGCGCTTACCGGCCTCGGTCCAGCCGTCGACGGGGATATCCACACCCCAGTCGAGGTCGCGGGTGATGGGCCGCGGCTTGAGACCTTCCGATTCGATCTTGCGCAGGGACTCGCCGATGACCGTGTCGCGCCAGTAGGACTGGCGCCGGGTCAGGAATTCCTTGACGTTCGGCTCGAGCATGGAGAGGTCCAGATAGAAATGCTCGGTCTCGCGCAGCTCGAGTGCACCGCCTTCCTTCGAGCGCGGGTTGATCAGCTTCTCCGGCTCAAGCACGTTGCCGCAGTTGTCGCACTGATCCGAGCGTGCGCTTTCGTAGCCGCAGATATAGCATGTGCCTTCCACGTAGCGGTCGGGCAGGAATCGTTTGGTGGAGGGCGAGTACCACTGCATGGACTTGTCGGTATATAGAAATCCATTTTCCTTCAGGGCCAGGAAGATGGCCTGAGAGACCTTGAAGTGGTTCTCGGTATGGGTGGTCGTGAACAGGTCGTAGGTGATCCCGTAGCCCTGGAAGAGCTCGAGGAAGCTGTCGTGATATTTTTTGTACACCTCTTCGACCGGCTTGCCTTCCCGGTCGGCAGCGATGGTGACGGGCGTCCCGTGGGAATCGGTACCGCTGACCATCAGGACGTTGTTCCCTTTCAGGCGGTGGTAGCGGGCGACGATGTCACCGGGCAGATGCGAGCCGGTGATGTTGCCGACATGGATCTCGGCATTGGAGTAGGGCCAGGCAATGGCGATCAAAATGTTATCAGGCATTCGTGCCTCCGGTTAGATTCTGTCATTGCGAGCGCAGCGAAGCAATCTCCTCGCAAGAAAGTACTGGGTATTGCCATGAGATTGCTTGCCTAAAGGCACGCTTCGCGGTCGTCGGGCGTTCGCCCTCCTCGCAATGACACCGTGTACATAAAAAAAGGCTGCCCGCGGTGGACAGCCAGTGTTGACTCAGGGTCGATGACCTAACGTGACTTCCAGACGCGAACTGACAACTCCGCAGAGCGGGGCATCAACATGGTCATTGTCACCGTTGTTTCGGTCCGGAATTTCATAGCGCCTATTGTACTACAACAATTTCTTCAGATCGGCAAACGGCGAGTCGTCGGTCTCCTGGCTGTGACCGCAGTCGCGGAGGTTCAGATCCTGGCCGCACTCGATGCACAGGCCCTTGCAGTTGGGGTCATGCAGGGGGTTGATCGGGATCTCCAGCAGGGCATACTCCCGGATCAGAGGCGCCAGATCGATGTGGGCATCGTCGGGCACCATCAGCTCCGATTCGCTCAACGATTTTTTGTTGAAGGCATACAGCTCAGTGATCTCCCACTGCAGTGAATGATTGAATTCGTTCAGGCAGCGCACACACTCGAGCGTGGTATTGGCGGCGAAATTCCCCTGGACGATGAGTCCCTGAGGCGTGCGTCCGATCGTCACGGTGCCGGTCAGGTTGTGGAGCTCCAGGTCTTCGAGCTTGATCTTATCGAGATCGAAGGCTATTACATGGCTGTAGCCGACCTCTTCATGCATGATGAAGCCGACATTGATCCGAAATGGCTTACGCGGATTAGGCATGGGGTTCCCTTTTGAGACTTCGGAAGTCTTTTCTCTAGACTTTTCGATCGACAATAAAGCGTGCCAGGTTATCCAGCGCCTCTTTTTCCGGCGTTTCCGGGGCATCCTCCAGCGCGCCCAGGGCACGGTGTACGGCGGAACGGGCTTCGCCCATCGCCTGCTGGATCGCCTCACTCTGGCGGATGCTGTCCACCAGGCGCTGGACCCGGTCGGTGTCCTTCCAGCCGCCCTCCGGCAGGGACAGCACATCCTCATCTCGCGGGTGAGCTTCGGCGTAGTAGATGGCCGGGAGAGTCACCAGACCGTTGAGCAGGTCCGAGCCGATGGGCTTTCCGACGGCAGACTGTTCGCCAGTGAAGTCCAGGATATCGTCCACAATCTGGAAGGCCATGCCCACTTCGTAACCAAAGACCTTCATGGAAGCGCGCATTTCCTCATCATCCGTAGCGACCATACAGGCAGCGAGTGAAGACATTTCAAATAACGAAGCCGTCTTGGCGTAGATACGCTGGTAATAGTTATCACGCTCGATCACGCCGCGGGCGGAGAACATCTGGGTCAGCTCGCCGTTGACGATGGTCGCCAGGGTATCGGCAAAGAGCTTCATCAGCGGCAGGTGATCGGTCTCGGCGGCCAGCTTGGCGGCCCGGGCGAACAGGAAATCACCGGTCAGGACGGTCGCAGCGGGGGACCAGCGCGCATTCAGGGTGGGCATGCCGCGCCGGAGCAGAGCGCCGTCGATCAGGTCATCGTGGACCAGGGTGGCGGTGTGCAGTAATTCCACGGATGCGCCGAGGGTGATGAGTTTCTCCTCGGGCGCTCCCAGCATGTTTCCGACCAGCAGGCCCAGGGTGGGCCGAATCCGTTTCCCTCCGGCAGCCAGTAAATGTTCGAGTGCGGAGCGCAGATCGGGATGTTGTTCCTGGCCGGCCTGCTCCCGGATCCGCTGCTCCACAAATTGAAGTTGATCCTGCACCGATGTAAAAAAGGTTGTGGTGCTCAAACGTCAGCCTCCCCAACCGAACAGCCGCGCAGCATTGTCAGTAGTCCTTTTTGCGACTTGTTCGCGGGTTGTCATATGGATTTCCGCAATTTTATCAGCAATATGAGCCACGAATGCAGGCTCATTCCGTTTGCCCCGGTGCGGAGCCGGGGTGAGGAAAGGCGCGTCCGTCTCGATCAGCAGCCGGTCCAGCGGCAACTGGCGGATGATTTGACGCTTTTCCTCGGCGTTTTTGTACGTGACCGGTCCAGTCACGCCGATGAAGAAGTTCAAGGCGATGGCTTTTTGAGCGGTGTCCAGATTTCCATTGAAGGAGTGCAGGACACCCGGCGCCGCGGCGAGCGGGTGGGAGTGGGCCTGAAGATCTCCCTGCCATTCAGCCAGGATATCAAGCAGGTCGGTGGAAGCCTGGCCGAACCAGGCATCGTCCGCCTCGCGCATGTGGATGACGACCGGTTTGCTAACGTCCAGAGCGAGCTGAAGCTGCTGTTTCAGCACGTCCCGCTGGTGGGCCTGCTTCTCGGCCTCCCTGACCCAGTAGTAATCCAGTCCGATCTCACCGATGGCGACGATCTTGTTATGAGGTCGAGCAGCTTGCTGCTCATGTGGCGTACCCTGCATATACGATGAGTCGGCTGTCTTGATAATTAAGCTTCTTAAATTCTCATAGGAGCTTTTATCCCATTTCTCCACATCCGTCGGATGGAATCCCACGGCGGCGAAGAGGGCTGGGTGGGAGCGGGCCAGCTCGACGGCCGCCAGGCTCGAGTCCCAATCGAGGGCGGGGATGAGTATTCGGGAGAGACCGGTCTCCAGAGCGCGCTGGATGACCACCGGTCGGTCGGGGTCGAACTTCTCGAAATCCAGGTGACAGTGTGTATCGGTGAGCATAATTACGACAAAGATTGTGAAAATTATAACATACAAGCCCGTCAGACAAAATAAATAGTCCCATCAGATCGAGATGGGACTACCTTATCACCGATGCCAGCTGTCCTACTTCACACCTGCAATCCTCAGTCCATCCTCGAGGATCGCCTTGACCTTGTCCTGGTGGGTGGTCTCGCAGTAGATGCGCATGATCGGCTCGGTGCCGCTGAAACGGATCAACAGCCAGCCGCCGTCCTCCAGCTTGAACTGAAAACCATCCACCGTGACGAGCTCGGTCACCTTCAGGCCGCCGATCGTCTCCGGGTTGGCGTTCAGGATCATCTGCTCGCGTTCCCTGCGCTCGCCCATGAAGGGCGTGTCGATGCGGTCGTAATAATGCTCTCCCACCTTGTCGAAGAGCATCTTCAGCAGCTCGGTCGGTTTCTTCCCGGTCTGGACCATGAAGTCCAGCATGTACAGTCCTGCCAGGATGCCATCCCGTTCGGGTACGTTGCCGCGGAAGGCGTACCCGCCGCTCTCCTCGCCGCCGATCATGGCGTTGGTCTCGATCATCTTCGGCGCGACGTACTTGAATCCCACACCGGTCTCGTGGACGGGAACATCATAGATCCGGCCCAGCTTGTTCAGCATGGTGGTCGTGGAAAGCGTTTTGACAATGTCGCCGCGCTCGCCTCGGATCTCGAGCAGATACAGCGCCAGCAGGGCATACACGCGCAGCTGGTTGATGAACTCACCGTTCTCATCGCCGATGCCGCAGCGGTCGGCGTCGCCGTCGGTGATCAGCAGGATATCGGCGTTGTTCTCCACCGTTGCTTTAAGGCCCACATCGATATTGGGACGAATGGGCTCAGGCCGCTTCATCTCGGGGAAGGCAGGATTGCGTGTGTTATGGATCTCTATGATTTTCGTTTTGCCACCGCCCAGCAACCGTGTGAACCATCCGGCCCCGTTGCCCCACATGGCATCTACTACCACGGTAAACCCGGCATCCTTGATCGGCTGGACATCGACCAGTTTCTGGATGTGTGCTGCGTACGCTTCGTCTGCGTCGAACATGACGACCTTGCCGTCGCGCATCGCGTCGTTCAGCAGGATACGCCCCACGGACTCGGCAGAATCGGGGATCAGCGCTTCGATCTGTTTCAAACCCTCGGGATCGATCGCTCCGCCATTCTCATCCCGGACCTTGAACCCGTTGTCGGTGGGGGGGTTGTGCGATGCGGTGATATTGACCGCGCCACAGGCGCCCTTGTTGACCACGGCAAAAGCGATCGTCGGCGTCGGTGTAGCGCTATCCGTCAAATAGACATTGAATCCGTTTGCTGCCAGAACTTCTGCCGTGGCGGCTGCAAAATTTTCGGAATGAAAACGTTTGTCATGTCCCACCACTACCCATTGTCCCTGCTTGCCCTGTTCCCGCAGGTAGGATGCAAACCCCTGGGCACAGCGGCGGACATTATCGAACGTGTAGTCCTCCGCGATGACCCCGCGCCAGCCATCTGTGCCGAACTTGATTTTATAGACCATTGGTTCCTCTCCTCAGCCTGATATTCGAACGACAAAATTATAACAGTCGTATAACAAAACAAACAGATTTCCCCCATAGGCATCATCCGGTTCAGTTCATCATCTCCACGAGGTCGGCCATGGCCTCATTCCTGAACATCAGCACCATCCGCTTATCGAACGGCTGGACGAGCGTGATCTGGACCGCGTCCCGGGCCTCTTTGGCCTTTGACACAGCGAAGAAAGGGGCAAGCTGGTCGGAAACGATCCACCAGGCTAACACAAACATCCCGAAGCCGACGATCAGACCCATGAAGATTTTGGCAAAGATCCCGCCGCCTCCCTCCCAGCGTGAGAGCAGGAAGATCACCGACACGATCCCAAACAGCGCGCCGCCGACCACGCCCAGGCAGCCCACGGCGCGTTCTGCCAGTCCCTTGTGGCTGGCTGCTTCATGGTGGGCCGTACACATGGGGACATTCAGCGTGAGATGGTGGCTCTTGGTCCCGGCGGTGTACACCTGCCGAACGGGGAACTCCCTGGAAGCGGGTGACAGGCAGACCACGCACGATGGAGGAAAGTTCACCTGGTCGAGTGGGACGGTAATGGATTTGGACATGTCAATCGCCTCCGGTTGAGGCTCCGTGCCAATGATAATTATTCAACCCCTGGAGATGCTGGAAGTTTCAGCCTCGCATACCGCTGTAGGCGAGGGCCAGGTTGGCAAGGATGGAAAAGGCGGCCAGGCTTATACCCAGTATGGTGAATAAAGCCCGTGCCCGCCTGCGCTTCAGGATCGGATAGCCCTGACTGAACCCGATCAGGGCCAGCACGGTCAGGCAGGCGATGAACTCGGTCTCGTAACGAAAGCCCACATAGAACAACAGCAGGGTGGGCAGGGCGCCGGCAATGGAAGAGCCGGCCAGGCCAGGAAGCGTCCAATCGAACACATCGAGGAGGTCCTCTCTGCCTGCAGACGCCCTGAGCCTTTTTGTGAATGTGAAAACGGTCAGAATCACCGGGACCAAAGAGAACAGCAGGAACGGGGTGCTGACCAGCGCACCGCCAAACCTGCCTTCGACGGCGTACAGATTCGGCAGCTCGAAGGAGGAGAGAACCGGTTTTTCGGTGCCCGGCAGGGCGTTGAAGAATGGAAAACGGCCGGTCAGCTCGAACGGATTGAGAAAATAGTTGTAGATGTTTTGAACAATGTAAATTCTGGAGAACAGGATGTCGTAATTGGCCTGCAGGTTGAAGGCAGCCAGCTGGTAATACAGACCGAATTCGAAGATCGAATCGAAGCGTGCCCAGTTGTACCAGGCCAGGATGATCCCACAGATGACAAGAGGGCCGGCCAGTGCCAGGGTGGAACGTGTGAGGAATGGTTGCAGGCGGGATGTACGATGTTTCCAGGCAATATACAGCCAGGTGAGAACGATCATAAAGGCGATCTGTGCCAGCTGGGTCGTGCGCGTGGCTGCCGAGAACGCCCAGAATAAGCCGGCCAGCAGCAATCTCCCGACGTGGACCGGCTGCTCCTTCAGCGCCAGAAAGGCGAACAAGAATCCCAGCGTAAAAAACAACTGTCCGCCGGCAATGGCGGCTTCATGGATATAGGGGTGGGACAGCATCCGTGTGTACGGTCCGGTCAGGCCGAGAACAAGGATTCCAAGAGGCAGGGTCCAGACTGGTATGTAGTCAGAGAAGCGGTGGATGATCTCGATGAATAGCAGACTTTGAACCAGAAACAATCCAATCAGGAAAATATAAACGAAAACCTGGTCACCGGGTTCGACCGGGTAGATGGAAATGATCAACGCCAGGGGCAGGCTCGGAAATGCCCCAAAGTAAAGATAATAGTTTCCTTTGTACAGGGATGCATCGCCCAGCAGCGGGATGCCCTTTCGGGCTCGGTGGTCGTAGGGGTTTGGCAGAGCAAGCAGGGCAGGATCCGGTTTTTCCTCCAGCTCGAGCTGGCCGGCCCGGATGGCGGATGCCATTCGGAAATAGTAATCGCTCGTCGAGCCGCGTTCACGCCAGGGACCGATGCTGATGAACCAGCCGTAGACGATCAGCACGATCAGGATGGAGATCCCTGCAGGGAGAGTTATGCGTTTCG
>DASUOS010000520.1:0-20616 GCA_036276515.1 Anaerolineales bacterium | reverse complement strand
TTCCGGCGAGTGGTCGAGGCGACCCTGGTGTTTGCCCTGGTCGCCTTTTGCTTCTGGCTTCTCTTCCGCTTTTACGAAGTCGCTTTCATGCTGTTCATCGCGATCGTGATTGGCACAGTCTTCCGTCCCATTGCCAACTGGCTGCAGCTGAGAGGGATGCACCGCATGGCCGCTGTGGGGCTGATCTATCTCGTCCTGTTCATTCTCTTCGTTGGCTTTCTCTGGCTGCTCTTTCCATTGCTCCTGCAGCAGGGAACCACGATCGCCGGTGAGATTCCCCAATACTACCAGAACCTGAGGCTATGGCTGCTCGACTCGCAAAATCCTTTTTTTGAGCGTCTCGGGGTCTTGTTTCCCAGCATCCTTCCATTCTTCAGCCCGGCGCAGGGAACCGATCCCAATGTTGTCAATTCCGCTTCACAGGTCTGGCTGTATATCCTGCTGGGCGCCAAGCTGATCTTTATTTTCATCGTGATCATGATCCTGACCCTGTACTGGACCACCGATGGACCGCGGCTCATCAAGGCCTCCCTGCTTCTGGTTCCGCAGGATCAGCGTGAGGGTGTGAGTGAGCTCGTGGCTGCAATGGAAGCCAAGGTGGGACTTTATATTATCGGACAATCCATTTTGTGCCTGGTGATCGGCTTCCTGGCCCTGGTGGCCTATACCATCATTGGACTGCCCAATGCCCTGGTCCTGGCGTTGATTGCGGGCGTGATGGAAGCAGTACCAATGGTCGGTCCGCTGCTTGGCGCCATCCCGGCCGGGATGGTAGCCCTGTCCATCTCACCGGAGAAATTCATCTGGGTGATCATTGCGACCACGGTCATCCAGCAGCTGGAAAATAGTTTGCTGGTGCCCCGCATTATGAGCAGGACGGTGGGCGTCAACCCCTTCGTCACGTTGCTTTCCATTTTTGCGTTCAGCAGCCTGTTCGGGATCGCCGGCGCGCTTATGGCAATCCCCATGGCAGCCATCATTCAACTGATTCTTAACCATTATGTTTTCCAGCCGGTGACGGTAGAGATGGACGCATCGGAGGGACGCGACTACTCGAGCCGCCTTCGCTATGAAGCCCAGGACCTGATCCAGGACCTGCGCAAACAAACACGCCACAAGCAGGACGAGTCCGACGAAAAGGTTGTGCAGATTGAGCATGTGATGGATGAGATCGAGGCGATCACGACCAACCTCGACGAGTTACTGGCGCGCGCTAACAATTCGGAGGCGGGATGACAAAGAAACTGTTGATCATCGCCACAGCCGTCATGACCACCCTGCTTGCACTGGCAGCCTTATGGCAGTTTCGGATTGTCGTCCTGTATGTATTGATCTCGCTTGTCCTGGCCGCCACATTTCGCCCCATGTCCAGAGGCGAGGCAAAGCTCGCCATCAAAGAAAAGTTGATCTTGCTCTTCCGTTACGTCCTGGCACTGGTCGTTGCCGTGCTGGCGATCTATCTTGTCGGCCGCTATGTTGTCAAGGATGTCCAGCAGATCACGCAGTCGCTTTCAGAGCAATCGGAATGGAATTTACCGCCCGCCCTGGAAGGCACCACAACCGAGCAGAACATCATTAAGTGGCTGCCTGCCCCCGATCAGTTACTCGAAATCCTGAGCAGCCAGCCGTTGCTCATCTTATCTGTCGTCCTGGGCGTCACCGAAGGTTTGGGGGGTGTCTTTGGCGGGCTGGTTGTCGTTATCATCCTTAGCATTTATTGGAGTATCAATCAAAGCCATTTCGAACGGCTGTGGTTGTCCCTGCTGCCCGCCGAGCAGCGCAGACGGGCACGTTTCATCTGGCGGACGATCGAGCGCGATCTCGGCGCCTACTCGCGAAGTGAGATCCTCCAGAGCCTGCTGGCCTTGTTATTGCTAAGCATCGGGTACTGGCTGTTGGGTTCGCCCTATCCGGCCCTGCTGGCTGTGGCCGGGGCTCTGCTGCGGCTGATCCCCGTTGCCGGGGGAATCCTGGCTCCGATCCTGCCGCTGCTTCTCGGCTTGCTCAGCGGCGCACAGGTGAGCGTATCCACGGCTGTGTATACGATACTTGTTCTCACGTTCCTGCATGTCTGGGTTGAGCCGCGTTTATTCCGTTTCAAGTCGGATAACCCGGTCCTGACCTTCGTCATCCTCCTGGCGATGACAGATGCCTTCGGGCTTCTTGGGATCATCGTTGCGCCGCCCCTTTCGGTAATCGTACAGATCCTCTGGCGGATGCTGGTCAGCGAGCGCCTGGCTCCCGAGACGACGATCCAGGTCGCCGACCTTAAGGAACAGCAGGCGCGACTGCGGGAAGCCATAGAAGGCATGGAGGGTCCCCCGCCGCCACTGGTGACCAGCAGCATGGAACGGCTGAGTGGATTGATCGAAAAAGCGGAACCCATTTTGAGAACGGTTCGGATCGATAAACCACCCGACCGGCTCAGCCCGCCCTGACCTGCCTAGTGGGTGATCCGTAGGAAGCACTCCACCACTTTTGGATCGAAATGATCGCCGGCATGCCCGGTGATATATTCCCGGACCTTTTCCGGCTCCCATGCCTGACGGTACGGCCGGTTTGATCGCAATGCATCCCAGACATCGATCACCGCAAAGATGCGCGCCTCGAGTGGGATCTGTTCCCCTTTCAGCCCAAGCGGATAGCCCGAGCCATCCCACCTTTCATGGTGGAAATACGGGATGTTCAGCGCCGGTTTTAAATAGTGGATGGAGGAAAGCATATCGTAGGCAAATTCGGTATGCTTCTTCATGATCTCCCATTCCTCAGGCGTGAGTTCACCTGTCTTGGAGAGAATATGGTCCGGCACACCGAGTTTGCCAATGTCATGCAGTAATGCACCGCGGCGGATGTGGACCAGGCGTGACTCATCCATGCCCATCGCCTGCGCCAGTTCCATGGTCAGGCGGGTAACCCGCTGCGTATGGCCCTCTGTCTCGCGGTCACGCAGGTCCATGGCCCGCGACCAGCCCTCGATCGTTGCTTCATAGGCCTGGATCAGCTCGTCATTGGTGGCCTGCAGGTTTTTGAACATAGCTGCATTGTCAATGGCAATCGCCGCCTGGCCCGCCAGTGTCTCCAAAAAATCCAGCCATTCTGGATAGGGATGCATGACCGTGCGCTGGTAGACCTCCAGCACTCCTTTCACAGACCCCTTGACCACCAGGGGCATGGCGAAATAAGTGACGAAACCATCCTCGCCCACAAACTGGCTAAACAGCTCGTCCCGGGCATTCTCCTGCAGCTCCGAGACATGGATCATGCGACGGTCACCCACCGCGCGCCCGGTGATTGTCTCTCGAACACGGAGGCGAGCCGATTCCAACAACCGTGTGCGGAATCCTTTCCCGGCCGCATAGTCAAGCAGTTCTCCCGAAGCGTCCACCACCCAGATCGATGAAGCATCCACATGAAGCTGGGAGAGGACCTGGGAAAGAATAATATCAAGTGTATAACGCTGATCGGTACTCGAGATGATGGCGCGGTCGATCGTGCTCAGGGCCGTCAGGCGGCGGATATGCTGCTCGATCTCCATTTCGGCGACCTTGCGATCGGTCACATCCTGTACCGTGCCAATGAAACGGTCCGCCCGGCCATTCCCATCAAAGCTGACGGCTCCCGTACA
This sequence comes from Anaerolineales bacterium, assembly GCA_036276515.1. Classification (GTDB taxonomy): domain Bacteria; phylum Chloroflexota; class Anaerolineae; order Anaerolineales; family Villigracilaceae; genus Defluviilinea. The sequence continues at coordinate 16,991 of DASUOS010000520.1, read as the reverse complement.
CTGAATATAACGGAGCTCGCCGTTCTTGCGAAAGATTCGAAAATTGATTTCCTTCGATTGGATGCCGCGCTGGATGTCATGCAGCCAGGCATCCACAGCGACGCGGTCCGACGGGTAGATCAGAGCCAGGAAACCGGCGCTGGTATGCTGGAATGACTCGGGCACCACATCCAGCAACCGGTACATTTCATCTGAGAACTTGACTGCATCTGACAGAATATCGTAGCTCCAGCTGCCAATATGGCCGATTCGTTGTGCCTCTGACAGCAGCCGCTCCTTTTCCTTCAAAGCAGACTGGGCATGTTTAAGGCTCGTGATGTTCTGCGAAACGACCAGGATCTCTGTGATCTGCCCCTCGGCATTCTGGAGAGGCGCGACGCTGACACTGTAGTACTGGCCGTTCAGGCCGGATGCCTCATAGGCCGAGACGCTGCCTTCGAATGCGGCAAGTAGATGGGGTCTGGTTGTCTCCCAGGTCTCCGGTGGCAAAAGCTCGGTGAAGTGCTTTCCAAGGAAATTCTCCGCCGTATAGCCTGATCCTTTCAGTTCCAGTCCCGCATCGAAAACAAGATTCAGGTCCCGGTCATAGATGCTGACTACACCGTTTGGGAAGTTTTCGGCCAGATCTCGATAGCGCTGCTCGCTCGCTTTTCGGGCCGCATCCGCCTGCTTAAGCCGGGTAATATCATTCGAGACCTCAATGACCCCGATGAGATTTCCGCTCCTATCCCGCAGCGGCGAATCGGAGACAAAGGCCGGGAAGGTGCGGCCATCCCTGCCCCGCACCAGGAATTCTCCACTCCAGGATTTCCCCTCTTTTAACTGCTGCATGATCTCGTGCGCCTGTTCCTCGGTTTGATCACTGGCAGTCAGTTCCAAAACGGTTCGACCAAGCGCCTCCCCTGAAGTCCAGCCGTATAACACTTCTGCAGCGGAGTTCCAATACATGATACGGCCCTCCAGGTCGCTGGCAATGACCCCGCTGCCCACTGCCTCCAGCAGATGTGCCTGGAGAGAGATCTTCTCCTCTGCTTCTTTCCTTTCCGTGACATCACGATAATTGAAAACAATGGCCTGCACGCCGGGCTCCTGAAGGAGGTTGCTGACCGTGCTTTCCAGCCAGCGCCACGAGCCATCCTTATGCAGGCAGCGATAGTGCGTCCGAACAACTTTATTGGGGGTCTGAATAAGATCGTTCAACAATGCCAGAAGCCTGGGAAGATCATCCGGGTGGGTCAGCAGGGCTGGATCCTGCTCCACGGCTTCCTTGAGGCTGTACCCCAGGATCTGTTGTGTGGATGGTGTGACCTGTCGCAATTTCCCATCGATCCCGAGTAAGGCAATGCCATCCGGGGCGTTTTCGATTAACGCCTGGAAGCGTTTCTGGATCAAGGCAATGGCTTCTTCGGTTTGTTTACGCTCCGTGATATCGCGTGAATGGATGAGACCGACCAACTCTCCATGCTCATCCACATACGTACGGCCGACCGATTCCAGCATCCGCCAGGAGCCGTCCCGGTGGCGGAAGCGGAACTCGGCGGAGGATCCCGAGTCTGGGTCATCGGCATTCGCAATAAATGCTGCGTTCACCTTTTCCAGGTCTTCCGGGTGGATAAAGTCCAATGCCTTCCGGCCGGCTAACTCATCCGGTCCATAACCAAGCAGCCGCTTGACGGAAGGACTTTCATACTGGATGACACCGGCCAGATCGAGGACAGTGACGATATCCAGGGAGTTTTCGATCCAGCTGCGAAAGCGCCTCTCACTCGCTTCAAGGGCCTCCTCCGCCAGCTTCCGCTCGGTGATGTACTCGTGCGCCACAACGATACGGACCGGTCCGCTCCCGTTGAACTTGGTTACACGGCCGATAAACCAGCGCCTCTCTCCCGGCGAGTGGCAAGGATATTCAATGGAATAACTTTCCTGCCGGCCTTCCAAAACAGCCTGGATTCCCATGGCGATGGGAGCTGCCTCCTCCGCATGTTCACCTTTGGCTGTAGCACAGACCGCCAGATAATTGGCTCCCTCAGACACCGCCGCCGGGTCCGCGCCGTTGGCTTGCGCAAACTCGCGCCAGGAGCGGTTGACTGCGATGATCGTACCTGTCTCATCCAGAATGGCAATATTGGCCGTCAGTGCATCCAGCGTCGCCCGGTTGAACCTTTCGGAGGCCAGCAGTGCCGCTTCGGCTTGCTTGCGCTCTGTGATATCTTCGAAGATCATGAGCAGCAGATCCTCGCCGCCCGATCTAAACATGAGAAACTGTGCATGGTACCAGGCTTTCCTGCCGAAGGTGCTGACGACATATACATCGTCAGCAACCAGCTCGCGTGTGGCGATCGCACGCTGGGCCATGTCATACAGCCCGGAAACCTTCCAGGATGAGATCTGGTGAAAATTCTGGCCCTTGAGCTGCTCCACGGCCGCGCCGACCATCTCGGCGGCACGCGCATTAGCAGATAAGCATTCCCCATCCAGCCGGCAGGTAAAAATGCCGATCGGCGCCGAGGTCAGAATGCGTTCCGTAAACTCGAGCGCATCGGCCAGCTTCATCTCCGTTTGTTTACGCTGGATGGCATACTGGACGATACGGGTGAGCAGCCGCCCGTCTACCTGGCCTTTGATCAGGTAATCCTGTGCACCGGCCTGCACGGCGCGTGCCCCTGTCAGCTCGTCTGCCAGGCCGGTCATGACAATGGCAGGGATCTCCTGAGCGTGCTGCAGGACTCGCTGGAGCGTTTCCAGACCCTGGCTGTCTGGCAGTGAAAGATCCACGAGCACTGCCTGGATATTCCCGCAGGCAAGTCGTTCCAGCCCTTTCTTGAGGCTGTCCACCCATTCCAGCCGGATCAGATTGTTGGCCTCCACGGACTGCAGTTCCTCCCGGACCAGACGGGCGTCTGCCGGATTGTCTTCGATGAGCAGTACATGGACAGGCTGGGTCATGAGTGACCTCCACTATGATAGAAGGAGATAGGTATCTTCTGCCGCTTGCCGGAGTACATGGCTGCATCTGCATAGCGGATGAGGGTTTCCATATCCTCGGCATCATCCGGAAAGATGCTGATGCCGATGCAGGCGCTGATTGACAACTCATGCTGCCCAATCCGCGCCGGTTCACCCAGCGAGAAGAGGATCTTGTTCGCCACGGACAGACAGTCTGCCTGGCTGTCGATGGCTTCGATAATGAGCACGAACTCATCGCCGCCCAGGCGGGCCACGGTATCCGTTTCCCGCAGGCTGCCCTTGATCCGTTCTGCGGCCAGCTTGAGCACTTCATCACCCAGCGCATGACCCAGGTTGTCATTGATGGTCTTGAAATGGTTCAGGTCCATCAGCATAACAATGGCCTTCCATTTGATGTTGACTCCGGTATGGTTGCGCTCGGCGCGGCGCAGCGCCTGAGAAAGCCGGTCGTACAACAGGATGCGATTTGGCAAACCCGTTAATGGATCGTGCATGGCCAGATGCTTGAAGCGCTCCTCCACCGTTTTCCGCTCCATCGCAAAGTGCATGATCCGCTTCAGCAAAGGACCCGTACATTCAGACTTGATGATGTAATCCTGGGCACCATAGCGGGCGGAGAGATGCGCCAGCTGCTCATCGTGCATGCCCGTCAGAACCACGATCGGCACCTGGGGGACCAGGCTGTTCAGGTTCTGGATCGTGGAAATGCCAGAGGAATCAGGCAGGTTCATATCCAGCAGGATCACATCGTAACGGTCCCTGGCGCAGGTTTGAGCTGCCGCCTGCAGATCCAGGACATGGATCACAGAATAGGATGCGCCAAAGTATTCATCCCGCGTCAGCATTTCACGGATGAGGCGCGCATCTCCGGGATTGTCTTCGACCAGCAGGACGTTCAGGCGATTCGGCAGCATTAGGGCAGGCTCAGATCGGATTGAAATCGATCCCGTCAGGCAGTTTGACGATCTCCAGCCAGAACCCCTCAATGGCCTTGATCACACGAATGAACTGCTCCAGGTCTACAGGCTTGGTCACGTAGGCATTGGCATACAGGTTATAGCTCCGAACAATATCCTGTTCTGCCTGGGACGTCGTCAGGATGATCACCGGGATGCGCTTGAGATCGGCATCCTCTTTGATCGTATCCAGCACCTCGAAGCCATTGATGCGCGGCAGGTTCAGGTCGAGCAGGATCAGGTCCGGACGGGTAGTCCCGGCATACTGGCCTTCCTGTCTCAGATAGGCAAGCGCCTCCACCCCATCAGTGGCAACCATCATGTTATTACGCACTTTGGCATCGTGCAGAGCTTCCCGGGTCAGGCGGACGTCTCCAGGATTATCCTCCACAAGCAGGATCTCGATCGGTCGGGTGGTTCGATTTGACATAGTGCCTCCTCAAAATGAACAGAACTAACGTGCGTCCAGGGACGGTAATGTAAAGAGGAAGGTGGCGCCCTGGCCCGGCTGGGACTCAACCCAGATCCGCCCGCCGTGACGCTGGATGATGCGCTTGCAGATCGCCAGCCCGATCCCGGTGCCAGGATAGGAGCTGCGATCGTTCAGGCGCTGGAAAATGACAAAGATCCGCTCAGCAAACTTGGGATCCAGCCCGATGCCGTTGTCGCGGACGGAGAAGATCCAGTTTCCTTCCTCTTCCTGGACGCCAATGTGAATGCATGGCGTCTCGGCGCCGCGGAATTTCATTGCATTCCCCAGCAGGTTCTGGAAAATCATCGAGAGCTGGATCGGATCGCCAAGCACAGGAGGCAGTGCGTCGTGAGTGATCTTCGCCTGCGTATCTTCGATGGTGAGCTGCAGGTTGGCAAGCGCCTCCTGCAGCAGGAACTCGGCCGAGACGGGCGTAAACTCGCTGCCGCGCGTCCCTACCCGGGAGTAAGCCAGCAGGTCGTTGATCAGGTTCTGCATACGTTTGGCCCCATCCACGGCGTAGCCAATGAATTCATCCGCATCGCTGTCGAGTTTGCCCTGGTAGCGGCGGGCCAGCAGCTGCATGTAGCTAGACACCATACGCAGCGGTTCCTGCAAATCATGGGAGGCAACATAGGCGAACTGCTCAAGCTCGGCGTTGGAGCGCAGCAGGTCATTGGTGATACGTTCAACGGCCTGTTCGGCACGCTTGCGGTCGGAGATGTCGAGCACAAAGGCGGCTATGTTCCCCTCCGGCCCGGGCAGCATTGCGTCGGCCAAGTAGACAGGAACGCGTGTGCCATCGGCACGGATATACTCCTTTTCATAAGGATCACAAACACCACGATCCTGCAGCTCCTGCAAGGCCTTTTCATCGGCCGCCAGCCATTCGGCTGGAGTGTACTGCCTCCAGTCCACGCTCCCGGCGAGCAGCTCCTCCTGGCTGACCCCCAGCAGGTTAAGGTAATAATCATTCGCCAGCACGATCCCACCCTGTGCATTGGCGATAACCATGCCCACAATGTTCGAGTGAAAAAAGCGCATAAAGCGCTCGTTCTCGAGGCGCAGCGCTTCCTCTGCCTTCTTCCGCTCCGTTATATCGGAGATGGTCAGCAGCAGCCGCTCTTCCTCGTTTGACCGGAAGGTAACCGCACTGGCTCTCAGCCAGAGATCCTTGCCAAAAGTGCTGATGTGATGGATATCGCCAGATACCGGAAACCCACAGGCGATCGCTTCCTCTGCCAGATCAAGCAGACCAGACCGTTTCCAGGAGTCGAGGGAGCGAAAGTTCTGGGCCAGCAGCTTGTCCACTGTGGCGCCCAGGATGGAGCCGGCGTTTTCGTTGGCGAAATCACACGCACCGCTGGTCTTGAAAGTTAATAAGCCCACAGGCACAGTGTTCAGGATCCTATCATTGAACATCAGCAGATCGTTGATGCGAGCTTCGGCCTGTTTGCGCTCGGTGATGTCCAGCAGGGCCGTGATGAAATACTGCGGCTTGCCTTCCCCGTCCCGCCGCACCACCGTACTGACATCTGCCCAGACCACCGAGCCGCTCTTATGCAGGTAGCGCTTGGTGAAACGCACAGAGTTTTTTTCACCGGCAACCAGAGGGGCGATCGCCTCGCTGGACATCGCGAGGTCGTCGGGATGGGTGATCTCCTGCCATTTCTTGTTCTGCAGCTCGGCGATGGAATAGCCCAGCATTCCAGCAAAACTCCTGTTCAAATTGACCGTGCCATCCGGCAGAGTGATGGACTTGCCGATGAGCGAGTACTCAAATACAAACTTGAACTTGTCTTCGCTCTCGCGTATGGCCTCCTCAGCCTGCCTGCGCTCTGTGATGTCGATGACAATACCGATCATACGAGCGGCGTGACCCTGATCATCCCGGAAGGCTTCGCCGCGGGCATACAGATGCCGAATTTCACCATCGCCCCGGGTCACCCGAACTTCAGACTCGAAAAGGCCCGTTCGCATGGCGTTCTCCAGTGCCTGGCGGGTCTCGGCAACATCATCCGGATGGATCCTCGCGAAGTAGGCATCAAATGTGGTACCGAAGTCCTCGGCACTCAGGCCTAACAAGGTATGAAAACCCTCTGAGGCGATTACACGGTTTTCCGGGATGGCCCATTCCCAGCTGCCGATCTGCCCAATCTCTTCGGCGCGCTGCAACTGGCTCAGTGTTTCCTGCAAGGCGAGCGTACGCTCCTGCACTCGCTGCTCTAAAGTAAGGGCGTGCTCGCGCAGATCCCGTTCCTTACTGGCAAGGGAAGCCGCCATCAGGTTGAACTCGTGGGCTACCACACCCAGCTCATCCGCTCTTTGTATGGGAAGCTCCAGCTGGCGCTCGCCCCCACGGAAACGGACCAGCCCGTCTCGCAGGCGCAGGATCGGGCGGGTCAGGGTATGGGAAAGGGCCGTCGCCAGCATTGCCGCAGCGATCAGGACGAGAAGGCTGATCCCGGCAACCGTCGTACCGAACGCTCGCACAGGCGCGTATGCCTCTGCTTCTTCGAGCTTGACGATCAGGCACAGACGATGCTGCGGCATCCAGCGGTATACAACAATGGCCGGGACGCCGCGGTACTCGGGCGCTTCGATCAGGCCGCTGTTGCCTTGCAGACAGCTGAGAGCGGCAGGTGTATCCACTCGGCGCTGGAGGACAGCTGGGTCTGTCAATAGACGCGGCTGGGTGACAAACTGGCCGGAAGTGTTGAGCAAGAATGCATCATCTGCCTGCCGCAGTCCGGTACGTCGGGAGATGATGGTGTTCATTTCCGTCAGATCGATCCGCCCGGCCAGCACGGCAAGGAGCTGCCCATCTGCCGAACGAATGGGCGCGGAGGCTGCCATGGACGGCCCCTGGAAGTCACTGGAATAATACAGGTTTTGAATATAGGGACCGTTCCGGCCGTTGATGAAGTACGGCTGTTCTTGTTTGGATCTGCCTTCCCACTCCGGGTTGGAGGCGGCGAGCACTTCTCCGGTAATCGGATCTAGCAACAGCAGGTCCAGGAATTCACCACTGGCGACATAGTGCTCGAATTCCGCCTGTAATAGATCACGGAAGACCTGCTTTCCGACCAAACCGGAAGAGGAAGAGAGCAGCCCGGCCGTGATCTCGACGATTTGGGGATCGGTGGAAACGCGGGCAATATCTCTTTGTTTTTCCTCCACCCAGCTATTCAGTCCGGCCTCTTTTTCGATGGCCGTGGCCAGCAGCTCAGAGATTGTGGCGGAGCGCAGGGAATTTCGCCCGCTACTGTAAGCCACAAGACCGACCCCGGTCAGAATCAATGCGGCAAAAAGGATAAATACCGCCGCGAGCTTCTGCGTAATGCCGAATTTCAAGGGCATTCTATCTCCTCGTTATCCGGCCAGGGCGGCTCAGACTGACAATGGACCAGACCCCTGCCAACAGCAGGGCGCACAGCGGCAGCCAGGTTTCAAGAGCAAGAATACGCAGCCGGGTGGACCGGGCCTGCATTAGCTGATCCCAGCGTGTTTCATCGGTGTAGCGGGCGGTCCAGTGATAAAAGTCCGCCACGTGTTCGCCGGTGGCAGTGTCCACAAAATCAGTGACGCCTGTGTCTTCCATATCCACCACGATTCCCGAGACGGGCTCGATCCACAATTTGCCCTGGGCCTGAGAAATGGCCTGGTAACGCTCAGGCACATCGGGCAGGACGGTATAACCGGCCGTATCGTCGATGCCGGTTCCCAGATAGTTGAAGACGTATACGGTCAGGCCTTCGACCTCATCGACGTGGTCAAAGGTGGCGGTGCGGGGACCCAGGTAATAGGGATCCCAATACAGATACGTTTTCTTTTCCAGGTGCGGTGGGAACAGGTACTGTCCGGAGCGGTTGATATCCCCATATCCATCCACGTTTAGGCGGGTGCGGCGGTGAACACCATACAGGCCGACCGGTTCATAGGTTGGTGTTCCATCTTCAGTGGTCCAGTGGCTCTCCCCCTGGATGATCGCCACAGCGCCTGATACAAGCAGCACCTGATCCACGCGGCGGGCCAGCAGTGGGAACTCCTGCCATACCGCGCCGGGCGTCTCACGAAATCGGACGTCTGCCGAATAGCGTGTCTCATTTGAATACTCCGCGGGCAGCTGGTTTGCCCAGGGAGCGATCTGGAAACGGATGATAATTGCCAGCAGAAGCAGGACGAAAGATGGAATGAACTGGCGGGACAACATAGAGTTACATTAGGTTCCTTTTCTCAGGCAGATTCGCATGTTGATCCCCCGTTACTCGATACCCACACAGCAACCTCGATCAGCGATTCGTGGAAGAGAGGATGGACGAGTCCATGGATTGAGGTCGGTTTTCTGTTTGTACATATATCATCCTACCGGCCAGACCGGATTGTCTGGTGCTTTCAAGCAACAATTGATTGTAGCCTGCTCTTGCACAGAATTATTAACACCTGCCTTACAATTTGTTGGACAACTCTGTGTGATACTGGACCTGTCACCCGTCAGCATCGAACAGGCATACAAAAGTCGCATAGCTGGCGCCAGGGTAAAGAAACTGCGCCCCACTTAGCAATTGCAACCTGTAATTCGGATGATTTTAGTAGGAATTGAGTGTGTTCCCCAGTGATGTTCTTCTTTCATGCAGATGACAAATCTCTAGGATTCCCAGTCTTATCTATACGAAAGTATTTATCCCACACGCGCAGTTTCTCTGCCTCCGGCAGGAAGGACGCCTCGCAGGCGTAGCGGTTGCAGGTCATGATATCCTGCAGGCTCATACCCAGCACTTCGTGGGCGATGCGGTACTCGTTGTTCAGGTTGGTCTCGAGCACTTCGGGATCGTCGGAGTTGATGGTGACCTTCACACCCAGATCGAACAGTTTCTTCAGTGGGTGCTGCTCGACAGTGGGAACGGAATTCGTCAGGTAGTTGCTCCAGGGATTGACCTCGAGCGTGATGCCCCGCTCCCTGACCAGCTCGACGGCCTGCATGTCGTCGATGATGTGGATCCCGTGCCCGATGCGATCGGGCTGGACCCGGTGGATCGTATCGACTACAGCCGAGGCTGGGGTGTTCTCCCCGGAGTGAATCGTCACCTTGAGCCCTGCCTCCTTCGCCTTGAGCACCGGCGCGGCAAACGCCTGGATCGGGAAGAGGTCCTCGGCGTCGGCCAGGTCGATCCCCAGAATATGGCCCTTATGACGGATCGCCCAGTCCACGGTGCGAACGCATGACTCAACGCCCATGCTGCGCGAGGTGATGGCGATGTAGCCGATTGCTATGTCGAATGCCTGCTCAGCACGTTCCTTCGCCCGCAGCAGCGCCTCCAGGCATTCATCCCAGTCCAGTTTGTGACCGTGAAAGGCCCAGTCCGGCGAGAAGCGGACTTCGAAGAGCCTGATGTTCTGCCGGGCGGCATCCTCGAACAGCTCCCAGGCAATACGCTCCACCACCTGCGGCGAGGTGATGCTGTTCTGGAAGATGGCAAAGGCCTCCAGCACCGCTGCCAGGTCGCGCATCTGTTCGTAGACCTTGACGTGCCGGTCCAGTTCGGCCGCGTCGAACGAAGGGATCGACAGGTTATATTCCCGGGCCACGTCGATGATCGTCTGTGTGCGGATGCTGCCTTCCAGGTGGATGTGGATCTCGGTCTTGGGCAGATCGTTGTAAAAGGGATCGAAGTTTTTCATAGTATGCCTGGCTCTCCATCGGATGCCCCATTGTATCGCCTCCTGCTCTGGAGGTCACGACGCAGGGGCGTTTCAAGAACGTGCTATCTGCCTTATTCCGTGGATCTCCAGAATGAGGGGTTGAGTTTGACTTTGGGCATGGTTCCTTCTTTCCGGCAGCCGCCTGCGGGGAGGCTGGCAGAGAGCTAGTATTGGCCTTGTAGTGGGCTAGTATTGGGTTAGCATACTTCCTGTACAGATCCTATACAGGTCCTATACACATCCTATATAGATCCTGCGCTCGATTGTGGATTGTAATGGAAACCGCAGACGATTCGCCCCCGGGCCCTTTTCATTGCTGCAAGATCCCGCCTTTCGTAGCCGTGACCCGGGTTTTGTCATGGACCCGGGTCACGCACCTTGAAAACAACTGAAAGGATTTCGAAAGTGTACTCGCGAATGGAGAGAGTACACCTTACAGCCTGCTTACCGCTTCTGCCTTATCCATTTGAAGAACTCCACCGCAATGAATACGACCGAGCCAAAAGCCAGGCTGATCAGCAGTTCCTGCAGGCTCAGAGGAGTCGTGGAAAAGGCCACGTTGAGGAAGGGCACGTAGATCACGGCCAGCTGCAGGGCCAGCGTCAGCAGGACGGAGCCCAGCATCGACCGGTTCGAGAACAGGCCGATCTGCCACAGGGTATCGCGGTCGGAGCGGGTGGCCAGGGCATTGCCCATCTGGGCCAGGGTAAGGGTAGTAAAGATCATCGTCCGCCAGACGGCCGAGTCGGACGGGTCCATCCGGTAATAGATGTAGCCAACGCCCAGTGAGACCAGGCCCATCAACAGGCCGATCCACAGGATGTCACGCGCCATGCCGCGGCCGAAGATGTTCTCCTTTGGCGGGTAAGGCGGCCGCTGCATCACCTGCTTCTCAGCCGGCTCGATCGCCAGGGCCAGGCCGGGCAGGCCGTCGGTCACCAGGTTGACCCACAGGATCTGCAGGGATGTCAGGGGCAGCGGCATGCCGATGAACGGCGCCAGCAGCATAACCCAGATCTCACCGGCGTTGGAGGTCATGGTGTATTTGATGAACTTGCGGATGTTGTCGTAGATCCGCCGGCCTTCCCTGACTGCGGAGACGATGGTGGCAAAGTTATCGTCCAGCAGGATCATGTCGGAGGCTTCCTTGGTCACATCGGTACCGGTAATGCCCATGGCCACGCCGATCTCGGCCTTCGTCAGCGCCGGCGCGTCGTTGACGCCGTCTCCGGTCATGGCCACAATATGACCGCGGTCCTGAAGTGCCTGGACAAGCTTGAGTTTGTGTTCGGGCGAGACGCGCGCATAAACGGGCACATTCTCGACAACGCCCTGAAGCTGCTCGGTTGTCATCCCGTCCAGGTCGCGGCCTGTCAGGGTTTTACCCTTCTCGGCAATTCCCAGGTCGGCAGCAATGTAGGCAGCGGTCAGCGGGTGGTCGCCGGTGATCATCACCGTACGGATGCCTGCCTGCCTGGCTTCTTTCACAGCGCCCTGCACTTCCGGGCGGGCGGGGTCGATCATGCCCACCATGCCGATAAAGATCAAGTCCTGTTCAATGGGCTCGGGTGTATCCCTTTGGGCAAAGGCCAGGCCGAGTACCCGCATCCCATTCTGGGCCAGGTCGTTGTTGGCCTTCTGGATGCGTTCAGCCCAAGCCGCGTCGAGCGGTTCCGTCTTGCCAGAAGCCCAGACCTGGCTCGAGACCTCCAGCAGGCTGTCAACCGCGCCCTTGGTGATCACCAGGTAGTGCCCGGGCTCGAAGAAGTCGGGGCGTGAATCCTGGTAGGGGTTGAGCAGCTCGGGCACAAGCTGCGGGTTGGGCTGGTGGACGGTGGTCATCCGTTTGCGGTCCGAGTCGAAGGGCAGCTCGGCGACGCGCGGGAATGCCTTCTCCAGGTCTGCCTTCCACAGGCCGGCCTTGGCACTGGCGATCACCAGCGCGCCTTCGGTGGGGTCACCGACCGTCGAGTAGGCGCCCGGCTCGCCGGAGACCGGCTCGAGCACGGCATCGTTGCACAGGGCGACGCCCGCCAGGGTCAGGACGATGGGCGGGCTCTCCTGCAACAGCGGCTCAGGCTCATCGTTGACATTGACGGTCGGGCTGAAGCTGCGCAGGCGTGCCTGCAGGTTGAGCGAGTTCTCCGCCACGTCCACAAAGGTGACGGTCATCTGGTTCTGGGTCAGCGTGCCGGTCTTATCGGAACAGATGACCGTGACCGAGCCCAGCGTCTCCACGGCCGGCAGCTTGCGGATCAGGGCGTTGCGCTTGAGCATGCGTTGTGCCCCCAGGGCCAGCGCGATGGTCACCACCGCCGGAAGGCCTTCGGGTACGGCGGCCACCGCCATCGCCACGGAGACCGTGAACATCTCGACCAGATCTTCGCCGCGCAGCAATCCCAGGATGAAAACGACTGCCACCAGCACCAGGGCCGCCAGCGCCAGGCCGCGGGCCAGCTGTTCGAGCCGCCGCTGCAGGGGCGTCTTTTCGGCGATCACCGACTGGAGCATGTCGGCGATCTTGCCCAGCTGGGTCTTCATCCCGGTATCCGTTACCAGCGCCAGCCCGTGGCCGTAGGTGACGACCGTGCCCATGTACACTGTGTTGACCCGGTCTCCCAGCGGCAGGTTTTCCCCGGCGAGCGGCGCGGTATCCTTTTCGACGGCCTCCGATTCGCCTGTCAGCACCGCCTCCTGGACGCGCAGGTTGGCCGACTCGATCAGACGCCCATCGGCCGGGACGGTGTTGCCGGTCTCCAGCTGGATGATGTCTCCGGGCACAAGCGATGTGGCAGACAGCTCCTGCAAATGGCCGTCACGCCGTACGCGTACGTGCGGGACCGCCATCTTCTTGAGCGCTGCCATAGCCTGCTCGGCGCGGTACTCCTGGATAAACCCCAGGACTCCATTGAGGACCACGATGATCAGGATCACCACCGCATCGATGGTCTCCCCCAGAAACCACGAGACAGCAGCCGAGATCATCAGCATCACCATCATGATGCCCTTAAACTGATCGGCCAGGATCGCCCAGGGACCTTTGCCCACCCGTTCGACCAGCTCGTTGGGCCCGTATTTCTCCAGCCGCCGGGCGGCCTCTTCGGCGCTCAGGCCGTTTTCCTGATTGCTTTCCACCTGCTGGATGGCTTGCTCAGTGCCAAGTGCATGCCACTCGATCATCTCGCCTCCTGATTGCGATCTATGTTTCAAGAAATCGTCACGCTATCCCCGAAGGGGACTATTCCGTTCGAGGAACTTCGCGGCCCCGCTCAGGCGGGATCTACGACAAGCGTGAACTACTTATCATGTCTTGTAGATCACGTCTGTGACGTGACAGTTCATACGTCTCGTTGTCTCAAGAAGATGTCACGTTGAACGCCTGACCTACTTCTCCTGTATTATTTCACTTACTGGACATTCGGCTTCCGGGGCGTAATCAACACCTTATCCACCCGGTGGCCATCCATATCCATCACTTCAAAGCGCATCTCGTTCCAAACAAAGGTATCGCCTGCCGCAGGGACGCGCCCGAGCTGCGCCATGAACAGGCCGCCCAGTGTGTCATAGTCATTCGAGTCTTGCGGCAGATCGTCCAGATCCAGCAGCATTTGCAGCTCGTCCACCGGCATCATTCCGTCCAGGAGCCAGGAGCCGTCCTCCCGCTTCGTAGCCGCAGGTTCCCCTTTTTCGTCCAGCGCCGGGATATCGCCCACAATGGCTTCCAGCACATCGGTCAGGGTCACCATGCCGTCGATGGTGCCATACTCATCCACGATAAGGGCAACCGGAGACTTGTCATGGCGAAGACGCGCGACTACTTCCAGTGCATTGACCCCTTCGGGCAGAAAGGGCGGCATGGGCAGTGATTCGGGGAAGGCAATGGAACGGCCATCGGCATATTCTTTCAGCAGGTCCTTGGCTCGCAGCACACCGATCACGTGCTCAAAATCTCCCCTGCAGACAACAAAATTGGTATGGCCTGAAGAAACGATCTTGCGGATGTTCACTTCGAGCGGATCCTCCACATCCAGCCAGACCATCTCGGAACGGTGGGTCATCAACGAGTTGACGGTGCGGTCACTCAGGCGGAACACCCGCTCGACGATTTCCTGTTCCACGTCCTCGAAGACGCCTGTTTCCCGCCCCTGCTCGATCAGGATCTTGACTTCCTCTTCGGTAACAGTCGGCTCACTGGCCGGCTTGACCCCAAGCAGGCGCACCACCAGTTCGGTCGAGGCGCTCAGAAAGGTCACGAACGGCCTGGCAACTGAAGAGACAAACCGCATCAGTGGTGCAACCGAGGCAGCAATTCTCTCTGCATTGTTCAATGCCAGCCGCTTGGGGACAAGCTCACCGATGACCAGGGAAAAATAGGTGATCACGGTCACCACGATCCCAACGCCGATGGCTCTACTGTAGGGTTCTAGCGCCGGGTAGCGGGCAACCCAGGCGGCCAGCGAATCGGCAATGGTTGCCCCGCCAAATGCGCCGCTCAAAATGCCGATCAGCGTGATCCCGATCTGCACGGTGGAAAGAAAACGAGTGGGCTGGGAGGCGAGACTGAGCGCGGTTTTCGCGCCTTTGCTGCCCTCCTCGGCTCGCTGTTGCAGCCGCACTTTGCGGGCAGAGACAACAGCCATTTCTGAAAGGGAAAACAGCCCATTCGTCAGGATGAGCAGGATCAGGATCAGTATCTCGGTCGTAAGAGAGCCCATGAAGTATATCGATCAGTTGAGGGAAGAGTATGAGAGGATTTTATCATGGTATGCAGGTCATGATGTTTGCCATGTACTATCTGGGTGCGCTAAAAGGTTGAAGGTGAGTTCTACCACAGGCGGGAAACCTCAACTACGGAGTCACTCCACACGTGCATCGGGACAGGTGAAACACGGAGACAAGTGAATAAAAAGCTCCGTGACTCTCCTGTCCCGGTGTTTGTCGGGAGTGTCTCCGTGGTGAGTGGGTGGGCCCATCTACAACCTTCGAGCGCTCCCATATCTCTTTACGCAACGTGGCGGCTTCATATCTTCCATGGCCGGACCTCAGGCAGCGCCGCGTCCTGAACTGTGATATTCCTGGACCGTTCAAGTTGAAATTCAAGTGAACGTTTCTTCCAGGCATCCTCTCTTTCGGGTGTTATCTACTCTTAAAGGATATTGCGGGTATTATCCATTATTGTTGCCCAAAGGAGATGCAGATCTATGCCTTCGAAGACTGCGTCAGGGAGGTGGATCTGGCGCTGGACCTGCTCGGCAGTGAGACCCAGCAGCGCTCCTGGCAGGTGCTCAAGCGGGAGGAATACTGCTCTCCACGGTCCAGCCGCCTTTACAGGAGACCGCTTATTTCATGCCAAACGGCAGCTTTTTGACACGGAGGGCCGACAGTTATGATTTTTATCTGTCTTTAATAGGAGATTCGGTCTTTTTGCGGGGTTTCATTTTGACTAGCATACTCTAGTAGGAATACAACAAAACAACCCAAACAACCTGAAGCGGGCGGCGCGGTCGGAAAGCAGCAACCTTCCACGAAACACGCCGCGTGCCAGTTTTGCTTCAGGAGGACAGGCGTTTACACTAACAGGAGAAGCAAATGGAAAACACGATCGTCCACAAGACAGGGTATTACGCCGCGCTTGGAACGGTGGCGCTCACCGTGCTCACGTTTGGGATTGCCTTCATGACCCCGCCTCTCTCAGGCCCGTACTGCGCGGGAGGTTGTTTCAGCTATCCCTATTTGGATATCGCTGCCCGTTTCCCCCGGGATTATTACTGGATGGCCCCAGCCATGCTCTTATCGCTGGTGTACTATGCCCTGATGGCTTCGATCCATTACTCCGCACCGGCAGATAGAAAGATCTTCAGCCACCTGGGTCTATCGTTCGCCCTGATTTCCACCGCCACACTGGTGATCGACTATTTCATTCAGCTGTCGGTCATCCAACCCAGCCTGCTGCAGGGCGAAACAGACGGCATTGCCCTCCTATCGCAGTTCAATGCCCACGGCGTCTTTATCGTCCTGGAAGAGATCGGCTTTTCGATGATGAGCCTTTCGATGCTGTGTATGGCGCCGGTTTTTGTGGGCAAGACGGCTTCCGAAAAGGCGATCCGCTGGCTGTTCGTGGGTTGCTTTTTGCTGACAGTCCTGGCGTTTGTCTTCTATTCGGCAACCTATGGCGTCCAACGCGAATACCGATTCGAAGTGGCAGCCATTTCGATCAACTGGCTTACCTTGATCGTGGCCGGCGCGCTGTTGAGCCGGTACTTCCGCAGAGCCCTTTCCGAGTCGTCGCCGCAGAAAATAAAGAGCGTTTCCCGGCAGAGTGCCGGTGTGTAGATGACATGACAAAGGGTCAGGCTCAGAATAACATTACAGGTATTGTAGATTCTGCCTGCCGCACAGCGTCCCATTGAGGCGATGTGAAAGATTCAGGCTTAACACAATCTTCAATAGCTATTTAAGTTTCCTCGTTTTGATTTCGATTATTCGATAAATATTTTGCCTGTAATATTCAGGCCAAGAACATGGGTTTTTGCTCCAACCTTCACCGTCAAATTATGATCGAACGAAGAATAATCAACGATCTTGATCTGCGCTCCAGGCACAAGTCCTAGACTTTCGAGGTGACGAAGTAGTTTTGCATCCGCGTTCTTTACACACTTAACCTGCGCAGTTTGTGTTGGGCGTAAGGCCGAAAGAGGCGTCGACTCCTCGAGCGGCATTTTCAAGTCAGCCGTAGGGATCAACTCACCATGTGGATCGCGCAGAGGGTGACCCATGGCTGCCGCGATCCGTTGTTCGAATTCTTCCGAGATGACGTGTTCAAGGCGTTCTGCCTCTTCATGCACTTCATCCCATGAATAGCCAAGTGTTTGAACCAGCCATGTTTCCAGCAG
>DASUOS010000519.1:0-2580 GCA_036276515.1 Anaerolineales bacterium | reverse complement strand
CTGATGGGGGTCATTTCCTCTTCCGGGATAGGCCGGACGTGCAGCGGGTTGACATGATAGAGACCGGCCAGGTCATCGTTGACCAGATACCATGGTTCCCCCGTCGGTCCATCCTCAATCGCTTCCACCAGGTGAACAGATCCATAATACAGGCGGAAGCCCAGTTTTTGCCAGCCATAGGTCTTGCTCGTCCGCCAGGGCTCGGTGAAGGGAATGGTTACCTCCACCACCTGTTTCAACCCATCTTTCAGGTCCAGCGCGGGCAGCGTCTTATTGTAGAGGACTTTTACCCGCTGGAGATGAGCGCGGTGGATGAACCCGCCCCATACCCGGTACCAGACCGGGTTGAACTCCGGCTCACTGGCTTCCACTTCGTCATAAATGCGCAGGATCTCATCGCGAAACCAGGTGGAAACGATGGAGCTTTTATCGGATGGCCGGCTGTAGATACTGATCCGTTCCGTGGCTACCCGCACCAGCTCGCTGTCGTCGAAATCGAAATAGTTGCTCAACGAGGGAGAAAAGGCCAGCGAGCCCAGGCTTAAGCCGCCAAGTTTCAGGAAATCGCGTCGTGAAAGGGAGGTCATGGTGGGAAAATTGTAATCGAAAATAACCGGTTTTAAAATACTCTCATTAATATTTCAGGTGGAACTTAAACACAACTGCCCTCCAGCGGGGGAGGGCAGCTGATTCTGTTCAATTGTCAGCTCAGGATACGGCTTCCGGGATCATGTCCCGGAGAAGGATCTCGATCGCCATGGTATGGGCGCAGCGCTGGTGGGTAAGAAAGAACTCACAGTCACAGGCGTAGACGCCGTTATCGAAGGTCACACGATGGTTATTATTATCACCCTTGAAGGTCAGGTCGAACTTGTTGAAGAGGAAGCGATTCCTCTCCTCAGCATATCGTTTTGCTTTTTCTCGTTTTCCTATCATTCCGTAGTCCATTTATCAGTCTCCTTTCAGGATTTGGAATAAAAAAAGCACGCGAAGAGAGCGTGCTTTTCAGCGGGTTTCCTGTTTATTGAAGGGTTCTGCTCGCATAGGAGATGTACCTCTATGCCATTGAGTATAGCCCGCTTATGGAGGCTAGTCAACACCCAAGTTCCCTTTATAGCCAAATCGTACGGAAATCGTAAGGTTGGTTTAATCTGCGGGCACGGTCTGTGCGTTTGGCTCATCGCCGTTGTACCTGGACAGGGCCGGCCAACGAGAGACCACCAGCCAGACGCCCAGAATGGTCCCGATCCCGCCGGTGACGATGGCAAACGGCACGCCGAAAAACTGGGCAACCGCGCCTGCTTCGATCTCGCCGAGCTGAGGCCCACCGGCGAAGAAGATTTGATTGATGCTTGTCATCCGCCCGCGCAGGGCGTCTGGCGTGTTCAGTTGTCTGATCGTGTTGCGGATGATCGTGCTGACCGAATCGGCAGCTCCCATCAGGACCAGGGCAAGGAAGATCACCCCATAGATACGCGAACTACCGAACAAAACCGCCGCCGAACCAAAAACCACGACCGAAACAAGTAGAAGCATTCCCTGGCGGCGAAGGTTTCGCAGCTGGGAAATGACAAGACCAACGAAGACCGCACCGATGGATTGGGCCGCAGCCAGCCAGCCGTAGGCAACCTCGCCCACATGCAGAATATTTTGGGCGAAGTAGGGAAGCAGAGTGTTGGCAGAAGAAAAGAATGTGGCGATAAAGTCCAGGATCATCGTGGAGAGGATAAGCGGCTGGCTGCGGATGAACGTGATGCCATCCCGAATATCCAGCAGGGCGGCCGCCAATCCCTTTTGGATAATGGCTGTAGACTGAGGAACCTTGCCCATCAGGACCAGGGCCAGGATCACCGCCAGGAATGTGGCGGCATTGATGAAATAGACATATTCCTGCCCCAGGTAACCAATAACCAGGCCGCTCAACGCCGGACCGACGATGGCTCCCGTATTGAAGGAGATGGACTGCAGCGAGAACGCGCTCGGCAGGTCGGCGCGCGGCACGAGGTTCGGGACGAGGGACTGGCGGGCCGGCAGATCGAAGGCCATGGCCGCGGCCTGGATGCCGGTCAACAGGTAGATATGCCAGAGCCTGATCTCGCCGGACAGGGTCAGCAGTCCAAGGATGACCGCAATGGACATGGACGTCATCTGCGTGATGAGCATGATCGTCCGGCGGTTGTAGCGATCCGCCACCAGGCCGCCGACCAGCGAAAACAGCAGCACCGCCAGAAAGCGGACGCCGCCTACCATGCTGACCGCGATCGGGTCCCGGCTCAGCTGGCTGATGTGCCAGAAGAGCGCCCACTGCTGCATTTGTGTCCCCACGACCGAAACCATCAACCCGCCCCAGATCAAAGCAAAACCGCGGTGTTTCAACGCGGGAGGAATGTGAGGCATTCTTTCGTCGATTCCTTTCCAATCCATAATAAATAGCAGAAGGCCAGCCTGCTCCTCCTGCTATCTCTTTTTGTGCTTACGGAAATATCAGGTACCCCAGTCTCTCAGATACAGAAAATCATATCCGATCGTTCGGTTCGACACCTTGGCGATCGGCGGCATCATGCGCTTGAACTGACTGCG
>DASUOS010000518.1:0-9879 GCA_036276515.1 Anaerolineales bacterium | reverse complement strand
TGGGCTGGGAGGTCTGGCTGGACGGGCAGGAGATCACCCAGTTCACCTACTTCCAGCAGATGGGCGGTGTGGCGCTCGACCCGGTCTCGGTGGAGCTGACCTACGGGCTGGAGCGCATCCTGATCGCCCTCAACAACGCCAAAGCCATCTGGAATGAAGAATACGGTGCAGGCGTGACCTATGGCGAGATCCGCCGGCGGGAGGAGTTCGAACACTCCAAATACTATTATGAAGTCGCGAATGTGGAGCGTGCCCGCCAGATGTACGACCTGTACACTGCCGAAGCGGATGCCGCTCTCGCCCAGGGGCTGATCGTCCCTGCCCACGATTATGTGCTCAAATCCTCGCACACCTTCAACATCCTGGATGCGCGCGGCGCGATCAGCGTGGCCGAGCGCCAGGCCTATTTCCGGCGGATGCGCGAGCTGGCGCGGCGGGTCGCGGAAAGCTATGAAGAACAGCGCAAGGAGCTGGAATATCCTCTGTTGGATGAAAGTCAAAAGTCAGAGGTCAAAAGTCGATCCGCCAATGCACCTGCAACCTCAATCCTTAAACCTGCAACATTTCTTTTTGAGATCGGCGTCGAAGAACTGCCTGCCAGCGATGTGGATGCGGCCCGGGAACAACTCATAAAGCGGCTTCCTGCTTTGTTAGATGAGGTTCATCTTGAGCATGGGGATGTGCGCGTAGTTGCCACGCCGCGGCGGCTCGTCGTCTCGATCGACGCGCTCGCCCCGAACCAGCCCGACCGCGAGGATCGAGTCAAAGGTCCGCCTGCCGACAAGGCCTTCGATAAGGACGGCATGGCCCTGCCGGCAGCGATGGGCTTTGCCAAAAAGAACAATATAAACACGAAGGATTTGGAAGTGCGCGAAGAAGGGGGAGGTAAGTATGTGTTCGCGGTCGTCAAGCAAAAAGGACGCCCCGCCCCTGAGGTCCTGGTAGAAGTACTGCCAAAATGGGTCGAAAGCATCAAGTTCGAAAAATCCATGCGCTGGAACGAATCGGGGGTGGCGTTCTCACGTCCCATTCGCTGGTATGTAGCATTGCTGGGAGACATAGTCATTCCATTCGAATATGCAGGCGTTGTTTCCGGGAATGCATCCCGCGGACTGAGGCCTTTGGGTTCCCCTGAGATCAGGATTTTATCTGCGGATCAATATTTCGATACCATCCGTGATGCCGGGATCCTCCTGGATAAAGAAGAGCGCAGGGCATCCATCGTGGAGCAGATCAGCCAGGCCGCGGCGCTCGTCGGGGGGGAGGCGATCATCGACGATGGACTCCTCAACGAAGTGACGAACCTGGTCGAGATGCCCACTGCATTCATGGGCGCGTTCGACAGGGAGTACCTCTCCCTGCCGCGGGATGTGGTGATCTCGGTGATGAAAAAACACCAGAGATATTTTCCTGTGCAACAGGCAGCAGTAGAGACGGAGCATGCTCCGTCTCTACTGCTGCCCTATTTCATTGCCATCCGCAACGGCGACGATATTGGCATCGACACCGTTCGTGAAGGCAACGAACACGTGCTCGGGGCGCGTTTTGCCGATGCGAATTTCTTTGTGCGCGAAGATGTCAAACAGCCGCTGGAACACTATCGCTCCCAGCTCTCGGGGCTGACCTTCCATACCCGGCTGGGCTCGATGCTCGATAAATCGGAGCGCATGTTGAAACTCGCTGCTGAAATATCCGAAATGCTAGGCTTGGACAGAGTTCAACGTTCAAACGTTCAACGTGCAACGTTCTTAGCCAAAGCCGACCTGGTGACGCAGATGGTCACGGAAATGACGTCACTGCAGGGAATTATCGGCGCTGAATATGCACTGCGCAGCGGTGAGCCGAAGGAAGTGGCCGCGGCGATCGGCGAGCAGTACCGGACGGTACCGAAAACTAAAATAGGTTTGGCCGTTGCCCTGGCGGACCGGCTCGATTCCCTGGTCGGACTCTTCGCGGCGGGGTTGGCCCCTACGGGTGCCAAGGACCCCTTTGGCCTGCGGCGGGCCGCGATCGGCATCGTCCAGCCACTGATCGAGCACAAAGTGGATTTTGATCTGGTCAAGGCAGTGGAGGAATCGGCCAAGACGCAGCCGATCGAAGTCAGGGATGAGACCCTACAGCAGATCCTCGATTTCCTGACGGGACGCCTGCGGGTCGTGCTCAACGAAATGGGTTACCGCTACGATGTCGTCGACGCTGTGCTGGCCGAACAATCCGCCAACCCGGCCGCGGCGGCCCGGGCCGTGGAGCAGCTTCAGGCGTGGGTGGGACGCGGAGACTGGTCCACGATCCTGCCGGGCTACGCCCGCTGTGTACGCATCCTGCGGAGTCAGACGGGGGACCGTGGACGATTGACGATCGATGAGGATGTGTTTGTGGAGGCGGAGGAGAAAAAACTGTATGAGATACTGCAATCCAGCGTCCATGGTCAACCGTCCACGATCGACGATTTCCTCGATATCGTCGTCCAACTGATCCCCTCGATCAATGCCTTCTTCGACAAGGTCCTGGTCATGGCGGAGGAGGAGAAGGTGCGGCAGAATCGCCTGGCCCTGGTGGGCCGGATCGCCGGGTTGTCGGATGGGCTCGCAGACCTGTCCAGGCTCGAAGGTTTTTAAATAAGGAAGGCGGCTCAACTGGGCCGCCTTTTTGATTAACAGAAACTAAGCGTTGGTTGCTAATTCGGACACGATTCGGTATAATTTTTTTAACGAACAGGTGTGGGGATGCATGGTCCCGGTCCAGCCGACCATTAACTGGGTATTCCTTATTTCATAGGGAGCCCGCTGTCATCAAGGCCAATAGATAAAGAAGGAGAGTAACATGTCCAAGCCAGGTACCCGTGTTGTTTTAGCTGTGCTGATCAGCCTCGCCGTAATCGTTGGCATCTATACCAGTGTTCAGGGCGCTGCATCCGAGACTCAAAGGTCGGGAACCCATCTCGTCAGCGGAGCCAGGGTCAATCTTGACCATTATCGTGAAGCGGAGCCGGTCCTGGCGCCTTTGCAGGAGTACCAGCCTGGGAAGGGTCACGGGGGTGGCGGCTGTGAATCCGAGAATCGGTCAGACCCCGGTTTGTGATCCACTCGAAGTACAGGATGGGTAGTCCCGGTTCTGGGACTACCCTTTTTGTTTTAATCACCTTCCTTGGGAATTTCCTGGATCGGGATGGGATACTGGAAGTAATTGTCGAGTTCCATACCTGGGAAGATTTCGGTGCCCTCCTGTATCAAATCGACGGGCAGACCATCACACAAGTCCCTTAATTCACACAAGTCCCTTAATTATAATAGAAGAAACACGAGTATATAAGGGTAAATATGTTTAGACACACAGGAATTTTCGATGGAACAATCAAATAATAGGACAGAATTATAGGGGGATTACCTACAAGGCAATTCCAACCCCGATGCTATAATGATTTTAGTTACTCAGCTCGACACGGATCTTCCTGGCAAGCTCGGCTAAGACCAGGACTCTTCATCCCCAACCCAGCCACATTGCAGAATCGTTAGTTTCCCGAAGACCCTCGGGATATTTAATGTCCGTGTGTAACGGTTTATACAATTCTTACGTTAAGTGAGGTGAAGCGTGTTAGATTTGCGAAGTGTCAAAAAGTCCAGAATGCCCTTATCGGATGAGGCCACCCTTGTCCGCCAGGCGAAATCAGGCGACTCGGATTCATTTGGAACACTCTACGATGCTTACCTGGAGCGGATCTATCGCTTTGTGTATTTTCGTGTGGAGGACCAGCAGACCGCTGAGGATATAACGTCACAGGTTTTTCTGAAGGCTTGGGAGAATCTGGGCAGGTTTCAGATCGGTGGAACTCCGTTTCTGGCTTGGTTATATACCATCGCGCACAATGCGGTGATCGATCACTACCGCACACGCAAGGTCACAGCCGCCCTGGAAGACGTCCGGCTGTCTGACCCGGGACACGCTGAGGCTGTGGAGAATGGCATTGACTCCGCGGTTGAGATGAATTCGATCAAGAATGCTCTGCAGACCTTGACCGACGATCAACGCCAGGTTCTATTATTAAAGTTTATAGACGAGATGTCGAACGAAGAGATCGCCCGGCATCTTGGAAAACGTGAAGGTGCGATCCGTGCATTACAGATGAGAGGCCTGAAAGCCCTCGCCAAGAGACTGGCAGAAAAGATACCGATATGACGAATGATTTCGAAGCTATCTTTGAAGAGTGCGTAGATCAGATTGTGAGTGGAGAATCCTCCCTCGAAGAATGTCTCGCACGATATCCACAATATGAGGCTCAACTTGGGCCTCTTTTGTATTCCATCGTGCGGCTGCAGGATGAAGCCCTGGCTGTGCGGCCTTCCCCCTTTTTACGGTCGAGCCTTCGCTCTGAGTTGAACCGGGCGATAGAGAACAGCCCGCGCCGGAAGCGTACAACCCCCTTTTTTTTCTGGCGCATGGCCCTTAATGTGGCTGTGCTGATATTTGCCTTTGTGATGACCAATACCGTTTTTGCCCAGCGCGCTCTGCCCGGCGAACAGTTATATGACTGGAAGCTGGCCAGCGAAACCTTTTGGCGGACGGTGACCACCGACCCTCTGGGCACGGACCTGAAGATCTCCGAGCGCCGCATCGATGAATATGTGGCGGTCTCCTCCGATGAAGCACGCCGCAGGGAAGTGCTGATGGGCTACAACAAGCTCCTCGGCCGCTTCAAGGAAGAAGAGGATGAGAACGACAAGGCACGCATCCTGAATGCTCTGAAGTCGCAGCAGGACTCCCTTCGCCGGGTGGGACTGACCATCCCGGAGCTGGACAGTTATTTTTCTGGAGGCGGTAAATAAACCGGGATTAAAATTCCATCAGTATGTAGG
This sequence comes from Anaerolineales bacterium, assembly GCA_036276515.1. Lineage (GTDB taxonomy): Bacteria > Chloroflexota > Anaerolineae > Anaerolineales > Villigracilaceae > Defluviilinea. The sequence goes on along the minus strand of DASUOS010000518.1, from coordinate 5,026 downwards.
ACATTTCATAACGACGACTTCCCTCCTTCGTTAGTCAGAGCAAAGCTTCTCTGGAAGTTTTCACTGATGGATGAAGGAGGTTCAGTTTGAGCAGGTTGGCGAATGTGCTGTTTGCGCTGTTGCTGCTGGCGGCCCTCGTGATCGCCCTGGACCCGGAAACTCGTCAGAAAGCGGTCGCAGCCGTCCGTGATCTGGAGCCGGCGCTCAGCGAATTGGACGACAGGATCGTAGTCAGCGTTCCCTCGCTTGACCTTTCGGATGAGGATGTCACTCCCTCCCCTACACTCACGCCCTTTTCCACGCCTGTCGTGGATGAAGACAGGCAGATCCCGGTGACCGGGGATGAGGATTCGAGTGACGAACCGTTCATCCAGGTTAATTGGGATGCGCTGGGAGATGCATTAAGGAATCTCTGGGAGCGGCTCCAGAATGTTGAGATCGACCTGGACCCCAGTGACAACAGGTAAAAACTGGTTTTGCTAGATCGGGACGTGCCACAAAACAGGAGTCGAGTTGCTGCGGAAGGCAGGTAGACCACTCTGTTTGGTGATTAAGATTGAGTATTGAAGCGAGACATTGGATTCGGATTTTGCGGTTTGCCTGTACGTGCTGGAAGCGGCAAGGACAAATGAGGGTACGAGCAGCCCTCACCCTGGCTCTCAGCGTTAGACAGGCCTGTTGCGTGGACGTTCTCGGTATAGACATGGGGCGGGGTTCTCCTCCTCCTCCCTCATGTATGTAGGGCGGGGCAGTGAATACTGCCCCGCCTTTAATTCTTAAACCCCAGTGAGTGTTTTAATCGATTATTTGCCAAAATCCCGAACCTGCCTATAATTCAATCACTTATGTCCACAATCGACGAAATCAAATCACGCATAGATATCGTGGACCTCGTCTCGGAGGCGGGGGTCAGGCTGCGCCATGCAGGCAAGAACTATACGGGGTTCTGCCCGTTCCATGAGAACAAGAAGACCCCGGCCTTTGTGGTCTGGCCCGAGTCGGGCACCTGGCGCTGCTTCGGCCAGTGCAACGAGGGCGGTGACGTTTTCAAGTTCGTGATGAAGCGCGAGAACCTGGAGTTCAAGGATGCGCTCGAAAAACTGGCGGCACGCGCCGGTGTGGAGCTGCCAACCTTTTCCAGGGAGTCCCCCCAGCAGAAGGAAGCCTACGAGCACCTCCGCAGGCTGCTCGAGGATGCAGTCATTTTTTACCGCAGTCATCTGCTGGCCCATAAGGAAATTCTCGATTACCTGCGCACCAAGCGTGGACTGACCGACGCCTCGATCGAGACCTTTGGCCTGGGCTACGCGCCCCGATCCTGGGACGCGGCCCTGACCCACTTCACCCAGCGCGGTTATTCTGTCAAAGATATGCTGGATGCAGGCCTGATCTCCCAGCGCGATTCGGGCGGGCATTACGACCGCTTCCGCAACCGCATCATGATCCCCATCCGGGATGCCACCCGCCGCATGGCCGGCTTCGGGGCGCGCATTGTGGATCCCGATGATGTGCCCAAGTTCCTGAATTCCCCCGAGACCGTTCTCTTCACAAAAGGACACCTGCTGTATGGCCTCGATCGCGCCCACAAGGCGATCCGTGCCACGGACCAGGCGGTGATCGTCGAAGGCTACCTGGACGTGATCGCCCTTCACCAGGCGGGCTATGAGAATGTCGTCTCCCCGATGGGCACGGCGCTCACCGAGGACCAGCTGCGTCTGCTCAAGAAGTTCACCCGGCGCATTGTCCTGGCGCTCGATCCCGATACGGCCGGTCAAAAGGCCATCCTGCGCGGCCTGGACGCGGCCCGCGCCGCCATGGACCGTGAAGGGGAATTTGACTTCGATCCGCGCGGTCTGCTTCGCAATGAGGCGCGCTTGCAGGCCGACTTGCGCGTCGCCTCCCTGCCCGACGACCTGGACCCGGATGAGATCGTGGCCCGCAACCGGGATGAGTGGGCTCAGATCATCGACAGCGCCAAGCCGATCGTCGAGCACGTCATGATCTCTCTTGGCCAGGGCAGGGACCTGAAGGACCACGGGGTGGTCAACGAAATTGCCGGCCAGGTCCTGCCTTTGATCCAGGATCTCCCCTCTCCGGCAGACCGGGAATTCTTTACCCAGCGGCTGGCACGTTACCTGCGGGTGGACGAGCGCGCCTTCATCGGCGTACAGGCGCCGCGCCAACAGGTGAAACAGCCGCGCCAGGTCCCGCAGAAACAGGTTGTTGCCAAGCAGAAACCGGTCGTGACGGTCTCCTCCAGTAAAATGGTCGAGGAGTATATTGTCGGCGTGCTCTTCCGCAAGCCGGAGCTCGTCTTTCGCCTCGACCGGCTGCTCCAGCAGTTCGACCTGCTCCCGCTGACCGTCCAGGATTTCGAATATACCGACCACCAGATGATGTTCCGCCTGATCCGCGAATCGGTGGAACAGGATAAGACCGAGCACCATGATTTTGTGGTCGGCGCGGTCCCCGAAACGCTGCAAGGCCTCTCTCGCGACCTTTTTGCACAGACCGAGAAGATGGAACGGCTCGAGGAAAAGCTTCTGGAGGAGCTGCTGCGCGGGGTGATCAAGCTTCGCCGGGTGGCGGCGGGGGAGAATCTGAACCAGCTTCGCTTCCTCCAGGAGGAAGCGCACCAATCCGGGGATTTGCGTGCATCCTCCTACCAGGACCTGGTGTTACAGAACACAAAGCTATTAAGGGATCTTGATCAGGCCTCCCGCCGGATGTCACTGAGAAAACTGGAATAAACGGCTGGCGTAACATAACTTTTATAGTAACGTCTGGTTAAGGAAAGAGAGGGTTTATGGCTTTGAAAAAAGAAACACCCCCGGTACTAAAAGCGGAAGAGCAGGGCGATGATACGCCGGTCTCGAACGAGGAAGAATTGAATGAGCTCGATGAGGGTGTTCAGGATGCGGTCACGACCGATGTCAACGAGCTGCCGGATTTGATCATGGAGGATGTGGGAGATCCGGACGTGAACATCCTCATGCAGGATGAAGACCTGCTCGAAGAAGATGTCATCGATCTGAGGAGTCCCGAAGTGGCTGCCGAGCTGTCCGAGGACCCGGTGCGGCTGTATTTGCGCGAGATCGGCCAGGTCAAGCTGCTGGATTCCGACAGCGAGTTTCGCCTGGCCACGATGATCGAAGCCAACCGGCTCGTCGCAACCTACAAGCGCCGGCCTCTCCGCAAGAATATGACCCTTCCGTGTGCCATCTATCATTCCCTGGTCTCTGATATGATCACATACTGGGAGCGCCTGCTCGAGGACGCCGAGCGGCTCCATCATGAACCGCCTGATCTGGGATTGCTCCTCTCCGAATCCCAGGCCCTGCATGCCGGCTGGGAATCGGACCAGCCGTCCTATCTGCGGGCTTTTTTGGATAATGGCATGTGGGGCACGGACGAGCTCTGGAACGAGATCGCCCGCAAGTCGTACAGCGTCTTCCTCAACCTGTATCTGCTTCCTTTAAACTATGCAGGCTGGCTGCTGGAACACATCAACCATACCCACGGCTTTCCCAACCAGCGGACCCTGTACCGCAACCTGCCTTCCGACCATGAGCTCCAGAACGAGCTGGATGCGGCTCACCAGCGCGCCGTGGACGCCAACCATTCCCTGATCAACGCCAACCTGCGGCTGGTGGTCAGTGTGGCCAAGCGCTATCTGGGACGCGGCATCAACTTCCTGGACCTGATCCAGGAGGGCAACATGGGCCTCCTGCGTGCGGTCGGAAAGTTCGACCCGCGGCGCGGCTTTAAATTCAGCACGTATGCGACCTGGTGGATCCGCCAGTCGATCAACCGCTCGATCGCAGAGCAGGCGCGCACCATCCGCATCCCCGTCCACTTGTTTGAATCGATTACCCGCATCCTGCGTACCCAGCGGATGCTCACCCAGGAGCTGGGACGCGATCCCACCACCGAGGAGCTTGCGCTCGAAGTGGGCTATCTGCCCGCCTCCGACGTACAGGCTATCCTGCGCGCCCACTCCGAGGCAAAGCCTCTCGAGCCTGACCTGCAGCGCCGGCTGGAGACCGCCACCCAGAAGATTGACCGTGTCCTGCGCTCGGCCGAGGAGCCGGTCTCGATCGATGGGCCGGTGGGGGATGAGGAGTCGAGCTCCCTCGGCGACTTCATTCCCGATGAAGATACGCTTTCCCCGATCGACGCGGCCGCCCGCCAGATGCTGCGCGAGCAGGTCCAGAGCGCTCTCACCTCCCTCTCGGACCGTGAGCGCGAAGTGCTGGAGCTGCGCTTCGGCCTTAAGGATGGCAAGGACCACACACTCGAAGAGGTCAGCCGCTACTTCGATGTGACCCGTGAGCGCATCCGCCAGATCGAAGCCAAGGCGCTCAGGAAGCTCCGGCATCCATCGAGAAGCAGGCAGCTGCGAGATTATTTAGGTTGAGCACGCAGGTCACGCTAAAAGCGTGACCTGTTTTTTTATGCCACTTTTATAATGTGAGTATTATCATCATTTTTGTGAAAAGTGACACTTTCTCTAGCCCTCAAAAGTCTCCTATGTTATACTACGCCGAATGCGTGCCAAGTTGCACAAATATCGTCTATTAAGGACGTATTCCTGAAAAAATCGGGACTATGTGAGGTGTCTTGATGCTCGAGTATGTTGCCATAGCGTTACTGATCGTTATCGCGACTGTGGTAGCTTTGATCGCGATCGGCCTGGGGACATTGTTTGGCCCAAAAAAGAACACAGCAGCAAAATCCATGCCCTATGAATCGGGCATGAACCCCTACGGTGAAGGAACTCGGCGCATGCCGATCCGCTTCTACCTTGTCGCAGTTCTGTTCATTCTCTTCGATATCGAAGTGGTGTTCTTTTTGCCATGGGCGATCACCTTCCGACAGCTCGGATTGTTTGGGCTGATCGAAATGGTCATCTTTATTGTGATCTTACTGGTTGGATATGTGTACGCCTGGAAGAAAGGAGCGCTCGAATGGGAATAGAGCAAAAACTCGGAAATATGGGTGTTGTGACGACCAAGCTCGAAGACCT
>DASUOS010000517.1:0-23074 GCA_036276515.1 Anaerolineales bacterium | reverse complement strand
GGCCAGCTCAAATACGATGGCGGCATTGGCGACCTCTCGCGCAAGATCGCCCCGTTCAAGCTGATCGGCGTCCGGCTGGCGGAAGTCGATTCACACGATCTGACGAAATACGGCACTCCCGTCCAGAACGAAGAGGACTGGGAGAAGCAGTACATCCAGGTCAAAGCAGAGGATGTGACCCGTGTCACATCGGGACTTCTGGCGGACCTGCCCATCCACGATATCACCATCACCGACCCGCCAATCGAGGACGTCATCGAGCAGGCGTTCAATCAGTAATATGGAGTGCAGGGCCTTGGCCCTGCAATTCAAGCGGCAAGCCGCCTGACTCCATAAGGAGTTCTGATGTTCAAAATCATCCAACGCCTCTGGCAGGTCAACTGGGCAGAACAATGGCAGTACCGTGCCAACCTTATTATGTACCTGCTGTACTGGCTGGTCTCCCCTATTATTTACCTCGCCGTGTGGACAAGCATCGCCAACAGCAAGGGGGACGTGAACGGTTTTACTGCCAACGATTTCACTACCTATTACCTGACCCTCCTGATCGTAGACCAAATCACAAGCAATATCGTCATCCATAGCTTCGGCTACAAGATCCAGGACGGCACACTCTCCGGTGAGCTGGTCCGGCCGATCCATCCCATGCTGACCAATGCGCTGGTCAACAACATCGCCTTCAAAGCTTTGACCATCATGGGCTTCATCCCCATCTGGCTCATCCTGTTCGTTCTCTATAAACCCGACTTCAGCAGTGTGACGTTGTCCGGCGTACTGCTGGCCATCCCTGCCATGATGATGGGATTCCTTGTCGGCTATCTACTTTCGGCCGCTATCACCTCCCTTGCCTTCTGGACGACGCGGGTCTATTCGATCCATGAATTTTATTACGCCCTGATCCTGTTGTTCTCCGGCCAGTTCGTGCCCCTGACCCTGATGCCCAGGCTGATCCAGGATATCGCCCAGTATCTGCCGTTCCAGCTGCTGATCTACTTCCCAATCCAGCTCATCCTTGGCAGGCTTTCCGGTGCCCAGATCATCCAGGGATTCGGGATGGGCGGCATCTGGCTGGCCGTCTCAATCTTTCTCTTCAACCTGATCTGGCGCAACGGTGTCAAACGTTTCTCGGCGGTAGGCGCTTAATCATGAATACTCTCAAATTGCTCTCCGCATTCTTAAAAGTCAACATCCAGATGTCACTGGCCTATCGTGCCGACACAGTCGTCAACATCCTGCTCAATCTGATGTGGCTGGGCTGGGAATTGCTCAGCCTGAGCATCATTTTCAGCAATACCGAGACCATCGGCGGCTGGGACTTCGGCGAGCTGATCGCACTGCTCGGCGTGTTCCGGCTGGTCCATACCCTGATGATCGCCCTGATCTGGCCCAACACGGAAAAGTTCAACCAGAGCATCCGGGATGGCTCCATGGATTACACCCTGCTCCAGCCGGTCAACAGCATGTTCCTGGTTACGTTCTCCCGCATCACGGTCTGGCGAGCCTGGGACCTGATCCTGGCCGCGGTCCTGATCGTGATCGGCATCAACATGTCGGGGGATATCACCACCCCGCTCAACATCCTGACCTTCATCCTGCTGACCATTTCGGGCGGCATCGTCATCTACAGCCTGTGGATCGTGCTCATTGCACTGACGTTCTGGTTCACAAAATTCGACAACAACGTCACCATCCTTCAGGCCCTGCTCGACGCCGGCCGTTACCCGGTGACGGTCTACCCGGCCTGGCTGCGCATTCTCGTGACCTTCGTCATCCCGATCGCGGTCGCCACAACGGTTCCACTCCAGGGCTTGCGCGGCGATATGACCTTCGACCGTGCATTGATGTTTATTGGAATTGGGATCCTGAGTTTTATGATTGCTTCCCAGGTCTGGAAACGGGGATTGAAACAATACAGCGGAGCAAGCAGCTAAAGAAGGAACGGCAGTACTGAAACTGCCGTTTTTTATTCCTGTTTGAAACGTGAGCTACGTCAATTCCCCGAACAATGCGGGAAGAGTATACTCAACATCACTCCTTACAATCTCCCTTTGAAGGGAAGTCAACTCTATGAACACGAAGCCTTCTCGTGCCGGGTGCATGGGAGCGGGCAGATCTTCAATGAAGCACACCTTCCTGCCTATCTTTCCCTTGAGAGCGAGCACTATCTCTCCCTGCTGAAGGAGGCGGGTCGGCCTGTGGAGGGTGTCAATATCGAGCAAAATGTGAAATATCAAGCAGAGCAATGAATAGAGCCAGAGACTGCCATCTCTGGCTCTATTAGCAGATATCAACTAACTGCCTTCCTCGGCTTTTTTTACCCGCTCGAGCATCTCATCAAACTCCAGATTGACATCGAGCGGCATTGTAAATACCAGCCTGTATCCATCCGGATCCAGCACTGTGACTTCACGCACGTTCCATGGCTGCTCGATCGGACCGTGGACGTTTGCACCGTGCGCACGGGCATATGTCGCAAAGGCATCCAAATCACCGTTGAAACGATCGAGCATATTGAAGTTCAGGGCCACACCGGCCCCTTTGGGATCAGTGATGTCCTCGCCATCACGATGTCCGGCGATCAAAATATCGGCGTACTTCACCCAGCGTAAGTGCACAAGACCGGGCATGGTGAAGATGTGTTTGAAGCCCAGGGCCTTCTGATAAAAATCCGAGGAGACCTCCAGGTCCTTCACGAACAGGGTTGGGAAGAACGGCATCGGATAAATTTCTTCGTTCATTGTTTCTCACTATCGATAAGAGCGGCCATGCGACCGTTCTTATTTCTTACTTCTTTTGATTTGCCACATAGATTTCCACCGCTTCGCGCATGAATTCGGCAAGCTGCGGGTGCATCTTAGCGAAGTTCGCCTTGAAGCGTGGGTCATCGTTGTAGCCGTTGGCCAGGGCGAGGAGCTGGTCCAGGTTGGGAGTCCAGAAGTAATCCATGTGCTTTCGCCAGCGTTCAACGATCGCCTGCACGTCCTTGTGCGCCGCGCCTTTCGGCATGGCTGCGATCATATCCACGTAGACAGCTTTGCCTTCCGCCATGATGGCTTCCTTCCTGGCCGCAGGATAGGCTTTCCACCTGCGGTTGGACTCGCGCACGCTGTCGGCATCGTACAGCTGTTCCGCCTCGGCCGCGTATTTTTCCTGTTGTTCTTCGCTAAAGCCCTCAAAATAAGCCTTGTCGCTCATAGTCGTATTTCCTTTCAAATGATGAATCGTGTTGTCCACTGTGTGGATGAGGCGGTTCAAACGCGTCACCTGTTTACTGAGCGCCTCCTTATGACCCTGCAGCGCGCCCAGCACATCGAAGTCATGGCGTCCCATGATCTTCTTGATGTCCTCCAGCGGAATTCCCAGCTCACGGTAAAACAGGATCTGCTGGAGCCGCAGCAGGGACTCCTCGCCGTAGTAACGATAGCCGTTATCGCCCACACGGGACGGCTTGAGAAGCCCGATCGCATCGTAATGATGCAGGGTCCGCGGCGTCACGCCAGCCAGTTTCGAGAGCTGCTTGACAGTGAACATGGCGCTATCTTAAACCCTGACGTAACGTTAATGTCAAGGGTTTTCTGTCATTTCGAGGAGGTCTTCAGCCAGTCACCGCGCAAGGTTATAATCCTCCTGTGCTCACCTGGCTTGCGACAAGCCCCTGGTACAGGGTCGTCCTCTGGATCATTCCCTATAGCAGCGATTATTATTTGACTCTTCACGCCGCGCGCAGGTTTCACAAGATCGCCATTTCCAGTTCGAGGGAAGTTTCGAGCTGACGCCGCTTCCTGCTGAGCTTAAAACATGAAACTCATTCACGAAGATCAACATCTATTGGTCATTGACAAACCTGCCGGGCTTTCCGTCCTGCCGGATGGCTGGGAAAAGGATTCGGACTACCTCGTCAAAAGGCTGGAGGAGCCGTTCGGCAAGGTGTTTATCGTCCACCGCCTGGATAAGATCACCAGCGGGGTGATTGTTTTCGCCCGCGATGCTGACACTCATCGCGCCTTGAATCTCCAGTTTGAGCAGCATACGGCGCAGAAAACGTATCATGCGATCCTGGAGGGTAACCCAAAATGGGAGGACAAAACTGCAAAGCATCCCCTGCGCGCCAATGTGGGACATAAACATCGCACGATGGTCGACAATAAACACGGAAAGCCATCCGAGACGCGCTTCCGGGTGATCAAGCGGTATGAAGAGTCAGCGCTGGTGGAGGCGAAGCCGATGACGGGACGGACCCACCAGATCCGCGTCCATGCCTACGCCCTTGGACATCCGCTGGTCGAGGATATCCTGTACGGCGCCAGGGACCGCTATGGGCTGCCTCGCCCGATGCTGCACGCGCAGGCATTATCCTTCATTCATCCCGCGACGAATGAGAGGGTGAAGTTTTCTGCCCCGCACCCGGATGACTTTGAAGAGGCATTAAAAGTTCTCGGGGCGGCCTATTGACCGCCCCGAGGGAATTAGGAAATTTTTCTCGCTTCCATGTAGAAGCGCTTTTCATGTGCCTCCCCCATCGAGAACGTCTTACGCGGCAGGGCGCCGTCGAGAATGACCGTCTTGAACAGGTCCGACTTACTCATGCCCGGCAGGTAAAAACCGGCATTCCCCGGCTCGCTCCCAAGCTTGACCGTTACATCCTCGCCATGCACATAGTCGATCTTTTCTGCGCCGCCCTCTTTGAGGAAAGGATCCAAAAAGGCCTGGATCGTTCCGACCGGCAGATTGGATGAGGGGTTGGCGATTTCGACCACGCCAAACTCCTTCCCGCCTCCCACCAGACCGATGGCCTGCTTCCCATCCTGAGCGGCGTCCACCGTCCTGACCATTTCCTCTGCACTCGTCACAGGTTTGTAGCGAAAGTTCGCGCCGAAGGTTTTTTCCAGCTCGGCGAACAGGTCCTTCTTCAGTCCAAACAACACGCGGTGAATGGGCTCGAATTCCAGGCCTTCATCGTGGACATTTTCGATCTCTACCAGGGCATAGCGTGAGGGATGGTCCATGCCAACCTGCGGCTTCATTTTTTCCCAGATGGCCTTGGCCGTGGCGAGAGAGTGGTTGCCGTCACCCATCGCAAAGAGCAGGACGGGCTGGTCCTTTCCGACACCATACTTTGATGCAAAGGTTTCAGGGTTGGCAAGTCCACGCAGGGCTTCAACCACCTGATTCTCAAATTCATCATTCACTGCATACCCGGCAAGATGGCCGCTATTGAACATCAGGTCGAAATCGTATAATTTCTCAAGCCTGGATTTCGCTGCGCTGATGGGCTCGATGACCGTGCGATTCGGATCGTCGATCAACACCAGGATATGCGGCAGCTCGAGCGACGCGCCTTCGCGGATTTTGATGCGCGGCGGCAGACGGTCGACGATCGTCCCTTCAGTGGCTCGGATCAGGCTGGAGGAGCCTTTGGTGTAATCGTACGCTTCGAGGTCCAGGCAGAGAACAATGCCCCTGCGCGTTTTACCGTCTACGCTGCGCTCCACATAGACTATTCCATCATGCGGCTGGAGAATGCCTTCGTCCATGTATTTGCGCATGGTCGCCTGGATGTTCTGGATGCGTTCCTCGCCGCCCGGCTTTTCCAGATAGACTTCGGGGAAGATCAGGTTCAGCGTAGACGGAGCGTCGCCAACGATCTTTTCCACATCGTTCCAGTATTCCGGCTGGGACGTGAACTGGTCACAGGCGATGACCGCCCACCGGGTCAGGTCGGTGCCGGGTTTGGGTAGATAGACCTGGGGGATCTGGATGCCGATATCGCTACTGTTTTTCATACACATCTCCTTTTATGTCATTGCGAGAAGTAAAGCAACGAAGCAATCTCATGTTACCTTGAGATTGCTTCGTCGGGAAGATCACCCTCCTCGCAATGACATACTCTTAATTGTTAGGCAGGCTGGGCGTTTTTGGCGAAGTTGATCAGCTTCTCGGCCACTTCCGCGCCGACGCGGGCCTGGGCTTCCCGGGTCCCGGCGCCGATGTGCGGGGAGGCGATCACGTTGTCGAGCTTGAGCAGCTTCCAGTCCGTGGGCGGCTCCTCGGCGAAGACGTCGAGGGCTGCGCCGGCAACCTTGCCGCTGGTCAACGCCTCGTAGAGTGCGTCTTCATTGACGATCCCGCCGCGGGCGCAGTTGATGATGCGGACACCGTTCTTCATCCTGGCGAACTGCTCTGCAGCGATCATGTTGGCGGATTCTTTGGTCTTGGGCAGGTGCAGGGTGATGTAATCGGACTCGGCCAGCAGCTCGTCCAGTGTGACCAGCTTGGCGCCGTTCTGGGAGGTCACAAACGGATCATAGGCCAGGACTTTCATACCCAGTGCGATGGCGCGCACGGCGACCGCGTGGCCAATGTTGCCGTAGCCGATGATGCCCAGGGTTTTGCCGCCGATCTCGTCGCCGGTGAAGGACTTCTTGTCCCATTTTTCGGCTTTCATCGTGGCGGTTGCCTTGTACAGGTTGCGCGCCAGCATGAACATATAGCCAAAGGCCAGCTCAGCCACCGACAGGCCGTTGGCGAGCGGGGTATTCATGACTGTAATGCCCTTGGAGCGGGCGTACTCGTGATCGATCGTATCCAGGCCGGCGCCGCCGCGCACGATCACTTTGAGGTTGGGACAGACATCGATCAACGGCTGGCGGACCTTGGTCCGCGAGCGAACGACCATGCCGTCGTAGGCGGGCAAAACATTGGGCAGTTCTTCGGGCGTAATGTCGTCGCGCACATCCACGGTCAGGCCCGCGGCGCGCATCTGTTCGATATATTCCTGCTCGGTCTTGTCGCAAATCAGGATTTTCATTTTTTTGTCTCCTTGCTTCGGTATTAATTAATAACAGAGACCTGCCCGATGAATCGGCTGGTCTCTGTTTGAACGGTGAATCTAGCCACAAATTCATTTTACATAGGGCAAATCCCCATGTCAACGACATACATCAGGCAGGAAATGTGTCAATTGTTCTTGATGATTTGTCTGACAAAAAGATATAATGAGTCCGAAATGGGTGATTCCGCGCAATTCCGCGCGTCTACAAAACTAGATACAGGAGTACTTTCCATGACCAAACGCGTCTTCAACTTTAACCCGGGCCCCGCCGTCCTGCCGCTCGAGGTCCTCGAACAAGCACAGGCCGAGCTGATCGACTTCAAGGGCACGGGCATGTCTGTGATGGAGATCAGTCACCGCTCGAAGGAATTCGAAGCTGTGATCCAGACCGCCGAAGCAGACCTGCGCGAGCTGCTGGGCATCCCCGGCAATTACAAGATCATGTTCCTGCAGGGCGGCGCCTCCCTGCAGTTCGCCATGCTGCCGATGAACCTGCGCGCCGCCGGTGCCTCCGCCGACTACATCGTCACCGGCACCTGGAGCAAGACGGCCATCAAGGAAGCTTCCAAGCTGGGTATCGCCCGTGCCGCCGCCAACACCGAAAAGCAGGGCTTCAACTGCCTGCCCGAGAACCTCGACCTAGACCCGAACGCCGCCTACCTGCACTTCACCTCCAACGAGACAATCCATGGCGTGGAATATTTCACTGAGCCAACCCCGCCTGCCGGCGTTCCGCTGGTCTGCGATACCTCCTCCGATTTTATCAGCCGCCCGCTCGACATCACAAAGTATGCCATGCTGTATGCCGGCGCCCAGAAGAACGCCGGACCTGCCGGTGTGACTGTGGTCATTATCCGCGATGATATGATCGAGCGCACGCCGGCCAACCTGCCGGTCATGCTCGATTACAAGGCCCTGGCAGCCAGCGGCTCCCTGCACAACACCCCGCCGGCCTTCGCCATCTACATGGTGGGACTGGTCTTCCAGTGGGCCAAGAAGCTCGGTGGCCTGGCCGAGATCCAGAAGATCAACCGCAAAAAAGCGGATGCGGTCTACACGGCCATCGACGAAAGCGGCGGCTTCTACCGCGGTCACGCCCAGCCGCAAGCGCGCTCGGTCATGAACATCCCCTTCCGCCTGCCCTCCGAGGAGCTGGAAGATGCGTTTGCCAAGGAAGCCAAGAGCAACGGCCTGATCGGCCTCAAGGGTCACCGCTCGGTCGGCGGCATGCGCGCCTCCATCTACAATGCCATGACCGTCGAAGGTGCGGAAGCCCTTGTCCAGTTCATGAAGGAATTCCAGAAGAAGAACGGCTAACTGAACTGTAATCCAATTGCCCGCTTCCCCACGGAGGCGGGCTTTTTTCTTTTGGTTATAATTACTCGATGGACTTCTTTTTCCCCGAGGACAATCTGCAGCGAATGACGCCCGAAGAGACCCGTATTTTGGGTCTCAATGCAGAACCGTACCCAGATGGGTACCGGCTGCGGGTCAACATTGAGATCACCCCCTACCAGAAGCGGCCCCATATCGAAGTCCTGCTCAGCGACGCGGATGGAGAGGAGATCGCCTCCACCAGCATCGTCGAGCCGATGAGCTGGAAGCTTGAATTCACCATGCACATACGCGGCGAGCTGAACAATCCATACACGCTGGAAGCGAAACTCTTTTACCCTGATGGGCCGGCCGCCGAGCCGCAGACTTTTACCTTTGATGTAAAGCCGCCTCCGGATACACCAGAGGCTGGCTCCGTTTAATAACATTTCCATGCCAAACTCATTACTCCGTTTCCTCGCGCTCACTGCGATCCTGTGCCTCATCCTGCCTGCCCTGCTGGGATGTGCTCCACAGGTGACCGTGGCCCCCGAAGCGACCCGCACCGCCCGCCCCACAGCCACCGAGGAACCGGCTCCTGTCGTTTCAAACAACAGGCAGGAAATGGTCATTTTCTCGTTTGAAGAAGATGGCTTCGCTCACCTCTTTGCCTACATACCGGGCCAAATGCCGCTGACCCGCCTCACCTATGGCGACTGGGACGATATCACGCCCTCTGCCAGCCCGGATGGAGAAAAGATCGCCTTCGCCTCGAACCGCAACGGCTTCTGGGATTTGTATCTACTGGAGTTCTCCACCGGCGAGATCACACAGCTCACTGACACTCCGGAATATGAAGGTTCACCGACCTGGTCGCCGGATGGCTCTTTCTTCGCGTATGAGCTGTATACAGAGGACAATCTCGAGATCGTGGTGGGGCCGGCAAATGATCCCCTGGATGGCGCGGTCAAGCTAACGGATTCGCCTGCCTCCGACCACTCCCCGGCCTGGGGACCGGGCGGCCGCCAGATCGCTTTCGTCTCAGACGGTGACATCATCCTGGCCGACCTGGACCGAACCGATGGGAGCCGATTCCGCAACTTGAGCAATACGGAGCTGGCCGCGGAGTCGCATCCCGTCTGGTCACCGGATGGAATGAAACTCGCCTGGGCCTCCTCTGCGACGGCGGTTGGCCGCAGCGGCATTTACGTCTGGGATACCACACAAAACAACCCTGCCACCTGGCTCGGCGATGGCGATTATCCCGCCTGGAACAGTACGGGTGACCGGATCCTGACAACTCTTCCTGCTCCAAACAATACATATCTAACGATCTATTCGCAGGATGGCCAGCTACTCCAGCCTCTGGAGCCATTCCCCATGTCACTGCGCGGAATGACCTGGGCAAACCTCTTAACGCCTGATTCGTTGACGGAGATCTTTCGGCAAGCGGCAAACCTCACTCCTGCCCCGCTGTGGGCGGCAATGGGCGAACCCGTCGAAGAAGGGCCATTTGGCAGGTGGTCGCTGGTCAACCTGGAGGGAGTGCTGGCGCCCTATCCGCAGATGCATGACCTGGTGGACGAGGCTTTCACAGCTTTAAGGCAGCGTGTTCAGGAGCAGGCCGGCTGGGACGCGCTCGGCAGCCTGGAGAATGCCTTCGTCCCGATCACGGTGGTGATGGATCCCGGCTACGCAGAGGACTGGCTGTACACCGGGCGTGCCTTTGCCATCAACTCGCTGATGACCAATGCCGGCTGGATGGCTGCTGTGCGCGAGGATTTTGGCGCGCAGACCTACTGGCGGCTGTATATCCGCGCCCAGCAGCAGGACGGTTCGCTGGGCGAGCCTTTACACAACCAGCCCTGGGACCTTTCCGCCCGCTATAACCTCGACCCGAAAGTTTATGAACAGGGCGGCCAATACAGCCCCGTGCCGCCCGGCTACTGGGTGGATGTGACCACCCTGGCAATGCAGTATGGCTGGGAACGCGTACCGGCCCTGCCCAACTGGCGCACGTATTTCCGCGGAGCGCGCTTTACCGAGTTTGCCCTGACCGGCGGCGAGAGCTGGTACACCGCCATGCTGGAACTGTACCCGCCCGATGTGCTCGTCACACCGACGAAGCTTTTACCGCCAACCCTCACTCCCACGCGCACACCGCTCCCCACACGGACGCCACTGCCGACGCGCACGCCGCGTCCGACGTTCACGCCGAGCATTACACCTACCCCGCGCAACACGTTAACACCCTCCGTCACACCGATCCCGTCCACCACGCTGACGCCATCCGTTACCCCGCCGACGATTATTCCATGAAGAAATTAAGTCTGTCATTGCCCCGGCGACACTTGCACATGGAGCAATTGCAGGTGAAGTGGCCGGGGTTGCGAGGGCGACAGCCCCAAGCAAACACCTTTTTCACACGAGGTATGCTTCGCTCCGCTCGCATTGACATTACTTTTTTAATCCTGTTATTGTTGAGTGTATCCTCCTGCACACCCATCGCGCCCACCCAGGATACGATATCTACTCCAACAGCGGTCATAGCCGGAGACGTTGCCACCGAGCCTCCGGCGGAGCCTGAGCCGGAACCTAAGCCTACGATCGCGCCGTTTCGTTTCGTCTTACCCACCCCTGGCGCGGAACCGGTCTCGGGCTGGCGTCCGCCTCTCTATCCCATCCCATGGGCGGTCTCAGCCTATGACCATTTTTACTTCGCCCGCCCCATCGCCGCCGACAATGTGAACTGGCCGCTGGCAGATTATCGCTATGGCGGGGTGTTCTTTGCACCGAACATCGTCCATACCGGCGTGGACATCGATGCTGAAGAAGGCACGCCGATCCTGGCCGCGGGACCGGGCACGGTCATCTCCGCAGATTGGGGGTTATTCTCGGGTGCATCAGGGAACATTCATGATCCCTATGGGCAGGCGGTGGTGGTGCGCCATGACTTTGGCTACAAGGGACAGACCCTTTACACCATCTATGCCCATATGAGTGAGATCATCGCCGTGCGGGGCCAGCGCGTGGAAACGGGCGATGTGCTTGGCCTGGTAGGATCCACCGGCGCGACGACCGGACCGCATCTGCATTTCGAGGTGCGCCTTGGAGAGAACACATTTTTCCGAACCTATAACCCCGAGCTGTGGATGGCTCCACCGCAGGGCTGGGGAATTCTGGTTGGGCGCCTGACGGATGAAGAAGGCGATCTGCTTTACCAGTTCAAAGTGGATGTACGACCCATGCCATCAGAAGTGCCGCTGCGATCGGTAAAAACCTATGCCGAAGGCGCGGTCAATCCCGATTCGTACTACAATGAGAACCTGGTACTGAGCGACTTGCCTGCCGGGCTGTATAAAGTCAGCTTCGATTATCAGGACAAGATCCGGCAATACTGGGTCGATATCTATCCCGGTCAGGTGACGTATTTTACATTCACACATGAAGATGGCCTGCAGGTCCAGCCACCGCCTGTGCCCACATTGGATTTTCTTCCAACTACGCCAACCGTTGTGCCGTAGATCCCCAAGGACTGGCCCCCTACACCGGAAGCCTGACCACTTTTCCCTACCTTGACGCTCAGAACATCTGTGCTATACTTCCCAAACACACAAATCTGACCCTTACACTTGTATTTGGAGATCAAGAAATGGCACCTCGAAAAGCAAAAGCCCCCGTCGCCGAAGAACTTAATCAAAATAGAAACGTGGATGGCGCAAAGCGCGCCGTTCTCGATAAAGCCGTTGGCGATATTCTAAAGCGCTTCGGCGAAGGCTCGATCATGCCGCTGGGTCAGGCCCATGGCATGGTGACGGAATCATTCCCCACTGGTTCATTATCCCTCGATATTGCCCTCGGCGTCGGCGGCGTGCCGCGCGGACGGATTACCGAGATCTATGGCCCTGAGTCGTCCGGCAAGACAACCATCTGCCAGCACATCGTGGCCGAAGCCCAGCGCATGGGCGGTACTGCCGCGTTCATCGACATGGAGCACGCGCTCGACCCGGTCTACGCAGCGCGCGTAGGCGTGGACATCGACAACCTGCTTGTCTCCCAGCCGGACACCGGCGAACAGGCACTCGAGATCACCGAGACCCTTGTCCGTTCCGGCGGCATCGACGTGATCGTGATCGACTCGGTAGCTGCACTTGTCCCGCGCTCGGAAATCGAGGGCGACATGGGCGATGCCACCATGGGTGTGCAGGCCCGCTTGATGTCGCAGGCTCTCCGCAAGCTCTCCGGCGCGATCAACCAGACCAAGACTGCTGTTATTTTTACCAACCAGCTGCGGCAGAAGATCGGCGTCATGTTCGGCAACCCCGAGACAACGACCGGCGGACAGGCTCTCAAGTTCTATGCGTCCGTACGTATGGATGTGCGCCGTATCCAGGCCATTAAAGTCGGCGACGAGGTGATCGGCAACCGTACCCGCGTCAAGGTAGTCAAGAACAAGGTCGCGCCTCCGTTCCGCACGGCGGAATTCGACATCATGTTCAATGAAGGGATCTCCAAATCGGGCGATGTGCTCGACCTGGCCACCAAGTTCGAAGTGGTTCAGAAGCGCGGTGCCTTCTTCTCATATGGCGACATCCGCATCGGCCAGGGACGCGAGAACGCCAAGGATTACCTGCGCCAGAATCCCGACCTGATGAGCGAGATCGAGGCGATCATCCGTCAGAAAGCTCTGAGCGGCGAGATTGCACTGCCACTGGATATCGGCGGCGACGGTGCAGATAGCGCTGTCGCAGACGAGGATTAGATCAGCCCGTTGGGCGACTCGGCAACGGGTCGCCCTTCTTTTTTATGACCACATGCCGCCTCTTTCCAAACCGACGCCCGCTCGCAGTGGTTCTGATCCTTCTCTCCCTATCGGCCTGCTCATCTGTCGCTACACCGCCCCCCTTCCGCCCGCCGACGCTGGAGCCGCAGCTGATCGAACCGACCCTGATCATCCAGCCGACGAAGCAGGCGGTCGTTGTTCAATCCACTCCCCTGCCCACCATCATCCCGACCACGAACCCACAGGACTGTGTCAGCGACCTCAATTTTATCGATGATGTGACGATCACCGATAATTCATTCGTCACCTACGGCTCCAGCATGGACAAGCAGTGGCTGGTCGAAAATACCGGCACCTGCCACTGGGATGTATCCTACCGCCTGCGTCATCTTGGGGGAGCCGTACTGGGCGCGCCGGAGGAGGTAATGCTGTATCCGGCGAAATCCGGCACACAGGCCACCATCCAGATCGTCTTCACCGCCCCGTTCACAGACGGCGTGTATGAGAGCGCCTGGCAGGCCTATGACCCGCAGGGGAACCCGTTCGGCGATCCCATCTATATCCGTGTGACGGTTGTCGCGCCTTAATGGTCTAAAAAGAGGAGGAAGAGATGCCCGTGCAGGAAGGTTTTCCCCGCGTATTTGAACAGTTAAAGAAAATCCTTGCAGCTCATGCCCAGGATCTGACCGTCAAAATGGACACGCCTGACACCTACTATCTCAACGGTCCCTACAGCGAGAAATGGAAGAAAGAGCTGTTCTTCGGCTCGGCGCAGATCAAGAAGAATTATGTCTCGTTTTACTTGATGCCCGTTTATATGTATCCAGAATTATTGAAGGATATCTCCCCTGAGCTGCAAAAACATATGCAGGGGAAATCCTGCTTTAATTTCAAAAAGGTGGAGCCTGTGCTGTTCCAGGAGCTGGAAGCGCTGACCCGCAAAGGCGCGGAAAAACTTAAACAGGAGAGTCAATCATGAGCGGACAAGTGATCTCGTTCGATGTGGATGACCAACCGGCCATTGGGTATCTGGCCCTGCCGTCCCAGCCGGATGCGCCGGGTGTACTGGTGCTGCATGCCTGGTGGGGATTGAATGCGTTTTTCCAGAGTGTTTGTGACCGGCTGGCATCGGAAGGATTTGCCGTGTTCGCTCCCGATCTGAACGAAGGCAGGGTTGCGACAACAGTTGACGAAGCCAAGCAAATAATGGATGAGCTGGACTCCAGTCGGAAACAAGCGGTCGTTGGCGCGGCTGTTAATTTCCTGCGCGCCCGGCCAGAGGTCGGCAAAGAGCCGTTATCGTTGATCGGATTCTCCATGGGCGCGGCCTGGTCCCTGGGTCTGGCAGGCGAGAGACCGGAGGACGTCGGGAAAATGGTTTTGTTCTACGGGGTCGGTGAAGGAGACTATGCAAAGATGCGGGCCGAGATCCTCGGTCATTTTTCGGATGTGGATGAGTGGGAACCCATGGAGGGAATCCGCGGCGTCGAAGCGGACATGCGCGCCGCCGGTCTGAACCCCTCCTTCCATATCTATCCTCAACTGGCGCACTGGTTCTTCGAAGAGGATCGTCCCGAGTTCGATCCCGCAGCTGCGGAACAGGCCTGGACCCGCACACTCGAATTCCTGCGCAAATAATCTCTGGAGAAGGCTATGAAATTCAAGCTCGAGCTTCCCATCCAAAAATCCCGGGCTGAAGTCTGGAAAGCATTCGATGACCCGGAAAACATGAAGATCTGGCAGCCCTCCTTGATCCGGTTCGAGCCTGTCAGTGGTACCCCGGGACAGCCGGGAGCGGTATCAAAACTGACCTACAGGGAAAATGAACGGGAGTTTACGTTAATGGAAACGATCACCCAGCGCCGCGAGCCGGACTTTTTCCACGGGGTGTACGAGAATCCGTTTGCCGAGAATTCGATCCATAATGAATTCATCGACCAGGGGGACGGGCAGACGCTGTGGGTCATGGAAACGAAATATAAATTCAAAACCCTGATCATGAAGATCCTGGGTCCCATGCTTAAGAAAAACTATGTCGCACGAATGCAAAGGGACATGCAGCGGTTCAAGGAAATGGTGGAAAGCCAATAAACATAACACACCCCGAATTTAATCTTTCGGCATCGTTGCGATACTTTCCATAGAAGTAGCCGACCCACGCACGGGTCGGCTAAAATTTTTAGGTCTTGCAGGGACACGGCAAATGGGACCATAAGGGACGAACCACGGAGGCACTGAGTCACGGAGTTTTTCGTTTATTGTTTCTCCGTGTCTTCGTGACTCCGTGGTTCAATCCTTAAGTTTGGGCGAATCATGTTTAGACGATTGAACTCTGCAGGAGATCCACGGCCTGCTTTTCCATGGCGCTGATCTGCAGTAATTGGTCGCGCAGGCTGGCACGCAGCTCTGCGGCCTCCTCGCCGGAAAGTGGGAACTCCGTTTCGGAGTCTTTTAACAATTCCCGGAGGCGCGTATTGATCTGTTTGATCTCAGGCAAGGCTGATTCACCTTTTTTGACGAAGAGCTCGTGCTTCTTTCGCATCAATTTACTGCTCTCACCCAGCAGCGGTACATCTTCGGGCAGCGCAGCGTCTGCAAGCTTCAGCCACAGAGAGTGGCTCTCACGGAATTTTTCCGCGGCTGCCTTGAGGCCGGGCCGCTTCAGGATCTGCACGGCCTCTTCCAGGAAGTCTGCATACAGGCCGCGGTCTGCGCCATCCGCGGAGCCCCAGGTATTGATCCATTGATAGAGTCCTGGCTGGTAATACGACCCGGCCAGGGCGTGAACCATGCGGGCGCCGGGGCTAAAGAACCGTTCCCAGCCTTGTTTGTTGCGCTTGTTGACCAGCATATCGGCAAACTTTTCATAGGCTGCAAATCCGAAGTTGTCGCGCGCGCCGCGTGGGGGCTCCTCGGTGAACAGGCTGATCGCCTGGCAAATGCCCTTGTGGACCGCGGCCGCCAGCTTGGCCGGTGGAGGCGCATCGAGCGTGATCAGCCGGTATTTGTCATCCTTGATCCGGCCGCGTGCCTTCGTCAGCTCCGGCATGGAGACGTGGAAGGGCTGGCTGGAGCGGTCTGCGATCCGCACGCTGGTTTCATCCGCATCCAAAGCCACAACAGGCATGGGACTCCACATCATATCGCTTGGTTCCAGGTCGTTGTAGGGCAGGCTGAACTGGTCCGCCCAGAGGATCGGGAAGAGCCCCGTGTCGAGCGCGTCCCGCAAATTCTTCTCGGCGATCTCCGCCTTGTTCGTCTGCCGGACATCCTGGGCAATGCCCAGCCGCTCGAGGATCGTTGCAAAAGGGCTGAATGTATTGCGGGTTAGAATCGCCACATGGGGCAGATAGCCCTTGTATTCGAATGTGAAATAGCCAAACGCAATTCCTCCGCTAACGCCGAGCAGAAGCGCCTCGCTATAGGGCTGGCCGGTATGCGGCGCCCTGACGTCCTGCAGGGCCAGGGCGTTGTGAATGCTGCCTGTTTCCCAATGTCTGCCGTTTAGTTGTACTTTTTTCTTCATGATCACCTCCAAATGTTATACTCCGGCATTATATGCAGGGATAGGGCACGGAATGCAAATTAGGGACATACTTTGCACTTTTTAGAAAACACCTGCGACCGGCATCCGAAACACCCTTGCATCACAAAATAAAACTGCACATCGTTAGATTGCATGGAGGCATTGTGCTCGCATCTTCCGACAGTAAAAACGATTAAACCCTGATAGAATTGTCATTGAGAAAGCCCCTGCGGGCTTTTTCCATGCCTGCAAGGTAAGGAACTCTCAAACCGAATGTCCTTTAATTTCCGCCTGTTCTGGCGAACAACCTACCGCTCTCTTTTTGCACCCGAAAACACTCCCGCCCGTCTAACACGCAAGCGAATTATATTCCTTCTGCTTTTCTACACCGTCTGGCCCGTTGGGCAGCTCATCCACTGGCTGTGTTTCTTTCTGGATGACGTCTTCTTTCCCGGACACAAAACCCAGCTTATCGAAAAGCCGCTCTTTATCCTTGGCAATTTACGCAGCGGCTCCACCTTTCTCCACCGCCTGCTTTCCCGTGACACCGAGACCTTCACCAGCCTGACCACCTGGGATATCTATCTCACCCCATCTGTCACCCAGAAGAAGCTCACACAATTCTTTTCGCGGCTCGACAAAAAACTGGGCGGTCATGTGCACCGTCTGCTCTATGAATTCGACCGGCGCACACTGGGCCAGTTCAAGATCCACCGCATTTCGTTCTTCCAGCCGGAGGAGGATGAGAACATCCTGCTCCATATCTGGGACTCGTTCTGGGTCAGTTTCCTGTTCCCGTTCATGGACGAGCTGCCGAACTACCAGCACTTCGACGAGGCTCTCTCGCCCGAACATAAGCGCCGTATCATGACGTTCTACAAGTCCATGCTGCAGCGGCACATGTATGCGACAGGGAAGAAGTATTTCGTCGCAAAGAATCCCGCCTTCAGCCCCAAGATCGAAACGCTGCTCGAGTTCTTCCCGGATGCGCGCATTATCTACCTGGCGCGCAACCCGCTGGATATGCTCCCCTCCACCATTTCCTGGATCAATTACGCCAGGCGCGTCTTCACCGAACCTGAGGAAAAATATCTGTACCTGGACGAGATCCTGGATTTCACCCAGCACTGGTACCGCTATCCGCTTCACTACATCGACTCGCATCCCTCCCCCCGGCACCTGATCCTGAACTACGATGACCTGATCCAGCGCCCGGAGCTGGTGATCCGCTCGTTCTATGAGCAGTTTGGCTACCCAGACAAGCCCGGACTCGATATCATCGTGGACGAGGCCGTCAAGGAAACGCTGACCTTCAAAACCGACCACGTCTATTCCTACCAGGAGATGGGTTTTAGCCGCAAGCAGATCGTCGAGATCTACGGCGATATTTTCGAGCGCTTCGGCTTCGATAAACGCCAGCACGAAGAATCAGGTGTGGAATCGCAGACGGTTACCGTCTCCGCAGTCGATTAAGCAAAAACTCCCGGATGTCCGGGAGTTTTTTATACCGATCATGTCATTGCGTGACGGGTCGTAGACCCGACGACCGCGAACCGTGCCCTGCCTGGGGCAAGCAATCTTCACCCTATTGGCAAACATTTAGGACGATTTCTTCTCCCTCGCTGCCCTGCGTTCTGCCATTCTTTCTCGAGCTTTCTTCTGAATAAGGGATTCTTTGCCGGTTGTCTTTTTTCCGACCTGAGCATCTGAATCAGCTATTACCTTCTCCGTAGTGGAAAGCTGTCCAACAAGCTGATATTCCTCTTCCCAGTTTTCCGCAAACTTCAGGTTGATCGCCTTGTAGCGCGCCATCAGCAATATCGCTCCGGCGATCGCCATCAGGGCGGCGAACAGGCTTGAATAGCTAAATCCCAGCCCGGCGATCCTGGGCTGGTCGGGACGGAACAATTCGATGATGACCCGTCCCACACCGGCCAGCACCAGCCAGCCCGCAAACAAGGCGCCGGGCTTGAGCTGGTCCCTGTAGCGGCGCGAGAGCCAGAGCAGCAATCCCGCTGCCAGGAAGTTCCAGAGCATTTCATAGGCGAACGTTGGGTGAAAGCGGGTGGAATCGATGGGATATTGATCGAGGTTGGCATACGCCGGGAGACGATGGTCGGCAGAAATAGGGATCCCCCACGGAAGCGTGGTCGGCGGCCCGTACAGCTCCTGGTTGATAAAGTTAGCGAGGCGACCGATCGCCTGGCCGATCAACATGGCAGGGCCGGCGGAATCGAGAAAGAGCCAGGGATCCAGGTTGTTCTTACGAAGGTAGTACAGAAGAGCAACAGCGCCGAATAAGAATCCGCCAAAAATGTGCAGCCCGCCCTGGGGAATATTGATGATCTGCCCGGGGTTCTCAATATAATAGCGGTTTCCGCCGAGAGTGGCATTCAGCACGTACCATAAGCGGGCGCCGATGATACCGGCTGGCAGTACCCAGATCAACGCATCCCAGATCCGGTCGCCGTTCTCGCCGCGCCGGCGGAGCTCGCGCTCAACGATCAATGAACCCACGATGACGCCGATCATCACGATCACCCCATACCAGCGCAGGGGAAATTCCAGGCTGCCGATTCGAATTGTAAAAATTACAGGATCGATCATTGATTACCTCAGAATATGTTTTGAGTGATTATACTGCTTCGCTTTCCAAATTCCTGATGTCGTTTGGAAGAAGGAAATAAAGGCAAAAGAAGCTGGCACTCTTTGTTACAATTATCACATTCAGCTTGTGATAAATTGCACATTACGGTAAAATCAGAATGCTTACAATAAGAGTCAACGTTTACCTGAAGTGTAATAGATTTACAGGATTATTCCCATGCTGAAGATCAACCGCCAAACCGATTATGCCGTCCGTGTGGTGCTGGCGCTCGCCAAACAGGGCCATGGCGTCAAACGTTCCACGGCACAAATCCAGCAGGAAATGCTGGTCCCGAAGGCGTTTATGAGCCGGATCGTCGCACAGCTCGCCCGCGCAGGACTCGTCAACACCTTCCCTGGCCGGGATGGCGGACTAATGCTGCCCCGCCCCGCCTCCCAGATCACGCTGAAAGATATTGTGGAAGCGTTCGAGGGGCCGATCCTGCTCTCGCAGTGCCTGCAGGTCAAGGGTGAGGACGACTGCCCCTTCCAGGTCAGCTGCCCGGTCCGCCCGAAGTGGGGACGCGTCCAGGTGACGATGCTGCGCGAGATGGCATCCATTACATTCGAAGATCTGGTCAAGGAGTCGCTTGGCATTCCAATGGTCATACCAAGCCTGGTGTAAAACGTAGCACGCCCGGAGGGCGCGTGAAACTTTTTTAAGGAGAGTCTATGGACCCAATCACACTTTCAAGATGGCAGTTCGGTCTGACAACTGTGTACCACTTTCTGTTTGTCCCGCTCACCCTGGGACTGGGGTGGTTTGTCGCCTATTTTCAGACACGATACTACCAGACCCGGGACGAATCCTGGCGCATGCTGTCCAAGTTCTGGGGCAAGCTGTTCCTGATCAACTTCGCCATCGGCGTTGTCACGGGCATCGTCCAGGAATTTCAGTTTGGAATGAACTGGTCGGAATATTCGCGCTACGTGGGCGACATTTTCGGCGCACCGCTGGCGATCGAAGCCCTGATGGCTTTCTTTTTGGAATCCACCTTCCTCGGTGTCTGGATATTCGGTGAAGGACGCGTACCCGAGAAAGTGCACCTGGCTTCGATCTGGCTCGTAGCGATCGCCTCGAACCTCTCAGCACTGTGGATCCTGATCGCCAACGGCTGGATGCAGCACCCGGTCGGCTATGTGATCAACGAGGCCACCGGTCGTGCTGAGCTGGTGGATTTCTTCGCCCTGGCCATGAACCCGAAGGGCTGGCTGTTCTTCTGGCACACGATCTCCGCCGGGCTCGCCACGGCTGCCTTCCTGATCCTGGGTGTGAGCGCCTATCATCTCATTCGCAAGAACTATGTGGAGCTTTTCAAGCGTTCCTTCCAGATCGCGGCCCTGGTCGGCCTTATTGCCAGCACGCTGGTCTTCCTGGGCGGCCACACCAACGGGCAGTACATGTTCGAGACCCAGCCGATGAAGTTCGCGGCCATTGAAGCACACTGGTGGTCGGAAAAACCGGCTTCCTTTTCCATCCTGACGATTGGCGATTTGTCAGGTAAACGTGAAGTCTGGTCAATCCGGGTGCCTTATCTATTAAGTTTTTTGGCCTGCAATGACTTTTCATGCCAGGTTACAGGCGTGAACGATCTTCAGTTCCGGTACACGCAGCAATATGGGCCTGGCGATTACGTCCCGCTGATGGTGGTTACCTACTGGACCTTCCGCTTCATGATGACGGTCGGTCTCCTGATGATGGCGCTTTCAGCCTGGTTCCTGTTCTCCACCCGCAAAAACTATGAAAACGCAAAATGGATGAAGTGGGTGCCGTGGGTGCTGGTCCTGCCCTATATTGGTAACTCCAGCGGCTGGATCCTGACCGAGATGGGCCGCCAGCCCTGGATCGTCCAGGGGCTGCTCACGGTCCAGCAGGCCGTTTCGCCCAATCTGACCACGCTCGATCTGTTGATCTCCCTGATCGGCTATGCAGTCGTGTACGGCTCACTGGGTGTCGCTATGTTCCATCTGATGAAAAAATATGCCATCGCCGGACCGGATGCGGCCATCCATGAATCGGTGGATGTCGAGCCCCAGGGCGGCCTGCGTGAGACATTACCCATCGGCGCGCAAGACTAATACAAGAGGCTGACATGTCCTACGAATTTCTGCAAACTCTCTGGTTTATCCTGATCGCCATCCTATGGATCGGATTCTACTTCCTCGAAGGCTTCGACTTCGGTGTCGGGATGCTGCTGCCCTTCCTTGGCAAAAAGGATGAGGAACGCCGCGCCATCATCAATTCAATCGGCCCGGTCTGGGACGGCAACGAGGTCTGGCTCCTGACGGCCGGCGGCGCGACCTTTGCGGCCTTCCCGCACTGGTATGCCACCATGTTCAGCGGCTTCTACCTGCCCCTGTTCCTGATGCTGGTTGGCCTGATCATCCGCGGCATCTCCTTCGAATACCGTTCCAAGGACTCCAACCTCGCCTGGCGCAGCCGCTTCGACTGGATGATCGCCATCGGATCCTTCATCGCTTCGCTCCTGCTCGGAACGGCTTTCGCCAACCTGGCCAAGGGCGTGCCGATCGATGCCAGCATGAACTACGTCAGCCCGAACGGCATCGCGACCACCATTGGCCTGCTCAACCCCTTCGGATTGATCGGCGGCCTGACGACCGTAGCCGTCTTCCTGCTGCACGGTGCCAATTTCCTGTCTTTGAAGCTTGACGGAGAAATGCGTGAGCGCGCCCGGGCCTTCGCCAAGAAGCTGTACATCTTCGCGGCAGTCATGGTCATCCTGCTGGCCGTCGGCACCTATATCTACACCGACGTCCTGACCAAGATCGGCGTCAACCCGGGAATCACCCCTATCGTTTCCGTGGTCGCACTGCTCTCGGCCATTTACTTCATCAACCGCAAGATGGAAGGCTGGGCGTTCATCAGTGTTTCCCTGCATATTGTGCTGACCCAGGTGGCATTCTTTACCCTGATGTTCCCGCGCGTCATGGTCTCGAGCCTCAACCCGGAATGGTCCCTGACGATCTTCAACGCATCCTCCTCCCAGTACACGCTGACGGTCATGTCCATTGTGGCGGTAATCTTTGTACCGATCGTACTGGCCTACCAGGGCTGGACCTACTACATGTTTCGCAAGCGAATTACGACGGATAAGAAGACGCTCGTTTACTAATACAAAAGCCTTGCGGAGGCTGGTATCCTCTGCAAGGCTTTCCTTTACAAGGGATGAAGGTTGAGAACTCTCATCAACCTTCCATCGTTTTAACCTGAGCCTAACACCTTATACTTGACACCCCGATGCACAGCCGACTCCTCTCCCTCACCCGCGACTCACGTACTCCATTTCTCATCACGATTCTTTCCGGATTTGCAGGCGGTCTGCTGACGATCGGTCAGGCTTACCTCCTCAGCAGCACAGTCAACGCCATCCATTTGGATGGGCAGACCCTTGGCGATGTCTTGCCCTGGCTGCAGTTGATCCTGCTCCTCATTACCGGGCGCGCCTTTTTTACATGGGTCAGTGAAATCAGCGCGAACATCGTCGCTGTGCAGATCAAAACCGACCTGCGCGAGCGGCTCTTCAACCACATCCTGCAGTTGGGCCCTGCCTACACCCGCGGCCAGCGCACCGGCGAGCTGACCACAGCCGCGGTTGAGGGAATCGAAGCGCTGGACGCCTATTACAGCCAGTATCTCCCCCAGCTTGTGGTGACTGCACTGGTCCCAATCAGCATCCTGGTGGTTGTCTTCCCCATGGACCTGCTCTCCGGCATCGTCATGCTGCTCACCGCGCCGCTGATCCCCTTTTTCATGATCATGATCGGCAAGGGAGCCGAGATCGTCACCCAACGCCAGTACCAGACGCTCTCGCGTCTCTCTGCCCATTTCCTCGACAGTTTGCAGGGGTTAACCACGCTCAAGCTTTTCGGGCAGTCCAAAGCCCATACCCGGAACATCGAAAAGGTCAGCAACCAGTTCCGCGATACCACGCTGGGCGTTCTGCGGATCACG
>DASUOS010000516.1:0-3870 GCA_036276515.1 Anaerolineales bacterium | reverse complement strand
GCTCTACGTTGTCTCTCCAAGCTTGATCGCCTGGAAGATCTTCATCCGCACAAGCAGCGCCGAAAGCGCGCTCAGGGCCGCCACGAAGAGCAGGGCAAACAAGACGTAGATCTCTGCAATCGCGAGCCAGGCGATCTCGATCTGGAACGGCGGATATTGCGACTGCGCGCTGGCGCCGATCTGCAAAAAGGGAACGAACAACCGGCTGGCGAACACGCCCAAGGCCGTACCGACACCGATGCCGAGCAAAACGAGAAATGCCAGCTCAGCAGCGAGCAGGCCCGTCATTTGCCGGATGGACAGGCCGATGGCACGCAGCATGCCCATCTCAATGAAGCGGCGGCGGAACGAGAACAGCGCATACAGCAGGAATCCGAGCACCGTAAGCAGTGCCGAGGCAACAAAGCCTACCGAAAGCAAGCCAAAGAGTCCTTGCCGTTCGGGTCGCCTCTGCTCGGTGCGGATGTCCAGCTCTGCAGACTTCCAATCACGGACGATCGTGTTTAATCCATTCTGGACCAGCTTAGACTGGTCTGCCTGCTGGTCGAGAAGGATGCTGAAGCCGCGCACAGCATAGGCAATGGACTCGGGATCTGCCTCACGCCCGGTCCCCAGCCAGACCTCGTGCGGATATTCCGCGCCGGCGGTCAGGAAGAGCTCTTCGAGACTGCCGACGATCATGGCGCCATCTTCCGGGTACCATGTCGGGAAGAGCTCAAAGGAACCGACGATGGGCGCTTCGAACGGTATGGACTCGCCTGCCACACCGGTTGTGATCGAAATCCGCAGCGTGTCGCCCACCTCGAGTTTTTGCTGAGCAAGAATGTTTTCAGGCACCAGAATTCCCTTTGGATTGACAGCAAGCTGGTTCATCAGCACGCCCAGCTGCTCCGTGGCAAAGTCACGCTGCCAGTAGCCAGCCGTGGGAAAGGTCAGGCGGTCGATGCCGAGAAAAGTGCCCTGCAGGCTGCCACTCGGGACGATGGCTGTAAATTTATAACGTCCGACGCGAGTCGCCGATTCGACACCAGGAAGGGTCAGATGATCTTCGACGGGACCGAAGGTGTAAACGGGGCTGGGCGCGTCTTCATTGAAGGTTGTGCCCAGCTCAACCAGGTTCATGTCTGCGCCGACCTGATAATGGACCTGTTTATCGAGCTGGCTGTCGAGTGTGCGTGCCAGGGAGGCGGTAAAGGCGGAGAGGCCCAGAGTCAGCACCAGCAGGACCAGCGGGGCGCTGTAGAATGCGGGTGTCCGCTCGAGGTAGCGAGCCGCCATCAGCAGGCCGACACTTTTCGACGGCCGGAGCGCCCAGGAGATCAATGCCATTAAGCGAGGGACGAGCCGGAGGGTTAAAAGTGCAACGGAGAAAATGCCGAGCGCCGGAACCAATAGCAGGAGCGGGTTCTGCAGCGGGTCAGGGATCTCCTCTGCGCCGCTCAGGGCTTGCTTACTTTGTTCGGTCAACTGCCACAGTCCATACCCCGCGGGAATGAGCAGGATGACATCCAGCCAGTATCTTTGCCACCAGGGGATGCGGAAGGAACGAGCGCGCTCCTGTTTATAGGAGACGATGGTGTTCTCCGCTGCGCTCAGGGTGGGGATGAGGACCTGAATAATAAGAATGATGCCAATGCCGAGCAGGCCATAGCCAAGGATCTGCGGGGTCATGTCCACGCGCAGGCCGCCTGCCGCGCTGAAGTCGAGGAAGCTGCGCGCCCGGCCGATGGAGTGGGTGATCCAGTACCCGAGCCCGATCCCACCTGCCAGGGCGACCGCGCCAAGGATCACTCCCTGTAATAATGAGATGCCCACCACCTGGAAGGCGCTCGCGCCGCGGCTGCGCAGGATCGCCATCTCACCGCGCTGCTGCCCAACGAACAGTCCGGCAACCAGACCGATGAAGGCCAGGATCAAGCTGAGAATGGGAACGCTGAACGCGAACAACAGATAGGTGAGTGTCGGCGCGTTCTCCTGGTAACGGGCAAGCGCTTCGAGCGGGGAGGCGATCAGAGCCGTGTTTGGAAGGAGTTCGGCAGCCTGACTCTCGATGCTGCGGATCCGGTCCTCCAGCGCCTGGACGTCTCCCGCATGCAAGGAAGATCCATCGGCTGTGATGGTCCAGGTGGAGTTGACCAGCTCGTCATCCACGGTGTCGCTGATGATGCCTGCGTACGTCTCTTCATGGACCAGGAGCAGATTCTGGTCCTTGACGTCCCAGTACGGGGCAGACGGGTCCACGGCGCGCCATAGACCGGCGATATAGACAGGCAATTGGCGGGTATCTGTGCGGAGAGAATACGTATCCCCGACTTGGACCCCGAACTCATTGGCAAAGGTTTCACTCGCCATCGCTTCAATCGCGTCCCCTTCATTCAACAGGGAGACGAATGGCTGGGGCAGCGCACCGTTTACCACGAGAATGGTCTCCTCCATCGGTGTGATGAAAGCGAAGTTGGCGGTCGTCAGGGAATATTGGGCCCCGGGATTGCTCGGATCGCGCGGTGGGAACATAAAATAACCGTCCGTGCGGAAGCGGCGCACCATCTGGTGGATGGGCAGGTCAATGGTGCGTAGTGCCCCATCCGAGAGGTATTCATCCACTTCCTCCACGTTCTGCCACTGCGGACTGTTCCTGCCGGCGGCCTTGAGCTCGAAGACGAATGAGAGCGGCGCATAGTCCACCGGCTTTTGCGTCAGCTCCAGCTCGCGGCCGGCCAGCAGCTCCTCGCGCAGCAAACGGAAATAGGTCGCATCCGCGTAGAGCGGCACGCTCAGGACAAATCCGGAGGCGATCATCAGTCCCGCAATGGAGGCAAAGCTGAGGAAGCGCTGGGTAAGCAGCCGCTTAAACGCGATCCCCGCGGTAGCCCAGATCTGGTGGGCGAGGGAGGTGAGGCGAGAGAAGAAATTCATAAAAGGGTTATATTGTCAAAGTGAGCCTGGAAAACAACCTCTCCTTATAAACAGGAGATTGCTTCGTCGCTCACTGCACCTGCACCAGGGCGTTGCGGGCGACATTCGCTTCTCGCAACCCCGGCTGCTTTCGCCGGGGCATTGACAGGATGATTACGGACCAACCACTACCTGTCCTTCCTCCAGGCCGGAGACGATCTCCACCCTGTCCCGCGTTTGCAGGCCGATCTCGATGTCGACGCGCTCCGGGCCGTTCTCGCCGTTGATGATGACGAATGTCCGCCCGCCGGCTTTGCGGATGGCATCTGGCGGCAGCCACAGGATGGCTTCCTTGCTGGCGAGCTGTATCGTCACGGTGACCTTGTCGCCGCTTTGATAGGTGCTGGCAGAAGAAGGTGAGTCCAGGACCACGTGAATGGCGCGCTCATCGCTCTCGCCCGTCCCAAAAGGGGAGGGCAGCTGGCGGATCGTGCCGGTTAGCTCCAAGTCCGGGTTGGCATCCAGAGTGACTGTCACCGGCATGCCTTCGAACATCTCCCGGACCTCCGTATCACCCTTGCTGGCATCCAGCTCGGCAATAATCTCCAGTTGATCCGGATCGCCTAGAATGAATGCAGGGGTCGTAGTCGTGACGTTACGTCCCACGTTCACACCGGCAATGATCGTCCCGTCGGCAGGCGAGAAGACACGCGCCTGTGCAACCTGTGCCTCCAGCTCGTCGGTCACGGGCGCCTCGGGGTCGATTCCCAGACTTTGCAGGGTTTCATCCAGCTTCATTTGAGCCAGCTCCACCTGAAGCTCCTGGATCTTGACCTCGTTTTCAGAACGCCCCTGAGTTTTGTATTGCTCGAGGGTCAGCTGGGCGATCTCCAGGTCGATCTGGGCCCGGCGGATGATGCGCTGGGTTTCGTCGGCCTGGGCGCGCAGCTCCTGGGCTTCGGCCAGCTCTCCCAG
>DASUOS010000515.1:0-2943 GCA_036276515.1 Anaerolineales bacterium | reverse complement strand
CGAATGGCAGAACCAGTACGATGATTACATCTGGCTGGCGAGCCGGGATGTGGGCATACCGCCTAAATTGCTCAAGACCCTGATCGAGCTGGAAACGCAGTTCTGGCCGGGGAATTCCCGTTTTTACCTGGATGAGTATGGCCTCGGGCAGATCAGCCAGCTGGGGATGGATATCCTCCTGCGCCGCGACCCTGCCTATTACCAGCAGGTCTGCTCGACCGTGCTCCTGCCGACCCAATGTTCCACCCCGTATGTCAGCCACCCGCCCGAGACACAGGCTATGATCCGCGGCGCGGCCGTCCGCCAGATGGATGCGACCTGCCCCACGTGTGAATATGGACTGGACCTTAATAAAGCCAAGGAAAGCGTCTCCCTGATCGCCAAGCTGGTCCGGGCGAACTGCGAACAGGTGGATTACATTATGAGCCTGGCCGTTGTTGAACGTGATGAGGATGCCGATGCGGCGACGGCCACGGCAGTCGTGGCGACCGTGATCGCCGGCGGGGATACCACGCTGACCTCCTATGAGGATATGTGGCGGTTCACCTTCCTGTCCTACCACAGCGGATTAAGCTGTTTTCAGCAGGCGGTCACGTCAACAAAGAGGGAGAAACTGCCTGTCACCTGGGAGCATGTTGCCGGGAACCTGGAATGCAGGGGCGGCGAAGATTACACCAATGCCTTCATGGACAACCTGTTCGCCTTCGATTTTTACCGGTATGAAATGACCGAATCAGATGTCATCATCCCTGTCTCGACGATCGTCCCCACCCGGACGCCGTTGCCTACTTCCACACCGTATATTTCCACGGCGCAGGTCCGGGTCCGGGTGTTCATGGACCGCAATGCCAATCAACTGCCCGATCCCGGTGAGTGGATCGATGCCATGAGTGTGCAGCTGACCACCTCCAACAACGAGCAGGTCACGCAGCGTACCCAGGAAGGCATCACGGTCTTCGATATGACCGGCTATACCCCGGGGACCGGCATTACCGTCAGCCTGCCGGGTCTTTATCGCAGTGAAAGCTTTGTCCTGCCCGAATCGGGTGAGGTACTCGTAACCTTTATGTTCGAACAGCCTGTGCTGCCCACCAGCCTTCCTTAGTCAGTGAGAGTGGAATTATGTCGAAGAAAAAAGAGATCAAGAAAATATTCGAGAACCTCGAACCCGAATCGAACGAGGCCCATCCGGAATTAAAGGAGCCGACCCATTCCGAGCCTGCCCGGGCGGATGTCAGTACCGGGCAGGAACAGGCGGAAGAGCCGGCCGTCCCTTCTGAAATATCTGCCGCGGAACCCGCCAGGCCGGAGGAAGAAGAAACTTCTCCCGATGACATCCTGGGGGATGTGCGCAAGTCCCTGATCGAAGAAGAGGAAGCTCACGAGAAGGAGCAGCAGCCCAAATGGTGGAAGCGGATCGGCCGCTCGTCCCGTAAAAAGGCCGCCGAGCCGGAAGCACCCAGCCAGCCGGAGGAGATCACGATCCCCGGGCTGAGCGCCATGCTGGGCTCGGAGGAGACAGAGGTCCCTGTCAGCGAGGAAAAAGAGGCCCCGGACGAGTATTCGGACCAGATCGATGAGCTGATCGACCTGCTCGACCGCGAGGACCAGGCGGCGGAGCTCGAACCGAGCAAGAGGGAGGTCGATCTTCCTCCTGCCGAGCCGGAGAAGCCGGTCGATATCGAGGAGCTCAAGAAGCAGGCCTTTGCGCCGCGCCCCAAAGACGGGGAGCCCGAGAGTCTGTCTGAGGTGCGAGCCATCGCTCTGGAGGGCGACGAAGAAGTGTTCGTCGAGGTGGAATCCAGGCCTCAGGACCCGCTCGAGGAGCGCATCAGCGCGGTGGAGAATGCCCTGACTCCCTACCGGCGTTCCATCAATTTTGCATTCGCCTTCCTGGGACTGGTCATGGCCGTCACCGCGGCTTTCCTGATCTATAACGCCTACCAGCGCTCCCAGCCCCAGGGACCTGTCGTGGAAGAGGTCAGCAACCTGCCGTTCCCAACCTCCGTCAGCCTGCCGGGCGGCTGGAGCTTCAACCTGGGCAAGGGCGCCCTGGATAACGGCCAGTGGAATCCGAGCGGGGCAGAGTGGCTGCAGGGGACCGAGGTCTGCCGCTGGGTGGCGCTGCCCTGGAGCCGACAGCTGGAGGCGGTCATCCGCACCCTCAACCAGGACGACCCGATCGAGCTTGGCATGAGCAACAACGATAAGCTGGTTTACAATGTGTATTCCATCGAGCAGATGAACCCGGCGGAGATGCAGGAGCTCGATTCGAACTCGCCCTGCCTGCTGATCGTGCTGGCCGAGCCCGAGACAGAGGAGCGCTGGGTGCTGACGGCCCTGCCGTAACCCGGCAACTCCTCTTGTTTGACTTTCCAGAAGATCCTACAGCCCGCCTCCCTGCAGGGAGGCGGGCTGTTTGTCAGATCAATGCCTGAGAAATTCTCGCCGCTGGGAACAAAACCGATATGGAACGAAAAGGTTACAATGTGCAAAATACCTGTAACATTAGGAGTAATTGGGCGTCTTGCTCTCGAACTGGTGTCTGCTTTATTTATTCGATTGCTTTATTTTTATATTTGCCAGGACAACTGAATACGAGTCATATTGGGATGCATGGACCCCGAGGCGAAATCTGGTCGCAAACCCCCTTTTTTGGGCGTAGCCTTGGGCGAGCAACAGCGAAACCGACCCGCCCGCGCGAGCCGGTTTATTTATTTCTGAACGCGGATTCAGTTGTGTGAGAGGTTGATGCAGACAATGCCAGAAAAAATTGATTCGCCAAAGAAGAGTATTATCAAAGATCGCGCCCAGGCCATGGTGGAGTTCGCGATCGTTGCCCCCATCCTGTTCCTCCTGCTGTTCGGTGTGATCGAGGTGGGACGGATGATGTTCCTGTACGCCGCCGTGACCAACGCCAGCCGTGAAGCGGTGCGCTGGGGC
>DASUOS010000514.1:0-13664 GCA_036276515.1 Anaerolineales bacterium | reverse complement strand
CCCGGTGCGAACCAGTAATCGTATGGACTGGAGATCGTGAGCGGAACACTGACTCCCTGGAAGACACCGGTGATATTGATCGTGGAATCCACCCGCACCTTCATCGCTTCGAAGGTTCCTGCCGGGACGGTGACACTTTCCGTCCCGATGGCAGTAAAGCTCGATTGGGCACTTCCGTTCGCGTCGATTTCCTGGCCGCCTACCACCATGTTCCCGGTAAATTCAAGCGCGTGCTGCCAGGTGTCGCCCGGCTCGATCGCGGCGGGAAAGGATATCCCACTCACATTGCTTACATTCAGGTTGACCTGCATCTCCTGCGAATTCAGTGTTGCGGCAGACGTGCCGCCCAGCTGCAGCGCCACCAGCCCCTCGCTTGTGCAGCCCCATTCCTGGGTGCGGGTCAGCTCGTCGAACTGTGACGTCAGGGTGAACCCGTCGGTACGAACAGAGGTAATCGTATCGGTAAATCCGTAGCCGCCAACCGGGCCGCCTGTGCTTTGATAGGTCCACGTGGCGCCTTCCACAATGGGAAAATAGGTGTTATTGCACAGACCCGCTTCAGCTGCCGGAGGCGCACTCTCTGTGCCTGCAGGCGATTGTGTGATCGTTGTTTCAAATGTTGCTGTCGGCAGCGTGGCAGTCTGTGTGCCGGCAGCGTCATCGATGACAGGCTGCGTCTCGGTAAAACCATCGGTGGGCAGAACCTCTCCCACAGGTGTGTTGGTTTCACTGGCGGAACAGGCCGTCATGACGACGACCAGCAGGATTGCGCAGATATTTCTAATGTTGATTCTCCAACTCATTTTATAAACAACCTTTCTACTGCCACTTCTTTAATGTGATGGTAAATGTACTTCCCTTGCCGGGCTCGCTGGTAACATCCAGTGATCCCTGATGCTGCTCGATCACCTGGCGGGTAATGGCCAGTCCGAGGCCGATGCCCTCATACAGCTCATCCCCGCTGCGATCGAGGTGGTAGAAACGATCGAAGATGCGCGGCCTATTTTCTTTGGAGATCCCAATGCCATGATCCTGGACGGATACGAAAATCTTATCTTCGTCTAGCCTCAGGCGGATCTCTACACTGCCACCCTGTGGACTGAATTTGATCGCATTGTCCACCAGGGCCATCAGAGCCCGCTCGAGGGATCTGGTATCGCCTGAAACGGGAGGCAGGCCCGGGTACGGGGTGATGTGGATCTTCACGTCCCTCTCCGCTGCCTTTTCAGCGTAGCGATCGGCCACCAGCCGGGCGATCTCGTTCATGTCCACCGTCTGGAAGTCAGGCAGGACGAGCTCCATTTCCTGCAGGAACAGGATATCGTTCACGAGCGTCGCGATCTGCTGGACGTTGCGGGCGACCGTGTCGATACCGGCCGTGAGCTGGTCGCCGGTCATGATGCCTTCCTGCAGCAGCTGCAAATATCCGTTGGCCACCATGAGCGGGGTACGGAGCTGGTGGGCCACACTGGTCAGGAATTCGCGGCGGGCCAGCTCCTGCTCGGCGAGTTTCTGGTAGGCTTCGGCCAGCTCGCTGGCGCGCATGCGCAGGTCGTCCACGGCCATCTGGTCGTTCTGCCGCAGCCGGTTGCTGATCTCACTGACCATGGCCAGGGCAATGCTCGTGCTGTTGTGCAGGACGCGGTCAAAGGCAGCTTTATCCAGCTCGAGGGCAGTCAGCCTTGTTTTAACAGTAACGGTGGCTGCTCGAGGCGCGTTATGGATGAGGGCCATCTCCCCGAAGAAATCGCCGGGATAGAGCGTTTTGAGCAGGCGCTCCTCCGTGTTGTTGATGCTTTTCGTGACCTCTGCTTCGCCTTCCAGGATCATATAAAAACGGTCCTCCACCGCGTTCTCGCGGCACAGGACCATTCCCGGTTCATAGGTGTGGACGGCGCTGTTGGCAATCAGCTCTTCGATCTCATCCGGTCGGATGCCTGGAAATGCACGGGGGATGATGCGGGAAGGGGCGCGGCGGGTTGTCATGGCGATACTGACTCCGTTGGTTGATTAGCGCGATTGTAGCATGTACAAAAGGCGAGGACCTTCACCCATTCGAGCTACCAGGTACTACTTGGCCTTGTAGCCGATCATACGCAGGAACTCCTTGCGCCAGGCGATGCCTTCCTCATCCTCCACGCCCAGGGGTGAAAAACCGTCGATCACGCCAAGGATGCCTCGTCCCTGTTCGGTCTGGGCGACCAGCACTTCGGTCGGGTTGGCGGTCGCACAGTAGAGGCGGGCGACTTCGGGAACGCTCTTGAGCGTGTTCAAAACATTGATCGGATAATACCCTTCCCCCAGGAACAGGATAAACGAATGTCCTGCGCCAATGGCCTGGGCGTTCTGTTTTGCCAGCTCGGTCATTGCCTCATCCGTTCCCGACCAGCGGATGAGGCACTTCCCGGACGCCTCGCAAAAGGCCAGCCCGAATTTGATCCCGGGCACCGCGCCGACCAGCGCTTCGTGGATATCCTCCACGGTCTTGATAAAGTGGGACTGTCCCAGGATGAAATTGATGGCTTCCGGCTTTTCGATCTTGACGGTCTGGATGTCCATGGTTACCTCTCGATTATGTGGATGGCTGGAAAAATGATACAACAAAACCGAAAACCATACAAACGGGATATTGGGTAAAAAAGTGCTCAGAACAAGCTAGGTTGATCGGGAGGCGGCTCGGGCAGGGTGCTGCCGCCAGCGATCTTATGCGCCCAGCGGGTCGGCTCGGGCAGTCGATAGCCTATAAGGCAGGCCATGACGAATTCGGTCGCATGCTGTACATCAATCCGGTGACCGGGTGAGATATACAGCGGATTTGTCCGTTCGCGCGTCCGGAGCACGGTGCCAATGACATTCCCCTTCCGGTCGAGCAGCTCAGCACGGTCCCCGCGCGCTGCACCCACCTCGGTATGTTTTCCATACAACCGCGATTTAGCCACGCCGATGGTCGGCCGCTCCAGCCACAGTCCCATCAGGGAGGCGATGCCAATACCGCGCGGGTGGGCGATCCCCTGGCCGTCGAACATCAGGAGGTCCGGCTTGTTTTCCAGCATTTCCCAGGCGGCCAGCACGGCCGGTCCCTCACGGAAGGCGAGCAAGCCCGGGATGTAAGGAAAGACCAGCGGCGCATCGGCGGTGACTGCTTCGACCGGTGTCAGCTCGGGAAAGCGGATGACCACGATCGCAGCCCGGGCGGTCTCGGGTTTGATGCTGATATCCACGCCTCCGACTGCTGCCACGGGCCTGCCGTCCCACTGCAGGATCAGGCGTTCGCGCAGCTTCTTTTGGACTTGTGCAGCCTCTCCAGGTGACAGGTCCCAGGGGTGTAATTCCATCGTCATGGGTAGGATCAACCTCCAGGTGGAACGCCCCACTCATCCTTAAGGTGGAAACCGTTCACTATAACATGATAATCCCCCCATCGTTTTTCATCAGTAAGGAGATTCACGTATCAGATGGACCATTGGGAATATGAAGAGTAAATCGAACCCAGGGCCGCGTAGATTTATTTACAAGGTGACTGCTGATCATTCCTGTTATATGGACAAGGAGTCGGGGTAACCGTATGGTGATGCTCTCTGACCTTCTGCGTTTCCAGGTAAAGGACAGCCATGGGGAAGAGCTGCGTCTTGTCGACCTTGCCATTCACGAGCTGGATATCGATTATCCCCGGATCTCTTCCCTGATTCTGGGATCGGATGGTTCCGGGGAAATCGTTTTACCGTGGGACAGGGTAAAAGAGATCGACCTGACGAATCGCAGGATTCATGTCAAGGACCTCAGGCAGGCGAAAGATCAGGATGAGCCGCTGCAAACCGTCCGGCTGCGGCGGGATGTGCTCGATGCATTGATTCTGGATCTCCAGAACCGGCGTGTCACCCGGGCCAATGACCTTTGGCTCGAACAGGATGCAGAGCACTTGCGCCTGTCTGCTGCGGATACGGGGGCAAAAGCCATTCTTCGCCGCCTGATGCGCGGCCGCTATCGAAAAATAGACCGGTCTACCCTGTTTGATTGGAAGTATATTGAATTTCTTCGCGGCGATCCCGGTGCGGTAGATGCGGGCGCGGGGTACCATCGCCGTATCACTCACCTGCCGCCGGGAGAGATTGCCCTCCTGGCCTCAACCCTGCCTTATCTGCATGCCGCCGAGCTGCTGGAGCTGCTTCCGGCGCAGCTCGCCGCAGACACCCTGGAGGTGATGTCTTTGGAGAGGCAGCTGCAGGTATTCGAGGAGCTGGATGAAAACAGCGCTCTGCAGATCCTCCAGCACATGGCGCCGGACATCGCTACTGATATCCTGGGACGCGTGGACGCGGAGCTTACAAGATATTATCTCAACCGCCTGCCAAGGAAATCGGCCGAGCTGATCGTGGACTTGCTGCGCTATCCCGAAAACACAGTGGGGGGCATCATGGCAAACGATGTGGTGACACTTTCTCCTACCCTGACGGTTCATGAAGCGCATCTCATACTGCGCGAAAAGTTAAAGGAACCGGACTTTGTCTACTTCCTGTACGTAGTCGATGAAGAAGCACCGCACAAGCTGCGAGGCGTCCTCTCTCTGCGCCAGTTTGTGATGGCAGATGAAGATCAGACGATCGCCGAGATCATGAATCCATACCTGATCACGTTATCTCCGCTCGACTCACCACAGGAAGCCGGCTACCGCCTGCTCAACAGCCAGCTGGCAGCCCTGCCGGTTGTGGGATCGGGAGGTCAGTTACTGGGTCGGGTTACGATCGATGCTGCAGTATCCCAGGTGGCGCCGAGCAGCTGGCGTGCCCAGGCGCCGAGAGTATTTTCATGAAGCAAAAAGGCACTCCTGTGGGTCTGGAGCCGCTCGACGACCTGGATCTCTCGGGGCTGCCCAGCCGCCCCCGACCCTTTGCGCCTGCGCTCCGCTTGAATATCCGCGGTCGTAGTGTGCGCCTGCGCGGACTACGACGCCCGCCCACCGGGCTGCTGCGTTTGCTGCTGATTCTGGGCCCGGGCCTGATTACCTCCTCTGCCGGAAATGACGCCGGTGGGATCGCCACCTATAGCTCTGCCGGAGCCAGGTTTGGTTATGAATTGATCTGGGTGATGGTCATCATTACGGTCTCTCTGGCGGTGGTACAGGAGATGTGCGCTCGGCTTGGAGCAGCCACGGGACGCGGTCTGCTCGATCTGGTCCGGGAACGTTACGGGATTGGATGGGCGCTCTTTGCGATGGGGATCCTGCTCATTGCAAATGGCGGTGTGATTGTGACCGAATTCATGGGAATTGGAGCTGCTGCGGACCTCTTCGGGCTACCCAAACTGGTGGTGATTCCGCTGGCTGCCTTCATTCTTTGGTATCTCGTTATCTTTGGCTCCTATGCCTGGGTGGAAAAGATTTTTCTGGCCATGACCCTGGTCTTCTTTGCGTACCCGGTCGCTGCTATTCTTGCCCGGCCAGACTGGAGCGAGGTGGCAAGAGGCGCGTTCATCCCCTCCCTGCGGCTCGACCGGGAGTATCTGTTCCTGCTGGTCGGCCTGCTGGGAACCACAATTTCACCGTTTATGCTCCTGTTCCAGCAGAGCTCCACTGTGGAGCGCGGGGTAGCCCGCCGCCACTATGGCCCGGAGCGCCTCGACGCGCATATGGGCGCTGTCTTCTCGAACCTGGTTGCCATCACCATGATTATTGTCACGGCGGCCACACTCCACCGGGCCGGCCAGACACAAATTGAAACAGCAGCGGATGCGGCTCGGGCCTTGGAACCATTCGCCGGGCCTGCCGCCACAACACTATTTGCCATCGGGCTGCTGGGTGCATCCTTATTGGCGGGCGCGGTCCTTCCACTCACCACCGCCTATGCGGTGAGCGAGGTGTTTGGCATGCCCAAGGGTGTGAATCTGGATTTTCGCCGCGCTCCCGTATTCTTCAGGTTGTTCACCTGGATGATCCTCCTCGGTGCGGGGCTTTCACTTGTGCCGGGACTGCCCGTGATCCCATGGCTGGTCGCTGTCCAGGTGCTTAACGGTGTTCTACTGCCTGTCCTGCTGGTGTTCGTCCTGCGCTTGATCAATGACCGGGGGCTGATGGGCTCCCTTAGAAATTCACGTATCTATAACCTGCTTGGCTGGGGGACATTTTTATTGATCACCCTGGCAGTCGTGATCATGCTCGGAACTCAAATCCTGGGCCTGCTGGGGATCCTTCCTCGTTGAGTTATAGAGAGGCAGGTTCCCTAAGCAGCACTCTATCGTTTTGGGAACCAGGGCACAAAGGCGTTCGTCTTCCTCATATACTCTATATATCCCGGTTTACTTTTCAGGGTCTTTTCGAGCATGGCCACTCCGGAGACCTTCACTAGCAGGAAGGTCATCAGGATAGGAGCAAAGACCGTCCATCCGGCGCCGGCTGCGAGTGCAAGGAGATAATAGCCCCACCACAGTACGGCCTCACCGAAGTAGTTGGGGTGGCGCGTGAACTTCCACAGGCCCGATGTCAGGATCCTTCCACGGTTGGTTTGATTCTTTTTGAAGTGGGCCAGCTGTGCATCGGCCACTGATTCGAAGAGCAGGCCGGCTCCCCAGATACACAATCCCAGCAGGTCCAGTGGCGTAAGGATCGCCGGAAAACCCGACGTTTGGGCAGCGATCAGGGGCG
Organism: Anaerolineales bacterium; assembly: GCA_036276515.1. Taxonomy (GTDB): domain Bacteria; phylum Chloroflexota; class Anaerolineae; order Anaerolineales; family Villigracilaceae; genus Defluviilinea. Next base: position 7,027 of record DASUOS010000514.1, on the reverse strand, counting down.
CAGACAGGATCCACATGATCGATCCCTGCAACAGGAATACCTTGAAGTAGGAAACCCACCACCAGCGTGGACCATTCTCCTCGCGCCATCTGGCATAACGAAAATCTTCAGGTTTCCCCCAATTGCGGCTGCCGATATGGAGCGCCAGGCGTACCCCCCATATCGTCACCAGCAGGGCAACAAGCTGTCTGCGCGGCAGATAACCCTGGGGCGCAAGTACAAACACCAGCCAGACGATCAGAATAAAACCGGGTCCCCAAAAGATATCCACGATGCTCGCATTTTTGAGGGTGAGACTCAACAACCAGAGCAGGGTCACCGATAGCAGGATGGCTGCGCCGGAAAGCAGGAAAAGGTTCGTAAAGTTCATTCAGGAGTCTCAGGCTCGAGCTTTCTCTCGTAAAAAACCAGCATGGTGCTTCCGTATTTTCTCTGCTCGATTTCCTCGAGGTTTTCAAGCGCTACTTTTTTGTATTCCCGTGGGTCGATCTGGACGATGACCCAGCCATCCTCGCTCAGCCAGCGGACATCTTCATCCACCAGCTCGAGGGCTTTTTCCCACATCTCCTTGTACTGTGGCGGCGCGATGTAGATGTATTCGAATTGCGCGTCCGCGCCTCTGGAGAGAAGAGTAAATGCATCGCCCCGGCGGATCTCGGACTGTCTGGCGAATCCGGTGTGCTCCACGTTGAAGTGGATCGTTTCGATGGGCTCGCGGTTTGCATCGGTAAAGCGGACGAAGGTGGCGCCCCGGCTGAGGGCCTCGATCCCGATCGCCCCGGTCCCGGCGAACAGGTCCCACCAGCGCGAGTCGACCACATCCCCGGCCAGGATGTTGAACAAAGCTTCCTTGACGCGGTCTGTCACCGGACGTGTTGTATCGCCCGGGACCGATTTCAGCTTGCGCCCTTTCGCCTTGCCGGCGATCACGCGTACGGTCATTCGACACTCCGCCGTGCAGCCATCAAATTTCCATGGGACGCAATAACCGGAACCACACATCCGGTGCCGAGCAGGAGCCGCTTCCCGCCTGTCTGCTCCAGAGCATCTGCCGCCTCGTTCCGGACCTCGGCGGCGTCCCGATACACAAGTGTATCCTGGCGCATACCGCCGCAGACCACGCCCTGGAAGATCCTTTGCGCTTCGGCCAGGGACGGTGAAGACTCGCGATCGTGCCAGTTAACGACCTGGAAGGGGAGATCCATCGCCAGCTCAAAATGCACATCCTGCCCGTGCAGGTGGAGAATATTGCACCACAGGTCCTGCGCAGGCTCGGTGCATTCCTGGTCGTAACGCAATCCGAAGATTTTATACTCTTCATAGCTGAGGAGCTGTTTTTGGGCGTGCTGGACCGCGTAAAAGATCCCGTCGATCCCTGCCGCGCGCGCCGCGTCGATGAAGCGGCCCGTCGTCCTGGCAATGGTCTTGAGACCCTTCATCACCGCCTTGGGATGCTGGTGCAGGTGCTCGAGCAGCACATCGCCGCCTGCCAGGTTCTTTGCCTGCGACAGCGGACTGAATATCGTCTGAAGCAGTGGAGTGTCCGGGTCCAGGTTGCCGCGGATGATTTGCAGACATTCCAGTTGTTGGGAGAGGCGCGGGGAGGACGGGTCGAGAACAGGCAGGGACTCCCAATCGCCCGGGTCGGAGACCACGCGCTTTGTGTAGCGGCGTGTCCCTTCCGTGTCGCCTGCCCATTGATCCTCCACACCCCAATCTATCAAACAAAAGGAGGAGGCAGGTGTGACTTTTAGAAGGTCAAAGTCATAATTTTTCTGGTAATGTAGATGGGCCTCGGCCAGCGTTTGCGGGGATTGATCGTCCACAGGGAAGTGGCGCCAGAGGGCAACCGGTGGCCGGTCGATGATCTCGCCCCGAAGGGTGGCCTGGATCCGTTCTCGGTGTGTAGTCATGGGACTCTCTTTATCGTACAAAATAGCGCGCCTGCATGCCTGATCTCGATCGCATGAGGAGCGTCTCGAAATACCCGGCGGTCTTCATTCGTGCGGGAATTGACGAGAACATAATCTCCGGGCTGAACCTCACTCACTGCGCCGCGCAACTCACGGACGGCGATGTGAGCGCCGGCATAATATTCGGCAATATAGGCTTCGCGATGCACAAAAAGCGTCGCCGGTTCCGCGATCGAATGGTTCAATTCTTCGACGGCTTCCTTGTAGCAGGTGAGCCAGTAGTCGGTCTCGTACCTGCGGAAAGCATTCTGCGTACCGCCGACGAATGAATTGTAATAAGTATATTCGTACGGGTGGAGTTGAATCATGGAATACAACCCCGGGAATAAGGCGGCCGTCACAATACCCGCGTATAGCCAATTAGGAGAGCGTTCCACAAGGAATTCAAATATAAACCCGCTAAAGAGAAAGATGGGCGGGAGGATAAACAAAAAGTGGCGGATGCCATCGTACATTGCAGGCTGACGGATAATTACATAAGCAACCAGGATCACGAACCAGAGCAGGACGAGGGTGACGGCGACCAGATTTCTGGCCCTGGCAGGGGACCGATCGCGAAGCAGCTTCCAATAGCCGGCTACGACTCCCAAAGCGAACAGAATCCATACCGGCTCGGTGAGGGTTACGCCAAGCATAAGGGGAAGATAGCGGCGCGGAAGCTCACCCGCCCGAAAGACCTCTCCGGCAAAAAGCACGGAAAGAGAGGCTGGATTATCGGACATCAGTCGAAAGACTTCAAGGAAACGGGACAGAGGCTCTTCCCAGAGATAGGGCCAGGTAAGGAACATACTCAGGAGCGCTATGAAGCCGTAGCCAAAAAAGAGTAACCACGGAGAAACGGAGACGCGACGATCCCGACCCGTGAATACCGCATAGAGGAAATAAATGAAAACCAGTACCCCGGCAAGAGGGCCAAGCACGCGGATCGATGTGGCAATGCCAAGGAGTATGGCGGGAAGAATTACCTTTGAAAGATGTGTTCTTTCCGGTCCCGTTGCCCTATCCACCATTTCAAACCCCAGGCAGATCGCTGCCAGAAAGAAGGTCATAAAGGGTGGGTCTTTTGGATTGATGAAGGCATGTCCCCACAGCATGGGCTGCCAGCCAAATAAGGCGGCAGCAGCGAGCGCGGCGGAAGGCTTCATCCAGCGCAGGGAGAGCCGGTAGAGGAAATAGACCCCTATCTGAAAGAACAGAAAATTGACCAGATGCCAGGCTGAAGCGGATTCGACGCCGAAGGTTTCCAGCAATCGAACAGGACCTCGGGCAAGCAGAAGGTAGGCAGGACCGCGTGTCTTATGATCGTCCCCACTTGAGCCATATGAATTGTCGACATCGAACCGGCCGCTGAACCATTCAGGCGGGGAATAGGCATATCCCAGAGCGTTTCCATAGTCATAAAAAAGAGGCTCGTCCCAGGAGAGCCCATAATTGCCAAAAATAAATAAGCCGGCAATGAGATTGACGGCCAGAAGGAGCAGGATCGGCTTTTCTGGAATCAGTTTGAAACCGGACTTCATAGCAATTGAACGCCGCGCGCGTCGTACACCCGGATGGCTGCCTTGCAGGCCGGGCTTTTTGGATACTCCTCTTCGAGCATCCCCCAGATCATCGAGTCACTCCAGCGCTCCAGGAAGCGGGTTTTTGCACGCAGTGTGCCCTCATGCACGAAACCAAGCTTGCGCGGGATGGAAGCGGAGGCTTGGTTTCCAGGGTCGCAATGGATTTCTAGGCGATGGATCAGCAGGACCTCGAATGCCACTTTAACGAGGGCGGCGGTCGATTCAGTCACCAGGCCCTGGTTGATGTAGTCTTTATGGATCCAGTAACCAATCTCGAGCTGGTTATCGCCGATGCGTGTGTGAAGCCCTGTACCGCCCAGCAATCGTGTCTCGTCCGGGTTGAAGATGCCATAAATGTAATCTTCGCCCAGATCAAACAGGCCGCGGAACCGCTTTACGCGCTCGGCTTTTGTCTCGAACGGTTCGGGTTCTTGATGAGCCCATGGCATCCAGGGTTTAAGATGCTCGACATTTTCAGTGACCGAATCGGCGAGGAGCTGCGCATCCGAGGGCTGGTAGCAGCGGATGACAAGCCGCTCTGTCTCGATCCGGTAGGCGGGATTCTTGATGTCCTGGTCGCTCATTTTTTCTTCGACGATTTTTTCGTGGTCTTCGGTTTTTTATTGAAACTGCCAAGCAGGGATGCCAGCTCCTTTTCTTCGCTGATCTGCCCTCTGAAGAAATCATTCATAAAGTGGGACCGGCGCAGGCGTAAAGCCATGGGCGCTACCTGGATCAGGTCGCTGGTGATGACTTCCTCACGCCCGTCTGCCGCTGCATAGGCGCGCGCCGACTCGAATAGCGTGATCTCGGCCCGCAGAGAGTCGATTCCCATGCGCTGCACAAGCTCGATGGCAGGATTGGCAATTTCGTCCGGGATGACCACCCTGGGGACTCTCTCACGAGCGGTCCTGATCTCAGCCGCAGCCGCCTCCATTTCCATCGCGAACTGGCTGAGCATCCGGCGCGGATTGGCCAGATACGCCTGGACCCGCCGGTAGGCTTCCAGGCGCTCTTCGGTGCTCTCCAGGCCGCGCACGATCACGCGCAGGCCGAAGCGGTCGAGGATCTGCGGGCGCAGACGGCCCTCCTCCGGGTTCATGGAACCTACCAGGACGAAGCGCGAGCGGTATGTCGCTACCACTGGACCGCGCCGCACGGTGTAGGAGCCCTGTGCGGAGGCATCCAGGATGGAATCCACAATATCATTGTCGAGCAGGTTGATCTCATCGATGTAGAGCAGGTTGAGGTCTGCCTGGGCCAGGATGCCGCGGCGCAGGCGCAGGCGCTCGTGCAGGGCGGCGCGCTCGTCGATGCTGCCGACCACATCATCAAGCCGGGCATTCAACGGAAGCTCGATCAAGCGGACCTTATCGGGCGCGGTCAAGGGCTTGCCTTCGCCATATTTCCTGGCGCAATCCGGGCAAACGGCATCCAGGCCGCCGATCTCGATATCCTCTGGCGTACACCCATAAAAACAGGTGCTGCGCTCCACCTGCGGCAAAAGCCCGAGCAGGCTTCGGACGGCTGTTGTCTTGGCCGTGCCGCGTGGACCGATCAACAGGATGCCGCCGATGTTCGGGTTGATAAGCCCCAGCAGCAGCGCAAGCTTCATTTCCTGCTGGCCGACGATTCCCAGGAAAGGGAAGGGAAGCGGTTCGGTCACGCGTCCCTCTTCGGCAGGGAGAGGCGGGAGTGCTTTCCCCGCGACGTAATCCACCAGCTCGCGCAGGTTGCGAAATGGGTTGGGAGGCTGTTCCTTCTGTTCCGGCGGGGTGATTTGGGTATCCGTCATTCGAACTTTCACGCTGGGCAAAACGAAGCGCAGTTCCGGCTATCGGTGCCCGGTTTATGCTCGGGATGGGGTCATTTATTCTTCAGTCGTCTTTCCTGGCGTTCCTTTGCTTCATCCATCCGGCGTTGTTGGGCTTCCGTCTCCACCGTCAGACCTGGTACAGAGGTGGGCCTGCCCTCATCGTCTAGGGCGACGTAGACGAGATACGCTGTGTTGGTGTGGGTGCGCTCCCCTGTGACCGGATTTTCAGCGTTGACCTGTACTTCCACTTCCATGGACGTCCGGCCGACGTAGGTGACTTCTGCTGTAAGGATGACCAGGTCGCCGATCAGGATCGGCTGGCGGAAGACCATCGAGTCCATGGCGACGGTGACAGCCTTACGCTGAGCATGGCGCATGCAGGCCAGTGCCCCGGCTTCGTCCATGAGCTTCATGATCCAGCCGCCGTGCACATTGCCCAGCAGGTTGGCATGCTCCAGATGCATCAACTGGGAGAGGGTGATGCGCGAAGCGCTGACAGGTTTGCTTGTTTTTGACTCAGTCATGCTGAAGAATGGTCCTGCATGAGTTTACCATGGCGCTGTAGAGGTTTGAATGTTCTACTCCAGGTCATTTCGCAGTTCACCGGTATCTACAGTGTGCAGGCGTTCGGGCTCCTCGGCGAGTATGTCCACCAGGCTGTGGGGCAGGTCGCTTAGCAACGGTGCCAGCGGAGTAAAAGCCGGTGTTGTCAATCGCCGGGGCGGCGGAGGTGTTTTTTGGCGCGGCCGAATATTATCTTCGGCCCGCTTACGCACGATGCGGGGATCGCTGGTCACGAATCCGACGTAGTTGCCGAGCACGGAATAGACCTCCCGCTTCGGGGTGACCCAGCCAATCCACTCGCCGCTACGGTTGTAGAGGTAGGGGAATACAAGGTATGCCTCCACTTCGCCGCGTGAGCTGTAAATTGGAATAATTCGAGCCTGACCTTGTGACATGGATTCTCCCTGGTGTGTTGGATGCTCACGTATCCTGGAAAGGTTTATCGAACAGGATTTTTGTCCCTTTCATCACGCATCATTTTCTTCTGGCCCATCAATCTATATCATTATACGTCCAATAGCGGTTGATGAAAAAGTTCCAGACCATGACAACCGTGATCGCAAAACCAAGGGTTGCATTTTTTGCCAGCAGGTGAGCGGTGCCAATGGGAACATGGGTTATTTTTTCCACGACGAGAGCCATCGGGGGCTCGACGTAATGAAGAATCGGGATACGAAAGGCGATCCCCACTGCATTTACCAGGAAGAACATTCCGAGCTGATGCAGGAAGTGCCGGGACCGGGAATCGGGATACGTCCAATAACGGTTTAACGTGAAATTGCTGAGAACTGCGCAAATGAACGAGATACTCCCCGCGTAAACGAGCCGCAAACTGAATATGTGGGTCATCAGGTTCATGACACCAAAATCGATCAGGGCCCCCAGGGCGCCGACCGTGGCGAACTTCAGAAAGCGGACACGCTCCCGATTTTCGGCCAAGATCATTCAAGACCCAGCTTATTCTTAAAGTATGGGATCGTCTTGCTGATGCCCTGCTCCAGGTCTACTTTTGGCTCCCAGTTCAGGATTTTGCGCGCCCGCGTGATATCGGGTTGTCGCTGCTGCGGATCGCGTACACTGCGTGCATCCTTGACAAAGGTGATGCCTGCCTG
>DASUOS010000513.1:0-10292 GCA_036276515.1 Anaerolineales bacterium | reverse complement strand
TGGTCACCGGCGGCCTGAGCAAGCCCCCGGTCGATTCGATTGTCGGCCTCTCCCCCTCCATCAGCGTTGACCAGCATCTGACCAATCACAGTCCCCGCTCGACGGTGGGTACGGTCACCGAAGTTTTCACCTATCTGCGAGTCCTGTATGCCCGCCTGGGGCACCGTCCCTGCCCGAACTGCGGAAAGGATGTGCCGCCGCCTACCTATGAAACCGATGATGAGACCTGGCAGGCCTCTTTTGACTCGGAGTCCGACGAAAGCCCGGATGGCTCCTATCCCTGCCCGCATTGCGGCACCCTGGTCCCGGAAATGGGCATGGCAAACTTTTCCTTCAACAAGCCGGCGGGCGCCTGCCCGACCTGCACCGGGCTGGGCGAAGTGCGGCAGGTGATCGTCAGCCGCCTGGTCGACGAGAATAAAAGCATCGCTGAAAACGCGGTCGAAGGTTGGATCGCATTTCATATCGATTACTACAGCCAGATCTTGCAGAACGCCGCCAGGCATTTTGGCTTTGAATTCGACCCCTCCAGAGCGATCAAGGACTATACGCCAATCCAGCGTGACCTTTTCTTATACGGCACGGAGGGCCAACAGTTCTCACGTCACTTTCCAAATATCAAGCCGCCTGTCACGGTCGCACAGGGGCGCTTCGAAGGCGTGGTCACCAACCTGCAGCGCCGCTACGATGAGCATGCTACCAACGCAGCCTACCGGGAAAAACTGGAGCACTTGTTCAGCACCCAGGTCTGCAAGGACTGCGGCGGCACCCGCCTGCGCCCCGAAAGCCGCGCCGTGACCGTGGCGGGCGAGACTATCATCACCATTTCGACACTACCGCTGAACGACCTGGATACCTGGGTGAGGAGCCTGCCTCCGCACTTCACGGCGGAAGAGATGCGGATCGGGCGTCCCATCCTGGATGACCTGTACGAGCGCATCGGCCGCCTGCTGGACGTGGGAGTGGGTTACCTGTCCCTCGAGCGCTCATCCCCGACCCTCTCCGCGGGCGAGGCCCAGCGTCTGAGGCTGGCCTCCCTGCTTGGGTCCGGTCTGACCGGGGTGCTGTACATCCTGGATGAGCCGACGATCGGCCTGCACTCGCGCGATACCCAGCGCCTCATTCATGTTATGCGCCGCCTGCGCGACCTGGGCAACACGGTCCTGGTCGTAGAGCACGATCTTGACTTGATCAAAGCCGCCGACTATCTGATCGATGTAGGACCCGGCGCGGGCAAACACGGCGGGTATATCGTCGCCGCGGGAACGCCCGGAGAGGTATCTCAATCGAAGGAGTCGTTAACAGGGGCGTTCATCGCCGGAACGGCGAGTGTCCCCGTCCCCGAACGGCGGCGTGCGCCCAATCACAGAGCGCTGACGATTACCGGGGCACGCCAGTTCAACCTGCAGAACGTCACAGTCCGGATTCCGCTCGGACTCTTTGTGGCCGTTACGGGCGTCTCCGGCTCGGGTAAGTCCTCGCTGATCTTCGACATCCTGGATGCTGCTGCGCGGCAGCGATTGACCGGTTCTTCAGACGTCCCCGGCGAGCATGATTCGCTCACGGGCCTGGAGCACATCGATAAGGTCATCACCATCGACCAGGCCCATATCGGCCGCATCCCACGCTCGAACGCCGCCACCTATTCCGATACGTTCACACCCATCCGCGAGGCCTTTGCTGCCACGCCGGAAGCCAGGAAGAACAAGATCACCGCCCGCCACTTCTCATTCAACGTCCCGGGCGGGCGCTGTGAGCGCTGTGAAGGCGCCGGCACACTGACCGTCAAGATGCATTTCCTTCCGGATGTCGAGGTGCGCTGCCCCGCCTGCCGCGGACGGCGGTTCAAGCGTGAGACGCTGGCCATTAAATATCGCGGCTACGATATCTCGCAGGTGCTGGAGTTGACCGTGGAGGAAGCCCTGGTCCTGTTTGTAGATGTTCCCGCGGCAGCTTCGCGCCTGAAGGTGATGTCAGATGTCGGTTTGGGTTATCTCCAGCTCGGCCAGCCCGCCACTACCCTCTCCGGCGGCGAAGCCCAGCGCGTCAAGCTGGCGAAGGAACTGGGACGCCGCTCCACCGGCCGCACGCTCTACCTGCTCGACGAGCCGACCACCGGCCTGCACCCCGGCGATACGGCCCATTTACTGGAGGTTCTGCAGCGCTTGGTGGACGCGGGCAACAGCGTCATCGTCGTCGAACACAACCTGGACCTGGTCAAGGCTGCCGACTGGGTGATCGACCTGGGCCCCGAAGGCGGCGTTGCCGGCGGCCGGCTGATGGCTGAGGGGACACCCGAAGATGTGGCCAATGTCAAGGACTCGTATACGGGCCAGTGCTTGAAGGAGATGCTGTAAAGAGTACTGCTAATTAATTTGTAATGAGTCCTCTCAAGTTTGAGAGGACTTTTTCGTTTTATATGGGCATTCGGGTTGTATAATCATCCAATCTAATTTTTGGAACCTGGAATGTCTGCTCTCGAACACCTGCTCACCCCTGCCTCCATCCTGAAAAACACCTTTGGCTACGATACCTTCCGCCCGCTCCAGCAGGAAGTCATCGAAAATGTGCTGGCGCGCCGCGACACGCTGGCCGTCATGCCGACCGGCGGGGGCAAATCCCTGTGTTACCAGATCCCAGCGCTCCTGTTCGAGGGGCTGACCGTTGTAGTCTCCCCGCTGATCGCATTGATGAAGGATCAGGTCGAGCAGCTGCGGGCGGCCGGTGTTCCCGCTTTGTTCCTCAACAGCTCGCTGGCTCCCCAGGAGTACCAGGAGAACATGGAGTACGTCCGGCGCGGCGAGGTGAAACTGCTGTATGTGGCGCCGGAAACCCTGCTGAGCCCGCGCATCCTGCTGCTCCTGGCCAGTGTGAACGTGGACCTGATCACCATCGATGAAGCCCACTGTATTTCCGAGTGGGGACATGATTTCCGCCCCGAGTACCGCCAGATCGCCGATGTGCGCAAGCGCTTTCCCGAGGCGGTCTGCCTGGCGCTGACGGCGACCGCCACCTCCCGGGTCCGCCAGGATATCCGCGCCACACTTAAATTTTCCTCCACAAATGAATTTATCGCCAGTTTCAACCGCGAGAACCTCTACATCGAAGTCCTGCGCAAGCAGGATCCTTACAGGCAAACTCTCCAGACGCTGGAACGTTATAAAGACCAGTCGGGCATCATTTACTGCTTCTCCCGCAAACAGGTGGATGAGCTGTCGGCGTACCTCGTCCTGCGAGGATATTCTGCCCGGCCCTATCATGCCGGTCTCGAGGATCTGGAGCGCCGCAGAAACCAGGAAGCCTTCATCCGCGATGATGTGCAGATCATGGTCGCCACGATTGCCTTCGGGATGGGGATCAACAAGCCCAACGTCCGCTTTGTGATCCATTTCGACCTGCCGAAGAGCATCGAAGGCTACTACCAGGAGATCGGCCGGGCCGGGAGGGACGGCCTGCCCGCCCACTGCCTGCTGCTCTACAGCTACTCGGATGTGGCCAAGCTGAATTACTTTATCGAGCAGAAGAGCGGCGCTGAGAAACGTGTTGCCAGCGAGCACCTGAATGCCATCGTCCGCTTTGCCGAGGATGAGATCACCTGCCGCCGCAAGCCGCTGATCAATTACTTTGGCGAACCCTATACGACCGACAATTGCTCCAACTGTGACAACTGCACCTCCGCCCCCACCCCGCTGGTCGATATCACCCTCTATGCCCAGAAGTTCCTGTCCTGCGTCAAGCGCGCCGACGAAAAGTTCGGCGCCGGTCACATCGCCGACATCCTGCTCGGCTCGAAGAACGAAAAAGTCCTGCGCTGGGAGCATGATAAGCTGACTACCTACGGAATCGGTGCGGAGCTGACCAGGAAACAGTGGATGCACATCGCCCGCCAGCTGCTGAATATGGGATATCTCAAGCAGGAGGGCGAGTTCCACACGCTCCGTCTCACATCCAGGGCGATGGACGCCCTCCGCAAACGGGAAACGATCCTGGGCATTGTCCAGGAGGAAGAGCGCGAAAAGAAAACCGGGAAGAAGAAATCGGAGATCGAGTACAACAACGCCCTCTTCGCCCTGCTGCGCCAGAAGCGCAAGGAGCTGGCAGATGAGGCGGGTGTGCCTCCCTATGTAATATTTTCGGACCGGGCACTCATCGAGATGGCGGCCTATTATCCACAATCCGTGTCGAGCCTGCTCAAAATTTCAGGTGTGGGACAGGTAAAGCTGCGCCAATATGGTGAAGCGTTCCTGGAGGTTATCGGGGAGTATTGCAAAAAGCATGGATTGGAGGAAATCCCCCGCCCTGCCACTTCCCGGCAGAAGGAGGCCAATGGCTCTCCGGTTCTTCCTGGAAAGGCGGAAAGCACCGAAGGGGAACTTCCCGAACGGACACGCCTGGTCGCTGAAGCGTTCAACCAGGGAGAAACCGTTGTCACTCTCATGGAACGCCATCAGGTCACGATGGGGACCATCCTGGAGCACCTGACCCGCTATGCGCTGGCCGGAAATCCACTTCGCAATGGAAAGGATATGCAGCTGCTCTCGTCCGTCCCGCCTGAGCTGAAGCAGGCAGCTCTGGCCGCCTTTCAGGAGCTGGGTACGGCATACCTGAGGCCCGTTTATGACAAATTGAACGGTACTGTGAAATATGACGATCTCAAGATCATCCGGCTGCTCTACCTGATCAGCCAGTAATTGCAGGCAATCGAGGAGTAAACCCGGCCTTACCTAATAGAATAATTAGAAACACCCTTATTTGTGAACTTTAATGAGATGCAGTGAATCAAACACTGCATCTCATTCGTATTTAATAGTGCTGAAAACAGCCAAATAGAAGGAGGCACAAATGAGACTTAAGACATTACTGACAACCCTCGGCCTGGGTGCCGGCTTGATGTACTTCATGGATCCCCAGCATGGGAACCGCAGGCGGGCGCTGGTCCGTGACCGGGTCAACAGCTGGATCTACAGCCTGGACCAGTCCCTCGACACCGCCCGGCAGGATCTCCGCAACCGGACGCGCGGCGTACTGTCGGAAATGACCGCCCGGTTGAGTGAGCAGGGCGCGCCGGATTGGATCCTGGAGGAGCGCGTCCGTTCGAACCTGGGGCGGGTCGCTGCCCATACCCGCGGGCTCGACGTCCGGGCCGATGGCGGCTACATTTACCTGAGCGGTCCCGCTTTAAGGTATGAGCGCGATATGATCCTGAAGGCCGCCGCACGCACCCGGGGCGTATATCGTGTGGAGGATGAGCTTCAGATCTTCGACAACCCACAGGATATCCCCGCCCTGCAGGGTTCCCCGACACCGCGCCGGCAGGCCACCCTGGATATCCAGCAGCAGAACTGGTCCCCGGCTACACGCCTGATCAGCGGTGTGGGCGGCAGCCTGCTCACGCTGTACGGTTTGAAGCGCAGGGGATTAACAAAGCCGCTTCTGAGCACAGCCGGTCTGATCCTCACCACTCGCAGCATCACGAATATGGATACCCGCAGCATACTCGGTTTCGGACTGGGTGAAAGCGCGATCAAGGTCCGCAAGGCCATCAACATCGAAGCACCGATCGACGAGGTCTACCAGTTCTGGCGCAACTTCGAGAACTTTAAGCTGTTCATGGATCATGTCAAGGAGATCTCGGTCCAGGATGATATCTCGTCCTGGAAAGTGGCCGGACCGGCGGGCGCGACCGTCGAGTTCCAGTCGACGATCACGCGTGATATCCCGAACGAGCTGATCGCCTGGGAGACCCTGCCTGAGTCGCAGGTGCACCATGCGGGCTTTGTCCGCTTCGACGAGAACCGCGAGGGCGGCACCCGTGTCAGCGTGCAGATGGATTACGTACCACCCGCCGGCGCACTCGGCCATGCGGTGGCCCAGCTCTTCGGCGTGGACCCGCGCCAGGCCATGCATGAGGATCTGGTTCGGCTGAAGTCGCTCCTGGAGGAGGGCAAGACCTCTTCTTCCGAGGGGACAGCCGAGCTTGGAGCGGAAGGATCTTTCGATTAGGAAAAACCATCAACAAGTAAAAAGACGCCCGAAGCTTCGGGCGTCTTTTTACTTGGAGGGGAGGCCCGGTTTATAATGACAGGATGTCATCTCCATCCATTCCATCGCACTGGGACGTTGTCATCGCCGGCGGCGGACCGGCGGGCTTCTTTGCCGCGATCCGTTGTGCGGAAATCAATCCGCAGCTGCGGGTGCTGGTGCTCGAGAGGGCGGGCCAGACGCTTGGGAAAGTTCTCATTTCCGGCGGTGGTCGCTGCAATGTGACCCATGCCTGCTTCGATCCTGACAAGCTGGTCACGTTTTATCCCCGGGGCGCGAATGAGCTGCGCGGCGCATTCTCCCGCTTCCAGGCTGCGGATACAGTGGAATGGTTCGAATCGCGCGGCGTGAGGTTGAAGACCGAGGCGGATGGACGCATGTTTCCGGTCACCGATTCGTCTGAGACGATCGCCGAATGCCTGCGGGAGAGCGCGAAAAAGGCAGGGCTCGATGTACGCATCGGCCTGAGCTTAATGGGGGTGAAGCAACAACCGAAAAACGGGTTCCGCCTCGAGCTCCGCAGAGGCGCCGATGTCGTTTCTATCCAGACGAAAAAGCTGTTGATCGCCACAGGCAGTGACCGCAGGACACTGGAGATCATTCAGGGGCTTGGACATTCCATCGAAGAGCCTGTCCCCTCTCTGTTTACATTCAACATCAGAGATCCTCGAATCGAAGGCCTGGCCGGCGTTTCGCTGGAGGATGTCACCCTGAAAATGGATACGATCGTCCAGCGCGGTCCCCTGCTCATCATGCACTGGGGACTAAGCGGACCGGTCGTGCTGCGAGTCTCGGCCTGGGGGGCGCGCCCATTACATGCAAGAAAATACCAGGCCAGGCTGGCTGTGAACTGGCTGGGCGATTACACGTTCGAGCGAGCCCTGGACGTGCTGCAGAGGAACAGGGATTGGAAGGAAAATGCCCGCAGGAAGGTCAACACCCAGCAGGCTTTTTCACAGGTGCCGTCCAGGCTGTGGAGGCAGATCGTGCAATTTATCGGGGAGAAGAACTGGGCGGATGTCTCCAAACCGGAGCTGCGTACGCTTGCCGGCGAATTGACGGCAGGGGAGTTCATCATTCAGGGTAAGGGACAGTTCAAGGAGGAGTTTGTCACCTGCGGCGGGGTAAAGTTGAATGAAGTGGATTTCAAGACGATGCAGAGCCGCGCCGTCGAGGGGTTGTTTTTCGCCGGAGAAGTCCTGAACATCGATGGCCTGACCGGCGGATTCAACTTTCAATCGGCCTGGACCACCGGCTGGCTGGCAGGGACCGCGCTGGCCGGGTAATTTTTCCATTGACCAACCACCCATCCTCCCGTACAATCCAGCCTTACAAATTATATATAATCTCCGAGAACCCGCTTTACACATTGGATGACTTTATCCATGTACCTTGAAAAGTCTTCCAAATCAAGAAGGAAAAAGCAGGCGGCGAAAGGTGACAAGGATATGGCTCGTTATCGGATCATGTATTGGAAACACATCCCACAATCGTTTACGGTCGAAGGCGAGGGGCGCACGGTAAAGAAGCAGCTCTCGCAAAAAGTGCAGAACGCGATTGACGCCTATGCGATGGCCGAGGGAGCTACGTCCACAACGGAGTATGCCTCGCAGTACAAACGCGGCGATTGGATCGAGCGCGAGGGCACACCAGAGGAGGTCGCCGAAGCGCTCCTTACCGAGCTGGAAGAAGAGTTCGCAAAGATAGAGATCCCCCGCCGGAACGGGTCCTCGTAGGGAAAGGCAGCTGCCTTTCCCCACGGACAAGGATATGACCCAAAAACACACGATCATCCTCCAGCCCTCCGGGCGTCGCGGACAGGTGGACGAAGGCACCTCCGTCCGGGCTGCGGCGCGTGAGCTGGGCGTGGAGATCGAATCGATCTGCGCCGAGAACGCCACCTGCGGCAAGTGCATGGTCCTGGTGGAAGAAGGCCGTTTCGAGAAGTACAACATCGATTCGAAGCAGGACCACCTCTCCCCCATCGGCCGGGAGGAGCGCGCCTATCTCGAGCGCCGGCCCAAGCTGCTAAAGGACAAAGGCTGGCAGATCGGACAGGTCCGCCTGTCGTGCCAGTGCAGGGTGATGGGTGATGTGCTCATCAATGTCCCGGAAGAAAGCCGTGGCAACAAGCAGATCGTCCGCAAGAGTGCAGGCGAGCGGGCCATCGAGATCAAGCCCTCCATCCGGAAATATTACGTCTCGATGACGCCGCCGAACCTGGAGCGTCCCATTGCCGATTGGGAGCGCCTCGCCAAGGGACTCGAGACCGCCATGGGACTCGTCCGCCGCGGCGAGGAGAACCTGCCGCGCTGGTTCAACCTGACGATCGACTATCAGTGCCTGCGCACGCTCTCGTCCACGCTGCGCGAGGCGAAGTGGAATGTAACCGTCTCTGTCTGGCAGGACAAGGAAGTCATCGAAGTCCAGCCCGGCTACGTGGAAGACAGTTATGGCGCGGCGGTCGATATCGGCTCGACGACTGTTGCCTTGTATCTGTGTAATTTGAGGACCGGGGAATTGCTCTCCGCCGAATCCGAGATGAACCCACAGATCGTCTATGGCGAGGATGTGATGTCCCGTATCCAGTATGCCATCGAGCACAAGGATGGACTGGAGAAGCTGCACAAAGCCATTATTGGAACGCTGAATAAGCTTCTGAAACAAGCGGCGAAGACCGCGGGCATTCAAACCGAAGAAATTTTGGAGATGGTACTGGTCGGCAACTCGACCATGCATCACCTCCTCTTAAATCTGCATCCCAAAGACCTGGGGCTGGCGCCGTTCGTCCCGGCCATCCACAGCTCGGTGGATGTCAGGGCGCGAGAGCTTGGCTTGCAGATCAATCCGTCAGGCAACATCCACGTGCTGCCGACGATCGCTTCGTTTGTCGGCGCAGATACCAGCGCCATGATCCTGGCCGAGGAACCGCACAAACAGGACGAGAACTGGCTGTTGATCGACGTTGGCACGAATGCCGAATTGATCCTGGGAAATCGAAACCGGCTGCTGTGCACATCCACCCCGACCGGTCCCGCCCTCGAAGGCGCCCATGTGGAATACGGGATGCGCGCCGCACCCGGCGCGATCGAGCGCGTCCACATCGATGAGAAGACCCTCGAGCCGAAGTACAAAGTCATCGGCGTGGACGGCTGGAACACCGACCATGCCGAATTCAAAGGTCATGTTAAGGGCATTTGCGGCTCTGCCATCATCGACTCGGTGGCGGAGCTGTTCCGGGCGGGGATCGTCGATTCGCGCGGCAAGTTCAAGAAGGATCTCGACTCGAAGCGGGTCCGGGAGGGTGAGAGTGGCTGGGAGTACGTGGTTGCCTGGGCGGAGGAAACCTCCATCGGGCGTGACATCCCGATGACCCAGCAGGACGTACGCCAGATCCAGCTGGCGAAGGCCGCGCTGTTCGTGGCGGCGCGTACATTATTGAAACGCAGCGGACTGCAATCGCCTGATAAAATCATCCTGGCCGGCGGTTTTGGCAGTTATATCGATAAGGAGAAAGCCATGCTGATCGGTCTGATCCCCGACTGCGAGCTGGACAAGGTGTATGCGGTCGGGAACGCAGCCGGCGACGGCGCCCGCATCGCGCTGTTGAATGTGGAGAAGCGGGATGAGATCGACTCGGTGACGCGGCGTGTGGAGCGCTTCGAGCTGCCCACCGATCCCGAGTTCCAGAACCAGTTCATGCTGGCGACCAGCTTCCCGCACATGAGCGAGCCGTTCGAGCATATCGCCCATCTGATCCCCAACCGCGTCGCGGACCCGATGGCGAAGAATTTTATGAAATAGGTAATGGTGACAATGAACAAATTTCTTGAACGAATCCATTCCGGCGAGATCCTCGTCGCCGACGGGGCGACCGGATCGAACCTGCAAAAAATGGGGCTCAAGCCCGGCCGCCCGCCGGAGGATCTCATCATTGACAATCCTGACACCATCCTGAAGCTGGCCAGCTCGTTCGTCGAGGCCGGCTCGGACATCATCCTGACCTGCACCTTCGGTGGGACGCGCATGCGGATGAAGGATTCGAAATACCAGGATCGAACGCCGGAAGTCAACATTCGGGCAGCCGAGATCGCCCGCCAGGCCGCCTCGGCGCGGGACGGGGTGTTAGTCGCCGGTTCGCTGGGACCGGTCGGCGCCCTGATCAAGCCTTACGGCCCGCTCGAAGCAGACGAAGTCAAAGCCACGTTTGCCGAACAGGCCAAAGCTCTGGCCGAAGGCGGCGTGGACCT
>DASUOS010000512.1:0-10629 GCA_036276515.1 Anaerolineales bacterium | reverse complement strand
GGAAAATTAGATTTTCTGCTTTTTCGCTGGTCGAAGATCGAACGGAAAGATAGACTCCCTTCTCCTTCAGCGCGCCTTTACTACGAGAGAACGAAGTCTTGCCGACTGCGTCAAAAATAACATCGTAGACCTGACCGCTTTTGGTGAAATCCTCTTTGGCGTAGTCAATGACCTGATCGGCTCCCAAAGACTTCACCAATTCCACATTCGAGGTACTGCATACTCCCGTAACCTCCGCACCATAGTTTTTGGCAATCTGCACGGCAAACGTGCCTACGCTTCCGGAAGCACCGTAGATCAGAATCTTTTGTCCCCTCTGGATATTGCCTTTTCGAAGAATATACAATGCTGTCATGCCACCGACAGGGACAGCCGCGGCTTCCTCGTACGTCATATTGGCCGGTGTTGTTGCCAGCACACCTGCCTCCCACGTTTCAGGCAGGCAGACATACTCAGCATTGGCACCCACACTCAATCCGGTAGTCGTACCAAAGACCCGATCACCTATCTTGAATCGCTTAACCTGTTTGCCTACCGCTTCGATTTCGCCGGCCAACTCATGCCCAGGGATTCTTTTCCTCTTCATGCCAAACAGTTGCAGAGGCAGAAAGAACAGGGGATGGAGTTTTCGAAGGATCACGTCTCCAATTGTTGCGGTTGCGGCATGTACTCTTACCAGCACTTCATTCTCCCTGGGCACAGGTTTCTCTACATCGCGGAGCTGCAAAACGTCCGGAGGGCCAGATTTTGTGCACACGATCGCTTTCATATTGTCTTTCAGCATCTCATTCCAGATTTAGTTGTATTTTGTCACAGTGATGACGACTTTTCCCTGAGCGTGTCCTTCTTCAAGGTATCGGATCGCATCTGCGACCTGGTTCAATGGATAACACCGATCGATAACAGGTCTTACTTTGCCAGCTTCAAGCAGTTCCTTGATAGTAACCAAATCTTTTTTGTTTGGTTTCGCGACTCCCATGCTCCCCATTTTCTGGCTCCCGGTCATTGAAAACCATGGTCCCTGGAGCATAGCCTGAGACATTTGAGCCATGGAACCTCCGGTATGAACATAAATACCCTTGGGACTTAATGCACGCCTATAGACTGAAATCGAGCGGTTTCCATTCGTGGCAAATATCAGGTCATACGCCTTTCCATTCTTGGCGAAATCTTCCTTAGTATAGTCGATGACATGGTCTGCCCCAATCGAGCGGGCCACATCCAAATTCCTGGTGCTGCACACCGCGGTCACTTCAGCCCCGAACGCCTTGGCGAGCTGCACTGCAAAGGTGCCCACACCGCCGGACGCGCCATTGATCAAAACCTTTTGCCCTGGTTGAACCTGTCCCGCGTAGTGAAAACCCTGCAAGGCAGTGACAGCCGCCATGGGTACTGCCGCGGCTTCCTCGAAGGAGATATTGGCCGGTTTCAAGACCAATGCGTTTTCATGAACACATACATACTCGGCAAAACCGCCCCAACCGTCCACCGAGATATCCCCGAATACAGCATCGCCCGGCTTAAACTCCTTTATGTTTCTGCCAACCGCTTCAACCCGTCCCGCAATGTCAGATCCGAGGATCTGGTTTTTGGGTTTTAGAAGCCCGGAACTCAGGCGGATCAGGAACGGGTCCGCTCTCAGAAGATGGATGTCCGCTGCATTTGCAGAGACTGCATAAACTTTTACTAATACTTCATCGTCTTTTGGGGTAGGCTTGGCTATCTCCTCGAGTCGAAGCACATCCGCTGTTCCGTATTCAGTGTATACAATAGCTTTCATTAGATTTCTCCTTTGGTTATTTGATTCGGATTTGAAGATCCGTCTGTCTCCATTCGATTCACCGAAACTAAGGGCATCCCCAGGTCACGTACTTTCTTGAGCAACCCATGCAGAGCGGATTGATCGATAACAGGTCCGGTGAGAAGCGTGGTGCCATCTTCGCCCGGGGTAATGGACAGCCCATCGAACCAATCTGTCCACTGCCGTCCCAACTGCCCTTCGATCCTGATTTGATAAATTATGGCTTCTTCCTTTTGGTTGTTTGACATTTTTTCATATCTTTTGAAGCGCTATATAGCGCTGCGTCTTGTGACTTAATGTGCGCAAAATATACCGGCAATAGGGTATTGTCGTTTAGATACGAAAGTATTGTTTTGAAGTATTGTTTTGGAGATTAGAGCAAGCCCAACTCGCGGGCGCGTGCAACAGCTTCGGTGCGGCTTTTTACTTGCAGCTTGCCAAAGATTCGCAGGTTATGCCCTTTGACCGTGCTCACAGACAGGAAAAGCCTCTTGCTGATTTCGTCATTCGAAAGTCCCTGGGCGACCAGGCGAAGCACTTCCAATTCGCGATCACTTAAGGGATCGATCAGGGGCTGGGAGGGTGGCGGAAGATGGGCGTCGCTTTGCTTTCCAAAGGCGCTCAACAACTTGCGAATATATTCTTTCAAGCCTTCCACTTCGCTCAGGCCGGTCAGAAGTTCGGTCATCATTTGCCCTTCATCGACGAAAATGCGCACGTAGCCTTCCGGCTCCGCTAGAGTTAAGCCGCGTTTCAACGATGCTAAGGCTTGCGCTTTGTTGCCCCGTGCATGGTGAGCAAGCGCTTGCAATATCAAAACCTCGATCATGCCACCTGTTCTTTTTCCTTCTTCCGCTGCCTTGAAGAGACGTTCCAACAAATGCAAAGCATCCCGAACATTCCCCTCCACTCGATTGCTTTGATATGCGGCTATTAGCACACGTGCCAGCGTAATATGCTCGAATTCGTGCAAGTAACTTATCTCGTCGTCAACGGTTAGTCTATGTTTTTGAGCCCAATCCTGTGCATGAGAAAGCCGCCCCAGCTTGAGATAAACCCGCGCCTTCCATGCTTCAGCAGGATGCGCGTCAGGCATGAGAGTCCGAGTGTATACGCGCCTGGCTTCGTCCAGCAGATCGACTGCAGCATTGAGGTCTCGCTCGTATTCCTTCCAACGAGCTTGCACAGTGCACTTATGATAGGGCCAGTCTGGCTGCGTACAATGCAATCCCAATTCCAGGCCTGTTTGAAAGTGCTGTGCGGCGACATAGTCTTTCCCCGTCTGCAGGTATAGCATCGCCAACCCTAAATGGTGATGCGCTGTAAACCTTTGTGCATCCCTGCCCGCGGTCGACGCCAACTGCAATGACTGTTCATACGTTCTTACGGCTTCTTCGAGACGCCCTTGGGCGATCAGGATCTCTGCTGCCCCATGGGCACTGGCGATGGCGAAAATAATATTGCCGGCTTTCTGGGCATTGTGTATCCACTCGCTCATGGAACTGTAAGCGGCATCCAATTTGCCGCTTGCCCAATGGGCGCTCGTTAGGATCGCTTTTGTCTGGGCACGCAAGTATCCATCTTCATCGGGTGTGAGTTGGAGTGCCGTTTCGGCCTGTTCCAATGCATCAGATCCATTTCCCACGGCCAGGGCAGTATATGCTCGTGCAAAGGCAATTCTTGCCCGCAGGGATCGGAACTGTAATTCCTCTACAACAATCATCTTCTCTGGGGGGCCATCCAGCAAGTGTTCGGCATCCTGCAGCCGGGACTCACTCGTGTTCACGTCTCCGCCATCCATTAATGACCAGGCTATTTGAGTGCAGAGCACCGGACGGAGGCGGATCAACTCTTCTGGCAGCTTGTCCACCCATCCAAGCCACGCAGCATTCTGAAAACTTTCATTCATGCCTTGCCATGCCATTTCCGCGATGCCGGCCGCGCGGTTGAAATCTTTGGCGGCGATGGCATGCTGAAAGGCTTCGTATATATCCCCGTTCTTTTCATACCACGCACTTGCCCGAAGATGGTATTCGGCCATATCTGCATTTGGGAGGTTTTGCCCCAGCCGCTGGCGCAGTAGATCACCGAAAAGCTGATGATAACGATACCAGCGACGTTCATGATCCAACGCGGTAATAAACAGATTAGAGTGATGGAGATATTCAAGTGTCTTTTGACTCGAAGCTGCTGAATCGCTTAATAGGGCGTCACAAAGCGGACCGCACAACCGGTTGAGAATAGACGTCTGCAATAAAAATCTTTGAATGTTTTCAGGTTGGCGTTGCAGAACTTCTTCCAGCAGATAGTCCAGCACAAACTGGTGGGCGCCTGTAAAGGATTGGATGAAACCAGCAATGTCCTGATTTCCCTGCATGGAGAGCGCGGCCAATTGCAGACCGGCGATCCAGCCCTCTGTACGGGACTCCAGGATTGCAAGTTGATCTGCTGAAAGATCAAGTGCCATCACCCGGTTGAGAAATTCAGCGGCTTCGTCACGAGTAAAACGCAAGTCGGCGGCGCGCAGCTCAGTGAGTTGACTCCGGGCACGCCAGCGTGCTAAAGGCAGGGATGGATCTTCGCGGGTTGTGATCACCACATGCAATTGTGGCGGCAGGTGCTCCAGCAGAAAGGACACGGCCCGGTCAATCGATTTCGAATCGAGAGTATGGTAATCATCCAGAACAAGAATGAAATGGTGCTGGATCACAGCAATCTCATTGAGCAGATTTGTCAGAATCGATTCGGTAGATGGGAGCTGGGATGACTGCAGCATACCCAAGACGTCCGCTCCAATATTCTTTTCAAGGACCTGCAGCGCTGAAATCAGGTAACCTAGAAAATGTCGTATCTCCCCATCCCCATCGTCCAATGAAAGCCATGCAGCAGGGTATTGACATGTGACCAGCCATTCCGCGATGAGGCTGGTTTTGCCAAAGCCAGCTGGCGCGGAGACCAGGGTCAATTTGCGACCAAACCCTTGACTTTGGTGTAACCCCTCATTCAACCGTTCGACCAGCCGAGGACGTATGACAACTTTTGAACGAGACAGGGGAATGTGCAGCTTGGTGGCTAAGATGGGCACAGACATTAATCTATTATATGACGTCCAACCATTTTTTGGATAACCAACTGGCGTTTAGCGAAACATTAGGCGCCACTATCGGTCAATTGGATCTCGACACAGAACTCAGCAATCACCATTGGAGCGCAATCTGGTCGCACGGCATGAATCTGGCAGACGGCTATAAGTTTCGATACACGAGATATATGCCACTGGACGATGGTTGATTCTGCCTGCCTTAATTCAAGTCACTCACCCCCACGCAGTGCGTAAACAAAATAGCCTACAACACACACCACCGAGAGGGACTTTAGCGGGAAAACCAGGACAAAACAGACTGCTTAAAACCCAAAGGGCGGGGTTGATGTTACTTCAGCGTAGTGATGGGACGGCACTGTAATACATACAACTCGCCCCCTGCATAGGCACACTCGACATCCACTGGATGTTCCATCGTGGTTTCCAAGGTCAGAGCAAGCTTTGCCAGTTCGATCACTTGTTCATCGTTCAGCGAGGATGTGTTGCGAAGGAAGCGAGGTATCTCCACTTCGTGTGTTCCACCTGGCACAGAGACAGTCATGCATTGTTTATCTGCAATGATACGCTGTACGACGGCTGCATCTGACTTGCGCACAATAAACGTATCGGGCGTGACCGTCCCGCCGACAATGCTCTCACCCAGGCCCCAACTGGCGTTGATCATTACTTCGTCACGATTACCTGTGATGGGATTGGCGCTGAACACGACTGCGGCAACATCCGCTGCAACCAATTGCTGGACGAGTACCGCGATTTGTGGACGTTCCACTGACAGTCCCTGCTGGCGGCGATATTCCAAGGCGTGTTCAGACCGCGCCGATTCCCAGCAACGGGTCACGGCCTGGATAATGGCCTCCGCGCCGACGATGTTGAGATAGGTTTCATGCTGACCCGCGAACGAGGCAGTGATACCGTCCTCGTCTACAGCGGAGGAGCGTACAGCCGCGATAAACTCCGGTAGGCGGTGGCAGGCCATCAGGTCCGAGATGGCGCACATGATCTCATCCCGCAAGTCGAGTGGGTGCGCCTCATCCATCACCGTGACGGGCAGGGAGAAACCATCCGGTACGCGGTGATAAAGGCGGGCAAGGCGGCTGAGGTTCGCCGCCTTGCCACCCACCAGTCCAGCCTCAAAGGATTTTGGATCACCCAGCCAGAGCAGGTTCATGAACATGTTCCTCAAGGACCACCCGCACCGTACCGGCATTACCATCCACTTCGATCAGTTGCCCATCGTGGAAGGTGCTCGTCGCATAGTCTGTGCCGACCACGGCGGGGATTCGATATTCGCGGGCGACAACGGCGCTGTGGCACAACACCCCGCCGATATCGGTGACAACGGCTGAGGCTGTAGCGAACAGCGGCGTCCATGGCGGGAGCGTAAAGTGGGCTACCAGCACATCCCCCGGCTGAAGTTTGCCCGCCTCTGCCAGCGAGTGAATCACTCTGGCGGTGCCGCGCACCACGCCCGCTGAACCAGCTATCCCCTTGACCTTATTCGCCTCGCGCGGACTCGTGTTGGGTGCGCCCAGTTCGCCCTTGGACATGACACGCATCAGGGTTCCGCCCTCGGTCATCTCAAAAGCCGGCATCGTGCCTATCTTCGGCGGCGGGGTCACATTGCGGAAGCGCTCCATCTCCGCTTTGCGCTCCTGTACCCGTTCCTTCATGGCAACATCGCGACCGTTTTGAACTTCATCCAGCGTGAGGCAGAACACATCACTCGCCGCTTCCAGCGTCCCGTTCTGAGCCAGGCGCCCTCCGAATTCCATGATGATCCGTCGGATTTGATAGAAGAAGCGCTGGTCGATCCAGAAGTTGTGGTCTTTGAGAATAACGGTGCCGATCTGTGCCGCTTTCAACAACATTTCAAAACGAGCGACGATGGGCTGTGGATAACCGCTGAGTTTGGCGCGCGCCTCCGCCACTGCCTTCTCGCGTCCGGCGACCAACGCGGCGGATTCCATTTCAGGTCGGGGTTCGGGCAGCGCCAGGTCTGCCTGCAAATACTCGATGGCATGAGTCGGGTCCTCGATCCAACTGGGATCGTCCAGTGCAAAGGCATCATTGAGACGCTGACCATACTGAGCGAGCCAGGCGCGCAGGTCGGTCAGGAATGGCTGGCTCGCGGCGGATTTTTCGAGGGCGGGGATCACATCAACCGCCGCCTGCCCGGAAAGAATCGCGCGCACCTCGGGCGCAGCCAAAGCAGCGCGGCTCAAACGCCAAAGGGTGCGGTCGCCTTCCAATATCTTGTCGTCCAATCCTTGCATAAGTCGCAAAGCATCCAGCGTGCTGGCGCCTTCGAATAATTCGCAGTACAACTGCTCGAACTGGTCCACAGCAAAGAGCGCCGGCGCGATAACCCCGTGCAAGACGCCCATGCGCTCCATGCGCTTGAACGCCTCCGCCAAATGGGCGCGCAACTGCTCGAGGCTCATACCGCGTAAGTCGCTGCTTTCGAAGTAAGCGAGGTGTTGTTTGATCTCCGGCAGGATTTCGTCAAGCCAATAGGACTCGAATCTTTCGAGGATGGGGTTGAAGTTGGCTTCAACTTTTTTCGACATCCCGCCTGCCATCTTACCCATCATCATCTTGAACACGCCCGGCGCGGCGCGGTTGAGCATGCCCATGCCTTTCATCACCACATCCGGCGGCGCGGCTTTGGGTCCTATGGCAAGGTATGAATAGGTGTTGATACGCGTGATACGTACACCAAGGGGGATGCCCGCCTGCTCGAAGGCGGCAATACTGCCTAGAATAAAGGCTGACATAACGGCATTGACCAATAGCGGTATAGGTTTTCCGTATTTGTCATTAAACATCCAGGTGAGTTTGGCATCACGCGGGTCATCCCAAACGATTGGGAAATCGGGCGGGGTGGGGATGGGTTGACCGGCGGTTGGTGTTTGTATATTTGAAGTAGACACTTTAAACTCCTTACCTCTAAATGATTCGAAACAGTCTGGCTTGGAAATGTCGATGACCGCAGCCCTTTATGGCGCGGCGGAGGTTGATCCTTGCCGTTCACTGACCCGGTGTGCAGACTTCTCCATGGACGATCTGAACAGTAAATACGCTGAGAGAATCCGCGAGGGGAATAGAGTTAACGCGAGCGCGATGACCACCCAAACGAAGAAGGGTCCACTGGAAGTGAGGATTTCGCCGGGGGTTGCCTCTCCCGCAATCCCTGTCAGGTGTCCGAGAGGAATAAGCGAATTAAGCAATGAAAGGATCAGGCTGATGATGTAGCCTGACTTTCGTTCATTCAGCACAAGGATGGCATACAACCAGACGACCAGCATGAGCACCGCAAGGAGGACTTGCCATCCTCCCTGGTCCATTCCTCTCACTTTGCGGATAACATCATCCGTGTAGTGAAGCGAAGTGAAAAAGATCGCCAATAGGGACATGCGGACGTAGACAGAATGTAGTGACATGTGTATTCTCCTTTATAAGTAACGAAGTGAAATCTTTAGGGAATGGATCAAGGCAGTTGCCTGATGACCGTAGCCCTGAACGGCGCGGCCAACAGCTCCTCCAGAGGTGCGTAGGCGCCGGCAGTCATAGCCTCCTGCATGGCCGCCGCCCGCACATCAGCCGATGCCCAATCGGCAATCTCGACAACTATGTTAGGGTTGTCAAGTACCTCGTAGTGCGTGCTGCCCAGAAAACCAGGTCGGCCCGGTCCATATTTCGCCACAACGCTTTCGAGCAGGCTCTGGAGCTCAGCCCGCCTGCCTGGTTTGGCCTGGAGCTCGACGATCACTTTGATTGCCACTTCATTTTCTGTTGTCATGGGTCACTCCTAAGATAAATTGGATTTGAGCGGTTTTGTTATTTCAGCCTCGCAGCAAGTCACGATCATTTTCCCAAAGATAAACGCTCAATTTGCCATAATCTTGAAATCCCAGGCGGCGGTATGCGTTGTAGCCCACTTTGGATGCCTGAAGAATGCCAATTCGATATCCCAGCTGGCGCGCCTCGAGCAGCGGAGCCAATGTGATGGCTGAGCCAATCCCCCGACCGCGAGCATCTGGAATGCATGAAACATTATAGATTCCTGCTACACCTTCAGAGAGGAATAATTGCGATGTGGCAACTGGCTTTCCATCCAACAGGGCCAGGTAGGTTTGAAACCGCGTGTCAAAAATTGCATCTGCGAAAAAATCAAACCAAACCTTCTCAAAACGCTCATCGATTCCGAAACCAATACTTGCAGCATGGATCCACTGTTTCAAACCATGTTTTCCGTCCACAGGTACGATTCTCAAGCCCGCATGAGTCGGCAAACCATCCGGTAACAGCGAGAGATCGACTGCCATCTCAGTGGCGAATTCATCTCTGAATGTCAACCCATGAGCAGGCAGAACTTTATTGATCTCAGCGGAGGGTACGTCTTCATGAGTCAGCCAGGAGAGTTTCCTGATGTTCATCGACCTGAATCGAGCCAGTGTACCTTCAACCAGGTCGTCAACACCTTCGGGTGGCAATTGGTGGCACACCACCAGGTTCATGAAATGATCCGGCAGATTCGTCATCAGCCAGGTCAGGTAGCGGCCAATGGACAGTTCCACGTTCGGTGACTGTGCCAGGCAGTAATGATATGCCTCCCAATTCGCCTTGATGGCGGATTTCACTGCTTTCCTTCCAGAGAGTGTAGTCAGGATATTTCTCATGACAAAAACCGATTAATGGGTGTTGGAATTCCACCGGACGAGCAATCCCAACGGCAGCCCGATAAGCAGGATGTGTTCCAGAATGATCTCGATGAACAGCCACATGGGTGGAGCCGGCAGCGGAGGCGCGGCGCTGAGTGGCAGAACGATAAAGTTCATGACAATAAAAACGCCAAAACCATACAGGAGCGAGCCGGGGATGACATGCCGGCGCAGGAGAGGAATTCGATGGGCGCTCAGGATAAAAATGCCAGCCATAACAGTGGTCATGAGGAAGTCAAGGGCCAGCCCAAGCAGGGCAGTAGCGGGTCCGCCTGCGAAAGCGGCGTTACCCATTGCCCCGCTGGCTACAAATTGCAATGAACTACTATATGGACTCTTTAAGAGGAGACCAAAAACGATCCCAACCTGGACTATCAAATGGAGCAAACCGATGATAATACCGCCAAGTGTAATGGAACGAAGAAGTGAATTACGGGTAACGGGGGATGAACTGGCGATAGTAGACATGATTAAGGCTCCTTGTTTGTTTGATACAAATGGTTTGCGTTATCTCATTTCGTGGTACAAGCCTGCACTAGCCACGAGATGATTTTGCTCGAAGCCAGGGAAATGCTTGACGCGCAGCGTGCGTCACGCGCGAAGCGCAGTCCCGCTATGCTGCAAACAACAGGTATGCAGTATACAGAATGACGGTGGCATCAAGTAGCCAGATGATCTTGTCCAAAGTTTTGTCGCGGACGGGCTTGTTGAACGTGATGCTCAAGCCGAGGATGCCAATGACCGCCAAGAGCAACACCGTCCAGAGCGCATACGGCACGGAGAGGTAGACCGCGATCGCCAGAGCGGCATACACAATCGCGAATATGAGGAACGGCTGGTTATTGTTCCGTACCCCGAAGCGGGCCACTACGATGCCATGCACAATGACATTCGTTGTAAGAAGGGTTAGAAGTAGGGACATTCTGAAAGTTCCTGTTTAAAGGCCTAAAGATTTGCGTTACTCACTCTCGATGGGCAGGTTGATCATGAAGCTCAATTCGAAT
>DASUOS010000511.1:0-7825 GCA_036276515.1 Anaerolineales bacterium | reverse complement strand
GCCAGCACGATGGCTTTTGTCAAACGGGTGCGGTCTTTTCCTGCGGATTCGGGGTTAATCACACGGCTCAAGGCAATTCTCCAACAGATGGGGTCAGGTGCGGGATTATACCAATGAAAACCGGGAAAATCTGCTAAACTTATCCACCATACGGTATAATTTCGCCGCTCTATTGAAGTTTTCTGGCAACCATTGTCAGCCGGGGACGTGTCGGAACTGGCAGACGAGCATGACTTAGGATCATGTGCCGAGAGGCGTGAGGGTTCGATTCCCTCCGTCCCCATTACTCCGTCAGGACGAGCACGGCTAAAGCCGCTCTGATTGACGAAAATCAAGAGGAAAAATTGAAAATCGATAAAACCATTGAAGAAAACCACGAAGCAAAGCTTGTGGTTGAGATCGACCCGCAATTGATGGACACCTACAAACGCCGTGCCGCCCGCAAGATCTCGGAGCGCGGCAAGATCGCCGGTTTCCGCCCGGGCAAGGCGCCGTATGAAATGGTGGTCCGCAATTATGGCGAACAGGCCATCATCGAGCAGGCAGTGGACTTCCTGATCGATGCCGAGTATTCCAACATCCTCAAAGAGGCAGATGTCAATCCTGGCGCTGCCGGCTCCCTCGAATCGATCGACTCGCTCGAGCCGCCTCGCTTCACCTTCCGCGTTCCCCTTGCTCCCGAAGTGGATCTCGGAGATATCCACTCCCTGCGCATGCCGTACGAGTGGTCCATTCCCAGTGAAGAGGATGTGGAGAAGGCGCTCGAGGATCTGCGCCAGATGTACGCCACAACCGAAAACGTGGAGCGCGAAGCCCAGGAAAGCGATTACGTGCTCGTGGACGTCAAATCGGAGACCGCGGAGCTCAACCGCACCGGTTTTGCCGCCTTCATCCGCAGCGAAGAGCGCGATACCGAATGGCCCTACAATGGTTTTGCAAAAGAACTTGTCGGCATGAAACCCGGCGATACCAAGACCATCAAGCACACCTTCCCATCCGATTGGGAAGTGGAGGAGCTGCGCGACAAGGAGACCGAGCTGGAAGTCACGGTCAAGACGGTCCGGGCTGTGACTCTGCCTGAGCTGAATGACGAATTTGCCAGGACCGTCGGCGCCGGCGAAACGCTGGACGAGCTGCGCGAGGCCGTCAAGAAGGATGTCGAAACCCGTTCCAAATCCGATTACGATGACACCTATTTCGTCGACCTGATCGAAAAGATCAAGGAAGGCGCAACCCTCAAATATCATCAGCATTCCCTCGAGCACGAGGCCGAGCACGTCCTGGAAGATCTCAGCCAGCGTCTATCCCAGCAGAATATGGACCTGGATACGTATTTCAAGCTGCGCAGCACCACCCGCGAGCAGTTCATCGAAGAAGAGGCCATGCCGGTTGCCAGGAAACGCTTCGAGCGCTCGATGATCCTGGACGAGGTCGTCCGCAGTGAGAAGATCGAAGTGGACGACGAAGCCCTGGATGCTGAGTTCAACCAGACCCTGTCTACCCTGGCGATGCAGGGCATGGACCTGAGCAAGATCCGCGGCGGGCGCAAGGGACAGCAGCGCGTCGCCCAGGCAGTCGCCATGGAATCGGCCAACCGTGTCCTGACCCGCAAAGCTCTTGAGGTGCTCAAGTCGATTGCCACGGGTGAATACGCCCCGCCAGAGGAGCGCACCCCTGAAGAGGCTCAGGAGGAAGCTCCTGAAGTGCAGTCCTCTCCCGAAGAAGCCTCTCCCCGCCAGGAAGTTACCCCAGGTGAAGAGGCGCCGGAGTCCCAGCGTCTGGTCGACCCGACCAATGAAGCGGAATCCAAAACCGAATAAGAAGCCTGAATGAAACCCTTGCGAAGGCTGGTCCTGAGGCGCAGCCGAAGGATCTCAGTCTTCGCAAGGGCGGTTAAAATCCTGATATAGTTTTAACAAAATTCCAACGTGAGAACGGTATGATTGGCGAAATACAAGCGAAGCAGTCCAACGGACAAAGGAGCTAAGATGGTCCCCGATTTCAAAAATGTTATCCCCATGGTTATTGAATCTTCCGGCCGCGGCGAGCGTGCCTATGATATTTACTCGTTGCTTCTCAAGGAACGCATCATTTTCCTGGGTACCCCGATCGACGACCAGGTGGCAAACCTGATCGTGGCGCAGCTGCTCTTCCTGAACAAGGAAGACCCCGAGAAGGAGATCAACCTGTACATCAATTCGCCCGGTGGCGTGATCTATGCCGGCCTGGCGATCTACGACACGATGCAGATGATCACGAACCCGATCAGTACTGTGGCTGTAGGCGTCACAGCCTCTTTCGGCACCGTGCTGCTGACTGCCGGAACCAAGGGCCGCCGCTACGCCCTGCCGAATGCCACCATCCACATGCACCAGCCCCTGGGCGGCGCACAGGGACAGGCCACCGACATCGAGATCCAGGCCAAGCAGATCCTGCGCCTGAAGGCCCTGCTGCTCGGCATCATGGCCAAGCACACCGGCCAGCCCCTGGAAGTGATCGAGCGCGACAGCGACCGCGATTACTATCTCGAAGCCAAGCAGGCGGTGGATTACGGCCTCGTCGACCACGTCCTGGAAATGCCTGAAAAGGTGAAGTAGGTCTGTAGATTTGAACATGGAAGCCTGCTGAGTCATCGGCAGGCTTTTTGTTTTCCTTTTCAGTCTGAGAATCGCTACAAGGTATAATCCCTTCTCGCACAAGGAAATTCCAATGACCTTTTCGATTGTTGCCTGCGATCTCGAGGAACGAACCTGGGGTGTTGCCGTTGCCTCCAAATTTCCGGCTGTGGGGGCTGTGGTCCCATTTGCCCGGGCCGGTGCCGGGGCCGTGGCAACCCAGGCGCTCGCAAACACATCCTTCGGGCCGCACGGGCTGGATTGGATGCAAAACGGATTGTCGGCCCGGGAAACGCTGGAAAGGCTGCTGCAAAATGACCCGGACAGGGAACACCGGCAGGTCGGCCTGGTGGATGCTAAAGGTGGTGCTGCCACACACACCGGAAGTGGCTGCTATACCTGGGCAGGCGGGATTTCCGGGGACGGCTACGCCATCCAGGGGAACATCCTTTCCGATCATAAGGTGGTGCCCGCCATGGAAAAGGCATTTCTCAAGACAAAAGGCAGTCTGCCCCAGCGCCTTTATAAGGGCCTGCTGGCCGGTGACCGGGCTGGCGGCGACAAACGCGGCCGCCAGTCTTCAGCGATTTACGTAGCCAGGCCCAATGGCGGGTACGGCGGTTACCTCGACCGCTGGCTGGATTACCGTGTGGACGATCACCAGGATCCCGTCCGGCGGCTGGGAGAGCTGCTGGAAATGCACGCGCTTTATTTTGGGAAGAGCCCCGAGGCAGACCGGGTGAAAATAAGAGGCAAAGTGTTGGAGCAGATCAATCGAATACTGGAACAGGAAGGTTACTTGAATAAGAATAAGGATTTCCCTCGTGCCTTCAGCGAATTCATTGGGAACGAAAATTTTGAAGAACGGGTGGGTGTGAACGCTGAGTGGATCGACCGCCCGGTGCTGAAATTCCTTCTCAAAAAGTTTGGATCATGATCCCAGACAACATAAAAGCACTCATCATCGATATGGACGGTGTCATTTGGAAAGCCGATGCACCCATCGGCGACCTGGCCCGGACCTTCAACCGCATTCGCTCGCGCGGGCTCAAGTTTGTCTTTGCCACCAATAACAGCTCAAGAACCTCTGACCAGTATACGGCCCGCTTGAAAGAGTTCGGAGTGGATGTGGAGCCCTGGCAGATCGTTACATCATCCCAGGCAGCAGCCCACGCTGTCGCCCGAAAATTCCCATCTGGAACCAGGATTTTCATGATCGGTGAGGACGGGCTGCGGACGGCGCTCGAAGAGAAAGGGTTCGAGATTCTGCCCGTAGAAGATGCCCCCATGGCGGAAGCGGTCGTCATGGGGATCGACCGCAGTATCAATTTCCAGAAGCTCGCGGAAGCAACCCTGCTCGTCCGCAGAGGCGTTCCCTTCTATGCCACCAATCCGGATAAGACTTTCCCTACCCCGCGCGGGGAAATTCCCGGCGCAGGAGCGTGGTATTCGATCATTGTCACAGCTTCGGACGTCCAGCCTATTGTTGCGGGAAAGCCCTATCCCTTTTTGATGGAACTTTCTCTCGAGAAACTGGGAACAACTCCTCAGGAAACCCTCGTCGTGGGCGACCGGCTTGAGACCGATATCGCCGCCGGTCAGGCAGTGGGCTGTCCCACAGCGCTGGTGCTTTCAGGAGTGTCTACGCTGGAGGAGGCAGATCTCTGGCGGCCGAAGATCGATTTTATTGCACGGGATCTGGCAGAATTAATTGGCTGAACCAGTGATCTTGCTACAAGCGTAACCTACTTCTTATGTTAATTTACGATATCGATATACAAGAACTTACCGGCCTGCTAAAGGAATGGAATGAGCCCGCCTATCGCGCCAGCCAGATCTGGCAGGGACTCTATCAGCATCTCTATCACTCGCCCGAGCAGTTTACCAATCTGCCTGCATCCCTGCGCGAACGGATGGCCAGGGAGCTTACCTTCGCTCCATTCAAGGTAAAAACCCATCTCGATTCGGCGGATGGCTTTACTCGAAAAACGCTCTTTGAGCTGCCTGATAAGAACCTGATCGAAGCCGTGCTCATGCGCTACGGAGACCCGGCGGATAACCCGCAGATTACGGCCTCCCCTACCGGACGTGGGGCCAAAAACCGGCGGACTCTCTGTATTTCCACCCAGGCCGGGTGTGCCATGGGATGTGTCTTTTGCGCCACCGGCCAGATGGGCTTCAAACGACACCTGACGAGCGGTGAGATCGTCGCCCAGGTTCTGTACTATGCCCGCATGCTGAAGGATGTGAACGAATCGGTCACGAATATCGTCCTGATGGGCATGGGCGAGCCATTTCATAATTACGATAATACGATGGAGGCGATCGACCGCCTCAACGACCCGGACGGGTTCAATTTCGGAGCGCGGCGCTTCACCGTCTCGACCGTTGGCCTGGTCCCGCAGATCCGGCGTTTCGCAGACGAAAAGCGCCAGGTCAACCTGGCCATCTCGCTCCACGCCGCAGACGATGATGAGCGCCTTGCCATCATGCCTGTCAACAAACGCTACAAGATCGAAGATGTCATCGAAGCCTGCCGCTATTATGTGGAAAAGACTGGCCGCCGTGTCACATTCGAGTGGGCGCTGATCTACGGGGTCAATGACACACCCGAGGTCGCAAAAAGGCTCGCCTCGCGGCTCAAGGGTCTTCTTTGTCATGTGAATGCCATTCCCCTCAACCCTACCGCAGGATATGAAGGCCAGGCCACAGACCGCTCGAGGGCAGCTCTGTTCAAGCAAACCCTGGAGCAGGCCGGCATCCCCTGCACGATCCGTATGCGCCGCGGCATCGATATCCAGGCTGGATGCGGCCAGTTGGCCGGAGCCCCTTTGTTAAAGGATAATTGAAGTAAAAAACAATAAGTATGTAACTGGCTACGCGCAGTTTACTTTCAGAAGGGATTTTGAGCAAGAGTGAAGGTTTTCCCTGCCTCAGGCGTTAATATGTTGGAACGTATGCATGAAGCCGATCCCTCATGGCTCGTCTCCCGGTGCCTTGCGGGCGATGAAGACGCTATCGAATGCCTGGTCCGCCGCCATGAGGCAGGTGTGTTCAAGCTGGCCTTTTCCATTGTTGACGACGAAGCCGAAGCCGGTGAGATCACCCAGGAAACATTTTTGTCCGCCTTACGTTCGTTGCGCACCTACCGGGAACAGCAGTCCTTCAAAGCCTGGCTGTATACCATTGCCGTCAATCACAGCCGCAGCCATCTGCGGAAACGAAGAGCCCGCGAGCGGCTGCAAACTTCACTGGCGGCCATCTTCCGCCTGGAGATCCAAAAACAGGCCTCTCCGGAAGAAACAGTGGTCCTGAACGAGAAGGAAACGGTTCTCTGGAAAGCGCTCAGCGAGCTGGACGATAAGTATCGCATTGTCATGGTCCTGCGCTACTTCCATGACATGCAGGTCTCGGAAATAGCCGGGATCCTTTCCATCCCCGAAGGAACGATCCACTCTAGACTGCACAGCGCCCGGGAAACACTGCGGAAAGCACTTGATCACTTGAACGGAGAATAGGATCGATGCAGATTACCCATGAAGAAGCCCGCAGACTGATCCATTTCGATGCAGATCAGGCCTTGAAAATGGATCAGAAGAGCATCCTTCGCCTTCATCTGAAGGACTGCGTGGAATGCCGGGACTATGCAAACGGCATGGCCAATATGGCCTCCATGCTCTCCTCCACGATGGAAAAAAAATGGGGCCAGCCGCAGCACCCCCTCCCCATTGCTGTCCTCCTTCCAAAAAGAAATTCCAGGATAACAGACAGCATCATTTTCGCTACACGCATAGCGGCTGTGGGAGTCATGGCGATCGCTCTCCTGTTCAGCGTCCGCCAGGTCACAGGGCCCGTTGAAGGAGGGCCGGGAACCCTGCCGGTCAGTGCACCACCCATTCCTACACCTTCCATTCAATCCACAAGCACAGAGGCGCTGCTCCAAAATTGTGGACAGATCCGGTATGTGGTCCAGCAAGACGATACGATCGAAGGTATTGCCGATCAATTTTCAGTCTCCAGAGAGGAAATCATGGCTGCCAACGGATTGGTCGACGACGCGTTTCAAGTGGGCACGAAACTCCTGATCGAGAGCTGCACTGTCCAGCCAACCGGCACCTTCCATGCAACCGGAACGCTCCATACACCAATTAACAGCCCGACGATCTCCACTCCAGGCGGATAGGATTTCCCGTAGGATATTAATAAAAGATTACACGCAAGCTTGTCAGAATGCCGGGATTAAAGGATAATTCGCCAATCTTTGAATTGATACAAGGTGTTATGAACAACGAATATAGATCAACCTGGCTCGAGCGGCCCGTCCATCCGGCACTTCCATCGATCACGAACGAGATCGCCATTTTCGCGGGGATCGTTTTACTGGCAGTCATCACCCGCTTCTACGATCTGGAATCGCGGGTCATGAGTCACGATGAAAGCCTGCACACCTATTTCTCCTGGCTGCTCTACCGCGGACAGGGCTACCAGCACACGCCGATGATGCATGGCCCGCTGCAGTTCCACATGCTCGCGCTGACCTATTTTATTTTTGGCGTGTCAGACCTGACGGCACGTATTCCGGCCGTGCTGTTCAGCATTGCCACGGTATGGATGGTCTGGTCCTGGAGGGATTATCTGGGCAGGTGGGGAGCGATCGTTGCCGGACTGCTGCTGGTTGTATCACCGTACATGCTCTATTACGGGCGCTATGTTCGCAATGAGTCATTTACAGGTGTTGCCGGCCTGCTTCTGCTGTATGGCATTTTGCGATACCTGGAAAAAGGCCAGAGCCGCTACTTATACTTTGTCACTGCCGGTTCCCTGCTCCACTTCACAACCAAGGAGACTGCATTTATCTATGCCGCCCAGGCGATGCTCTTTTTAGGATTTTATTTTATTGCCCGGGTCACCCGCCGTCCCTGGCAGGATAATCCCGGCCTGTACCGGGCATTCATTATTGCCCTTGCCGTGACAGCCGTGCTGGCCACCCTGGGCGTAGGCATCGGATATGCGACCGGGCATCCGGAGACCATCACCAGCGGCGAGACGGCTGCGCCCGCCAACCCGACCGGCGGTCCCAACCCGCTGGCGCTACCGGAGCAGGGAATCCAGCCGGCTTCGATCCTGCTTGGTCTGGCAGCGATCATCTTCGTCGCAGCGGTCGTGATCCTGTTCCTAGGGTTTGGCTGGAGAAACCTTCTGCAGGAACG
>DASUOS010000510.1:0-10572 GCA_036276515.1 Anaerolineales bacterium | reverse complement strand
AATACATCGACGATGCGCATGATGATGTTATCCACCGCGCCGCCATAATAGGCCGACACGGAGCCAACCACCACCCCGATCAGGAAGGTGGAGATTACCACGATCATGCCGGTCTTGAAGGCAGTCCGCGTACCCCAGATCACCCCGTAGAACACGTCATACTGGCCCTGGGCAGTTCCAAAAATATGGACCCATTGATCGGTCTTCATAACGGGTTCCCACCAGAAGGGCAGCGGAGGCTGGTTGCGATTCCAGGGAGACATCATCGGCAGCGGCTCTGCTTTGAACCCGTCACGGGGGATCTTGTAGGGATCGTTCGGATTTATAGGAGGTGCAATCACCGGCGCAGCCAGGGCTACGATAATGAAAAACACGATCAGCGAGAAGCCCAGGATCGAAGCTGGCGTCTTGAACATTCCCATCATGACCCGGTAGTTCTCGGGTCCCAGGAAGCGCTCGACGCGCCCGATCTTGCGGGTGGCGACTGTTTCGCCCAATAAGGTATTATCACCGGTTGGTGTATGAGTGGTCATTTCGAGCTCCTTACGACAAACGGACGCGTGGATCGACCACCGCGTACAAAATGTCCACGACTACGTTGGCTATGATCAGGATGAAGCCGTTGAACAGGGCAAAACCCAGCACCGTGACCACATCCAGCTGCCCGGCAGCCTGCGCCGCGGCCTTACCGATACCCGGGTAGTCAAAGACGGTTTCGGTAATGACCACGCCACCCATCAGGCCGACCACTGTAAAACCGGCCAGCGTCACGACCGAGATCATCGCATTTGGACGGGCATGCTTGTAGATTACATCACGTTCAGGCAAACCCTTGGCGCGCGCCGTTGTGACATATTCCTGGCGCAGGGTCTCCAGCATGGAAGAGCGGGTCACCCGCAGGAACGTCGCCCAGTTGATGTAAGACAGAGTCAGAATGGGCAGGATCATGTGTCTCAAGGCATCGATGAACACATCGAAGCGCCCATTGAGAAGACTGTCAATCGTGAGTAAGGTTGTATACGATTTCCAGGAGGATGCACTCACCACCGCCTGCATTTCCGTGGTGAGCCGGCCTGGCGGGAACCACTGCAGGTTGGCATAGAAGATCATCAGCACCAGCAAACCGAATACGAAGGTGGGGAAGGATGTCCCAACGATGCTGAACATGCGTCCGGCCTGATCGATGAAGCCGTTGTGATGGACCGCGGCCTGCACGCCCAGCCAGATGCCCACCAGGATGACCGGTCCGACTGCCCAGAGGGTCAGGTCCAGGGTGTTTGGAAAGCGGGTTTTGATCAAATTTGCCACCGGCTGCGAGCCTGTGCGCGACCAGCCAAAATCGCCGAACAAAATGCCACCATTCCGTTCACCGGTCAACTGATCCGGTGTTCCCACCAGCCAGCGCCAGTATTGTATGTAAAGAGGCTTATCCAGGCCGTACTTGAGGATGATGCCGTTGATCTGTCGCTCGTTCTTGGGAATATCGCGCACATACAGGGCGGAGCGCTCGACCGGTGTCAGGAACTGCAGCATGCCGAAGATCAGGATCGTCACACCGAAGAGAAGCACCGGCACAAGCAGTAAACGTCGAATAATATAAGTGACCATCTGGTCTACTCCTTATTTTGATTCTGTCATTCGGAAAACGGCGAAACGAAGGTTCGTCGCATTCCGCAGAACAAAATCATGGTTTGATAAGTCGTGGGGAGTGACGACCAGCGTCACTCCCCACATAAAGGCTACCTACCGAAACTTCTTACTCTTCGTAAATATCGTAATAGTACCACTGGCTATAGTTCTGGTTGTATCTGAGACCCTTGACATAGCGAGGCATGAATGTATGGGTTGTACCCAGTACACCGATGATGCCGGGTGCGTTGTCATAGACCAGCTGGTTCAGCTCGCGGTAGATCTCATTGCGGGCTTCCGGATCGCTCTCGAGCACACCGGCGTTGATCAGAGGAATGAACTGGCTCTGGATCTCGGTGGGGATGCTCTGGCGGCGGGCGTAGAAGGTCACCAGGTACGGAACGTACCAGTTGTGCGGGTCGTGAATGTCCTCGTGCCAGCCGACGAAGAAGATCGGGGCCAGGCGGGCATTGACCGAGCGCAGGAAGGCAGGCCACGGAAGACCCACGGATTCCATGATGAACAGCTCGTTGACCGTGTTGATGTTGGCGGAGAGCATCTCGACGAGGGTCTGGCGGGTGGTGTTGCCCTGGTTGTAGGTGCCGGAGAGGCGGAAACCGGTTGTCCAGATATCGCCTTCGGGATCCTCACCAGCGGGGACACCATCCTTGTCGAGGTCGGCCAGCTTGAATTCTTCTTCGCACTTGGCCATATCGTAGGTGTAGGTTGGGTTATCTTCATTCCAACCGGGCATGTCTTCGATGATCAAGCCCTTGGACTGGATCGCTTCGCCGTTGAAGATGTCGGAAATGTAGAGATCCCAATCGAAGCAGTAGTTGAAGGCCTTGCGGACGTGGACATCACCAAAGAAATCGGCGGGGATGCCATTGCCATCCAACTGGCCGGAGCCGAGGTAGGTGTTGCTGCCGTCGGGGTTGGAAACGTTGAAGTTGAAGAAGATGTCGGTGCGGGTGTTAGTTGAGCGGCCGAGGTATACACGCAGAGGCTTGCTTTCATCGGTGACTTCACAGACATAATCACCGGCTGCAGTATCCCAGTTACAAACTTCGCCGACCAGCTCGTCCATCTGGGAGCGGTTCTCGGGGTTCACCACAACCCAGTCGGCATCGCCGGCCTGCATCATGGCGAAGCGGGTGCTCCACTCGTCGACCTGCTGGATCACGACGCGCTCGAGCTTGGCGGGTTCGCGCCAGTAGTTGTCGTTGCGGACCATGACAACCTCTTCACCGGGGGTCCAGTGATCGAGGATGAACGGGCCTGTGCCATTGGCAGTATCGTAGATCGGGTTGTTTTCGGCGGAAATGGCATAGAAATCCTGCCAGGTTTCGCAGGAGCCATCCCAGCCGCCCTGAGCGGCGACCCAGTCCTGGTCCATGGCGGAGGACCAGTAGCCGGCGATGGTGGAGATGAACGGAGCCCACGGCAGGGCCAGCGTCATGCTGACGGTGCCAGCGGCGTCGTCGGTCTCGAACTTGGAGTACAGGTCTTCACAGACGCCCACAAGGATCTCGGGGTCGACGGCCTTCATGGCCTCGACATCGTCATACAGAGCGCCAGGAATGCCGGAGAGTTCTTCTGTGGAAACGCCATCGGCCAGCGCTTCGAGACCAAAGGTCTGAGCGACTTCGACCATTTCGGAGATGTCAGCGGTGCCGACGCCGTAGAACGGCTCGATGATCAGGAACTGGGGCGAGTTGCCGCCGCCCTGGAGCATACCGCGCACGAACGAGTAGGAGATGTCCGAAGCGGTCAGGTCAGCGCCATCATGGAACTTGATGCCCTGGTGGAGCTGGAAGCTGTAGGTGCGGCCATCCTCAGACATTTCCCAGGATTCGGCCAGAAGGGGCTCGAACTCAGATAGTTCAATGCCCTTGTAGGTGACCAGGGTCTCGTAGACGTTCTGGAGAATCTCGCCACCGGCGGTCTCGTAGTCGAGAGCCGGGTCGAGGTTGTCGGGCTCACCGAAGGTAACGGACACAAAGGTGTTCGGGTCCTTGGACGTCGGGCCGCCCGTGGCGGGCTCTTCAGTCTCTTCGGTCGTGGGGGCCTCGGTAGCTTCCGGAGCCGTGGTCGGCTCTTCGCCGGTAGTGGGCGCTTCCGTTGCAGGAGCAGCGCCACCGCAGGCGGCCAGGATCATGCTGGCGGCTACCAGGAGGCTTAGTAAAATTGACAATTTACGCATTTTTTTCTTCTCCTCACAGATATTGAAGGGTTTATCAGATACTTGCAACATCGAACATCAGCACTGCTATAACTTGGAACAACCACCTCCTTTCAAAACTTGTTTTTAATAAACTACAGGAACCTCTCCGCAAAAAAGCAGGCAACGAAATGGCCCGGTTTGATCTCACGGAAATCCGGCCGCGACTCGGCACAGACTCCTTCGGCGATCGGGCAGCGTGTGCGGAACCGGCAGCCGGACGGCGGATTGGCAGGCGACGGCACGTCACCCTTGAGGATCACGCGCTCGCGCTTTGCATCCGCGATCGGATCCGGAATCGGCACGGCCGACAACAGAGCCCGCGTATACGGGTGAAGAGGTTGTGTATACAGATCGTCACGACTTGCCAGCTCGACAAGAACACCCAGGTACATGACCGCCACGCGATCGCTGATATGCCGGACCATGGAGAGGTCATGCGCGATAAAGAGATAGGTCAGGTTGAACTGCTCCTGCAGTTCCTCGAGAAGGTTAACCACCTGGGCCTGGATCGAAACGTCCAGGGCCGAAATGGGCTCATCACATATAATGAAGGAAGGCTGAAGGGCCAGAGCACGGGCCACGCCGATACGCTGGCGCTGTCCGCCCGAAAACTCATGGGGATAGCGCCCGGCGAAGGATGGGTTGAGGTTCACCAGGTCGAGGAGGTGCTTGACGCGCTCTTCGATTTCCCTCCCGGTTGCCACGTTATGCACCACCAGCGGCTCGCCGACAATGTCGGCGACTGTCATACGCGGATTCAGGCTTGCATAGGGATCCTGAAAGATCATCTGCATCTTGCGCCGCATCTTGCGCAAATCCTCGCCCTTCAGATGGACCAGGTCGACCCCTTCGAACGTCACCGCACCGGCGGTGGGACGATAGAGCTGTAAAATGGTCCGGCCCGTTGTGGATTTGCCGCAGCCGGATTCGCCTACGAGACCCAGCGTTTCGCCCCGTTTGATATCAAAACTGACGCCATCCACCGCCCGGACTGCGCCGACCTGGCGCTGGATCACGCCGCGGTAGATGGGAAAATGCATCATCAAATCGTCTACATGGAGCAGGACGTTGTTGTTCGTTTCGGTGGCGCTCATTATCGATGTCTCCCGGTCTTGGTATCCACCCAGCAAGCCGCACGATGGTCCGGGCCAACGGCCATGAGCGGAGGATTCTCCTGCCAGCAATGCTCGAGCGCCCACTTGCAGCGCGGGGCGAAGGGGCAGGCATTTGGCTTGTTATAGAGGACGGGCGGCATCCCTTCGATCGAATACAGTTTTTCGCGCTCCCTTTCGTCTACACGCGGCAGGCTGCCAAGCAGGCCGATGGTGTAGGGGTGGGAGGGGTTGGCATACAGGTCTCGGACCTGTGACTCTTCGATAATGTAACCGCCATACATCACAAGCACGCGCTGTGCCAGGCCGGCGACCACGCCCAGGTCATGGGTGATCCAGATGATCGCCATGCCCAGCTCATCGCGCAGGCGCTTGACGAGGTCTGTGATCTGGGCCTGGATGGTCACATCCAGGGCGGTGGTAGGCTCATCGGCGATCAAAATCTGCGGGCTGCACGACAGCGCCATGGCGATCATCACACGCTGGCGCATCCCTCCCGAGTACTGGTGGGGATAATCGTTCAGACGGTCCTTCGCATTGGGAATACCGACCATGGCCAGCAGCTCGGCCGCGCGCTCGCGGGCCTGCTTCTTGGTCATGCCAATGTGCAGCATAAGCGGTTCTTCGAGCTGGCGGCCAATGGTCAAAACAGGATTCAATGAAGTCATTGGGTCCTGAAAGATCATGGCGATCTGCGCACCGCGCACATGGCGGATTTCTTCATTTGACATTTTGAGGAGATCCTGCCCGGAAAAAAATGCTTTCCCCGCTGTCACTTTTCCTGGAGGAGAAGGGATCAAACCCAACACAGAGAGCATCGTAACGCTTTTTCCACATCCACTCTCGCCCACTACACCCAGCGTCTCGCTCTCGCTCAGTCCAAATGATACACCGTTTACTGCGTGAACAACCCCGTCTGGAGTCTTAAATGTCGTTTCAAGCCCTTGCACATCAAGAATGAAGTCGGGCATCAATGTAATCCTTTACTAAATGGAGTAGTAGAACATACCGTTCCAGAGTGCCAAGCAGAGAGAATTATACCTAATTCCACAAGTGCGTCAACAGTAATACATTCGTAGGGCAATCGTAGGGCGTTCGAATCGAAAAAAACAGTTCTGGAGAACTGTTTAAAGCAACTCCCGGGGATGGCGGCTTTTTGGGGTTTTTGTGATGTTTATCATGTGACATTTTCCATGGAAAACACTTCGTTGACAGCGCCTTTTTAGAACGGTAGAATAACTTTGTACATAAATCTCTAGGAGGAGGTCAGTATGTTAAAAGAATTCAGGGAATTTGTAATGCGCGGCAATGTCCTCGATCTGGCGGTTGCCGTGATCATTGGAGGCGCATTTGGCCTGATCGTTACCTCACTTGTCAACGACATTCTGATGCCGCTGATCGGTCTGATACTCGGCGGCGTGGACTTCACTGCCCTGGAGTTTCAGGTAGGGGAGGCCGTGGTCAGGTGGGGCGCCTTCCTGCAGGCCGTTGTCAACTTTCTCATCGTTGCCTTTGTCATCTATATGCTGGTCCGTGTGATCAACCGGTTGAAGGGACCGCCCCCCGTCGTCGCACCGGTCACCAAGGATTGCCCGCATTGCTTCACAGCCATCCCGCTCAAAGCGACGCGCTGCCCGAACTGTACCTCACAGCTCTAAGTTACCCCAGTCGATAGGAGGCGGGTCACCTGGACCCGCCTTTCTTTTCCCTCATGCTCATGGATTTCCTCGACAAACTTAACCCACAACAAAAAAAAGCGGTTACCGCCGATGACGGGCCGGTACTCGTCGTCGCCGGTCCCGGGTCCGGAAAGACCCGGGTGCTCACCCAGCGGATTGCCTACCTGATCGCGATGCAGGGCATCCGCCCGTGGCAGATCCTGGCCGTCACCTTCACCAACAAGGCAGCCAGGGAGATGGGCGAACGCGTCAAACGGCTGCTGCCCGACCAGGCCATCGAAGGCATCATGCTCGGCACGTTCCATTCGATCTGCGCCCGCATCCTGCGCCGGGAGTCAGACAACCTGCCCATCCAGTCCAATTTCGTGATCTTCGACACCGATGACCAGGAACGGATCGTCAAAAGCGTGATCCGCGAAATGAACATCAACGAGAAGCTGTATCGTCCTGCCAGCGTGCTTGGCTCGATCTCGCGGGCCAAGAACGAGCTGATCGGCGCAGACGATTATCCGACACAGACCTATCGCGACGAGATCGTCAAGCGTGTCTACACAGAATATCAGAAGCGGCTGATCGCCAGCAATGCGGTGGATTTCGACGATATCCTCCTTTACACCGCCCGTCTGCTGGAGGATATCCCCTCGGTCCGCGACAAATATGCCCAGCGCTTCCGCCACGTGCTCGTCGATGAGTTCCAGGATACCAACCTGGCACAGTACGCGCTGGTGAAGCATCTGGCATCGTTTCATCGGAATATTTTTTGCGTGGGCGATCCCGACCAGTCGATCTATGCCTGGCGCGGCGCCGACTGGCGCAACGTCCAGCGCTTTGACCAGGATTTTCCCGATGCCCAGACCATTTTGCTCGAGCAGAACTACCGCTCACGGCAGACCATTCTGGACGCCGCCATGGGGGTGATCGATCGCGCCCAGAACCGACGGAAAAAGCGGCTTTTTTCCGACCGCGGTTCGGGGGAAAAGATCTTCTTCTATGAAGCGCCCGACGATTATGCCGAGGCGGCCTTTGTGGTGGATGCCATCGCCCAGCTGGTCGCGTCACGCCAGGTTGAACCCGGCGAGTGCGCAGTAATGTATCGCACCAACGCCATGTCGCGTTTGCTCGAAGAGGCGTTCCTGCAGGCGCGGCTTCCCTACCGGCTGGTGGGTGCGCAGCGGTTCTATGGACGGCGAGAGGTCAAGGATGTGATTGCCTTCCTGCGCCTGGTGCATAACCCGGCCGACGAGGCCAGCCTGGACCGGGTCATCAACGTCCCGCCGCGCGGCGTCGGCGACAAAACCCTTACCACCCTGCATTACGTTGCCCGCCAGAATAACATCCAGCCCGGCTTTGTGCTGATGGACCTGGCCCGCGGCGCCGAGTCCACATACTGGAAATCATTCACCGGACGCGCCGCCATCTCGCTGGCGGACTTCGGGGGACTATTGGCCAGCTGGCGAACGGCCGCCCTGTCGCTGAACACCGCCGAGCTGTTCGACCGCATCCTCAAGGATCTCAGCTTCAAGGCGTATGTGGATGACCAGTCGGAGGAAGGCGCGGACCGCTGGGAGAACGTGCAGGAGTTGAGACGCCTCGCTGAGGAATACGCGACCCGCTCGCTCGATGAGTTCCTCGAGAACGTGGCCCTGGTCTCCGATCAGGATACGATCCGGGAAGGAAACGTCCCGACCCTGCTCACCCTGCACGCCGCCAAGGGACTGGAGTTCAGCGTCGTATTTATCGTGGGCCTGGATGACGGCATCCTGCCCCATAGCCGCTCGTTCGACCAGCCTGAGTCGATGGAGGAGGAACGCCGGCTCTTCTATGTCGGGATCACCCGCGCCAAGGACAAGCTCTATCTCATCCGCGCCATCCAGCGCGGCGGGCGCGGCGCAGCGGAGGAGACCTATCCTTCGCGCTTCCTGGACGACGTACCGGCTGACCTGCTGATCGGCAAAACGCGCACCGGACGCTCGATCC
This sequence comes from Anaerolineales bacterium, assembly GCA_036276515.1. Classification (GTDB taxonomy): domain Bacteria; phylum Chloroflexota; class Anaerolineae; order Anaerolineales; family Villigracilaceae; genus Defluviilinea. The sequence goes on along the minus strand of DASUOS010000510.1, from coordinate 1,951 downwards.
GTGGACGCGTGCCCGATACGCAGTGGTCGCTTCCCTCGCGACCGCAGACGGCTTCCATGGTAGAGTCGAGGTTCCGGGCTGGAACCCATGTCCGCCATGCGGTCTGGGGCGAAGGGATCGTTCTCAACAGCCGCATCCAGGATGACGACGAAATCGTGGATGTGGTGTTCGAGTCGGTAGGGATCAAGCGTCTTGCGGCAAGTCTGGCGAATTTGAAGATACTATAACCGCCGCTTGCTCCCGCCGCCGTCCCCGGCGGCGGTATCATAAGATAAACCCTTCGCCGAGGACGGCGAAGGGAGCTGGAATGATAAGAAATGACCTTTCCATCCTATCACGATCCTGCGCACCTATATTTCGTTACAGCTTCAATCATAGAGTGGAAGCGTTTGTTCATTACACCTGAATACATTAATATCCCGCTACAATCATTGTCATGGTTAGAGGAGCAAAAACGGATATTGTTATTTGCATTCGTTATCATGCCATCCCACCTTCATCTTATACTCAAGCCTGAAAGTTCAACGATTGGAGAAGTTGTCCAGCAGTTCGGCTCTTATACAGCTCATGAAATCCTTAATAGACTTCGGGAGCAGAATCAAAGGGTTTTACTAGACCTTTTCAAACGAAGGAAACGCGATCAAAGGCATGAACACAGCATCTGGCAGGACATTCAGGCAAAGAATATTTACTCATTGAGTGTCCTGCAGCAAAAGATGGAATACATCCATCAAAATCCGATAGCAAAAGAGTGGAAGCTGGCCAAAGACCGTGCAGACTACCCGTATTCATCTGCGGGCTATTATGATTATGGGAGAAAGCCGGTGATCGAAATTACAGATATTAACGAATGGCTGGCAGCAAGACCTTCGCCGGGGCCGGCGAAGGGAGCAGAGAGGAGTTAGGAGGAACCATGCAATACGTTAACCTCGGTAAAACCGGAATGAAGGTCTCGCGCCTGTGCCTGGGAATGATGAGCTATGGAGCGAAGAGCTGGCGCGATTGGGTCCTGGATGAAGAACAGGCCAAGCCCTTTGTCCAGCGGGCGCTGGAGGCGGGGATCAACTTTTTCGACACCGCGGATGTCTATTCGCTGGGTGAAAGCGAGAAAATCACCGGCAACCTGCTCCGCCATTTCGGAGTGAAGCGTGATAACGTCATCGTTGCCACGAAAGTCCATGGACAGATGAGCGACGATGTCAACGACCGGGGCCTCTCCCGCAAACACATCATGGACTCCATCGATCATTCGCTTAAGCGGCTGCAGATGGACTATGTGGACCTGTACCAGACCCACCGCTGGGATCCCGGAACGCCCATCGAAGAGACCCTCGAAGCCCTGAACGATGTGGTCCGGGCTGGGAAGGCGCGTTACATCGGCGCCTCGTCGATGTATGCCTGGCAGTTCGCCAAAGCCTTGCACACCGCCGAGAAAAACGGCTGGACAAAATTCGTGTCGATGCAGAACCATTACAACCTGGCCTATCGCGAAGAGGAGCGTGAGATGATCCCCCTGTGCATCGACCAGGGCATCGGCCTGATCCCATGGAGCCCGATGGCGCGCGGCTTTTTTGCCGGGAACCGCACACGCGATGGCGGCGGGGAGACCTCACGCGCCAAAAGCGATCCATTTGCGAAAGGATTGTACTTCCGAGACGAGGACTTCGCCGTGGCCGATCATGTGGCGGACGTGGCAAAGGAACGCGGCGTGACCGGCTCGCAGATCGCCCTGGCCTGGGTCCTGCATAAGCCCTATGTCCACAGCCCGATCATCGGCGCGACGAAGATGGATCACCTCGACCAGGCCATTGCCGCCCTCGACATCCAGCTCTCCGGCGAAGAGATCACGAAGCTGGAGGAGCCGTACAAACCGCATCCCATCCTGGGGCATGCCTAGCCGGCGTTACAGCCGGGAGCCAGGATCGTTCTTTACAAATAAGAACCAGTTCGA
>DASUOS010000509.1:0-6909 GCA_036276515.1 Anaerolineales bacterium | reverse complement strand
TGGGAAGGGGATGCTCGAGCGGATGGAATTCAGGAGGAAGTCATTCAAGCCGTCGTGCAGCGACTCCGCTCCTACGATGGGCTGAGCTCCCAGTCCCGGGCCGACGCGTTGAGAGGTTTGTGGAAACGCATCGGCGAAGCCTATCCTGAAGCCGCGCAGAGACCCCAGCCGCGCAACGGCAGATCCGTCGAAACGGGTCAAAAGCCGCCTCCTCCCCCGCCACCCGCCGAGCCTCCGCGTCGGAACGAAGGACGAGCCGAGCAGCCCCCCCGAAGAGAGCCACAGCAGCACCCACAGCGTGATCGTGTGGCGCCGCCGCGTGCCCAGAACGTGCCCGGCGCAATCACATCCGCCACTCCTGCCGCGCTTGACGCGAAATTGACCGTCCTCCAGGGTGTGGGGCCGGGGAACGCAGCCTCCCTTGCCCGGCTGGGTATGCACACGCTCGGGGATATGCTCTACAACTATCCGCGCCGCTACGACGATTATTCCGAGCTCAAGCCGATCAAGAACTTGTCCTACGCTGAGCATGTCACCGTGATCGGCACGGTGCAGACCGTCCACACCCGGCCCATTCGCGGCGGCAAGGCCTCGATCGTCGAGACCATCATCAGCGATGGGACCGGCGGTCTGCGCCTGTCCTTCTTCAACCAGCCATGGATGGCGAACCGTCACAAGCCTGGCGAAGCGGTCTCCGTCTCGGGCAAGATCGACCAATATCTTGGCCGCCTGGTCATGAACAACCCCGATATCGAGCCGGTCGACATCGAGAACCTGAGCACCAACCGCATCGTCCCGGTCTACGGACTGACCGAGCGCATCACCCAGAAGTGGCTGCGGCGCTTGATGAAGCAGGTCGTGGAATACTGGGCTCCCAGTGTGGTCGATGCCCTGCCCGATAGCGTCCGATCATCGGCGCAGGTCATGCCGCTCGGCGAAGCGCTCTTGCAGGTGCACTTCCCCGATTCGCAGGAAAAACTGCGGGCGGCGCGTGAACGCCTGGGCTTCGACGAGATCTTTTTCCTGCAGATGGGCGTCCTGCGCCAGAAACGGGACTGGAAATCGGCAGACGCCAGGCGCTTCCCGATCACGGACGAGTGGCTGGGTGCCCGCATCTCCAGCCTGCCCTTCACCCTGACCTCCGTCCAGCAGCGTTCGATTCAGGAGATCCGGACTGACTTCGACTCAGGCCGGCCGATGAACCGTCTGCTTCAGGGCGATGTCGGTTCCGGTAAAACGGTCGTCGCAGCGCTGGCCGCGGCCATGATCGTCCATGCCGGCTCACAGGCCGCCATCATGTCGCCCACGTCCATCCTGGCGGAACAGCACTATCGTAACTTCGGGCGTTTGCTCACCGGCGAAAATGGCATCCTGCAGGAGGGACAGATCCGCCTGCTGGTCGGCGACACTCCCGAAGCTGAAAAGGAAGTGATCCGTGCCGGCCTGGCCGACGGGTCGATCAGGATCGTGATCGGTACGCATGCCCTGATCGAGGAGCCGGTCCTCTTCCAGGATCTGCAGTTCGTGGTGATCGACGAACAGCACCGCTTCGGTGTCGAACAGCGCGCCGCCCTGCGTACCAAGGGCAGCAACCCGCACCTGCTGGTCATGACCGCCACGCCCATCCCGCGCTCGCTGGCATTGACCCTGTATGGCGATCTTGATATTTCGATCATGGACGAGATGCCCGCCGGGCGCCAGCCGGTCAATACGCACGTCCTGCGCCCGCAGGAACGCGAACGGGCCTTCACACTGCTGCGCGGCCAGATCCAGGATGGCAAGCAGGGCTTTATCATCTACCCGCTGGTCGAAGAGAGCGAAAAGGTCGACGCCCGCGCCGCCGTGGACGATTATGAAACACTTTCGAAGGATGTCTTCCCCGATCTCAAGCTGGGACTCCTGCACGGCCGCATGCGTCCGGATGAAAAAGATGAAACCATGCTCAAATTCCGGGACCGGCAGTACGATATCCTGGTCTCGACAACGGTCGTCGAAGTGGGTGTGGATGTCCCCAATGCAACGGTCATGATCATCGAAGGGGCCGACCGCTTCGGTCTGGCCCAGCTCCACCAGCTGCGCGGCCGGGTCGGCCGCGGCGCGGACCAATCCTACTGTCTGCTGATCCCCACCCATGAGGACAAGACCGAGAACGAGCGCCTGCAGGCCATGGCCGAATCGAACGATGGCTTCTTCCTGGCCGAAAAGGACCTGCAGCTGCGCGGCCCCGGCGAGTTCCTGGGTACACGCCAGTCCGGCTACGCCAGCGGCCTGCGCATGGCCAGTATTACGGATGTCAAACTGATTGAAAAAGCGCGGGTCGAAGCGCAGAAGCTATTCGAAATGGACGCCGATCTTTCCAAACCCGAGAATGCCCTGCTGGCCGAAGCCTTCCAACGCTTCTGGGGTGAGGGCAAAGGGGATGTCAGTTAACATAAAGACCCCAAAGGTCTTAAAGACCTTTAGGGTCTCCTATCAAATCTAAAACAATGAGACAAAACAAAATGGTCAAAGCACTGTTCCCCGGGACGTTCGATCCCATTCATTACGGCCACATGGATATTGCCGAGCGCGCCTCCCGCCTGTTCGATGAAGTGGTGATGGCTGTATATGACAAGCCGCTCAAATCCCTGATGTTCTCTCCCGAGGAGCGCATGGACCTGGTGCGCGAATCGTTCAAGGACAATCCCAAGATCAACGTGACCGGCTACAGCGGCCTGACGATCGAGTTCGCCCGCCAGATCGAGGCCCAGGTGATCGTGCGCGGCCTGCGCGTCTTTTCGGATTTCGAATTCGAGTTCCGCATGGGATTAGCCAACCAGCGCCTGGCTCCGGATATCGAAACGGTTGCCTTTATCACCGCCGAAGAGCATACCTTCCTGTCCTCGAGCACGGTCCGTGAGATCGCCTCCCTGCACGGAGATGTCTCGAGCATGGTTCCGCCCCATGTCAAAACGGCGCTTCACAAAAAGGTCAATGACCTCGGGGATGGAAATTCCCCGCCCAATGCCTTGCGTGACTAAAATGCGATAGAATAGGATTCATTCGTTCACCGGAGGCGATTATGGATATCCTGCAATTGATCGACCGTCTTGAGGAACTCTTCAATGAGAGCAAGAATGTTCCCTTCACGAAGAATGTGATGGTGGACGAAGACCGCATGCTCGATATCATCGATCAGATGCGCATCGCCATCCCCGAGGAAGTAAAGAAGGCGCAGCAGCTGCTCGGCCAGCGGGACCGGGTGCTGGCCCAGGCCCAGGAGGAGGCGAACCGCACGCTGGAGCTCGCCCGCCAGAAAGCCGACCAGATGGTCACCAAGGACATGGTCTCTGTGGAAGCCCAGCGCCGGGCAGACATGATCCTGACTCAGGCCCGCTCCGAAGCGGATAACATCCGCGCCGACGCCGACGACTACGCTCTCGAAAGTCTCCACCAGCTCGAAGCAGAGCTGGAGCGGAATATAAACCAGGTGCGAAACGGCATCCGTACCCTCGAAGAGGAGCAGGCCCGGCGTGCGCCCTCCTCGATGTCCGAGCCTACAGACACGTAAACGAGACTCAAGAGAAAAATCCCGCCCGGTTGGCGGGATTTTTTACATGAATATGTCACCTTTCCAATCCATTCCACTCCCTGTACAATCGTGCCGATGACAACAACAGACCCTACTTTCGACCCGGCCGGGCAGGCCTACCAGCAGACGCGGATTACACACTGGGATGCCATTGCCCGAAAACGAGATACCTGGCACGGCCTGGGGAAATGGTATCACGACCGCCTGTTTGACATTTTTCGTTTCCATGTGACCCCAAACCAGAAGATCCTTGAGCTTGGCTGCGCCGATGGCCGGCTGCTGGCCGCCCTCCAGCCATCCCACGGCCTTGGCGTGGATTTTTCGGAGGAAATGATCCGCCGGGCAAGACAAAACCATCCACACCTGGAGTTTCTGTGTGCAGATGCCCATGACCTTTCGCAGCTCAACGAGCAGTTCGATGTGATCATCCTGTCAGACCTGGTCAACGACCTGTGGGATGTGCAGCGCGTCTTCGAGCAGATCCGGCCTCTCTGCCACCCGCGCACCCGCATCCTGCTCAACTTCTACAGCCGCCTCTGGCAGGCGCCGTTGAGCGGTGCACGCAGGCTGAACCTGGCGACATCCAATCTCTATCAGAACTGGCTGACGCCGGAGGACATCCGGGCTCTCCTGCTGCTGGGGGGATTTGAAGCCATACGAACCTCACGCGAGATATTGTTCCCTCTTCCGCTGGGTGGTTTTGCGAACCGCTTCCTTGTCCGCTTGTGGCCTTTCAATCATCTGGCGCTGTCGAATTTGGTTGTCGCCCGTCCCGCTCCGGAGCGGGTGAAGCAGGAACCGATGGTTTCGGTCGTCATTGCGGCACGCAACGAATCGGGGAATATCCAGTCTCTCTTCGAGCGCACGCCCAAAATGGGACGTGAGACCGAGATCGTATTTGTGGAGGGACACTCGAAGGATGACACCTACGCCGCCATCGAACGGGAGATGGCTGCGCATCCCTCGACCCCCAGCCAGCTGTACCGCCAGCCGGGCACCGGCAAAGCAGACGCGATCCGCCTCGGCTTCGAGAAAGCCCGCGGCGACGTGCTGATGATCCTCGACGCCGACATGACCGTCCCACCCGAGGACCTGCCGCGCTTCTATGAGGCGCTGGTCTCCGGCAAGGGGGAATTCATCAACGGCGTACGGCTTGTGTATCCGATGGAGAAGGAAGCCATGCGCACCCTGAATTTTCTGGGGAATAAATTCTTCAGCCTGGCCTTCTCGTGGCTGCTGGGACAGCCGATCAAGGATACGTTATGCGGCACCAAGGTCCTGTGGAAAAAAGAATATGAGCAGATCGCCGCCAACCGTTCCTACTTCGGCGATTTCGACCCCTTCGGCGACTTCGACCTGATCTTTGGCGCGGCCAAGCTCAACTTGAAGATCATCGACCTGCCCATCCGCTACCGTGAGCGCACCTACGGCACGACGAATATCTCGCGCTGGAAGCATGGTCTGCTCCTGCTGCGCATGGTCTCTTTTGCAGCGCGGCGGATCAAGTTCGTCTAGCTACGGCTGCGGACACTGCCTGTCCCCCTCCTGGGGCACATACAGGGCAATATCGTCGGCCGGGAAGATGGCCGCCTCACGGTAATTGCACAGGATGTGCCGCATCACCCGCCTGACCCAGACGTTATTCTCCTCGGAAAAACTACGGTTGCGCGAAATGATGTTGAACCTCAACGGGTCGACCACGATGAGATCGAATCGCTGATCCTCCATATCGCTTCGAAACCTGCCTAGATAATCGGTATTGTTCCCCATCGCCATTTCCATCAGATCTTCGCGTTCATATTCGGGGACGAGGGTAACCCCCTCCAGCACATGCATGGAGATCAGTTGGCGCTGGGTGATGAAGAGGATCTCTCCACCTTCGGCATTCACTTCATCGATGTGCTCCTGGATGCTTTGCTGGGTTAGGTTCGCTGCAGAGGGATCGTACGATCGCACTCCCCCATTGAAGCGCAGCCAGGACCAGGCAGGGATGATAAATATGGCCAGGACCAAAATCCACGGCAGGGTCACACGGGGCGACAATTCACCATTTTCCAGCCGGTAGCGCGCAAATATCAAATACGAGCAAACGATCAGCAGCAGGACAAAGTAGGCATCGAAGTTGTGCAGGTCTGCGCCGCCGCCGATCTTTAAGCTGACAAGGAGTCCCCCGATAAACAGGACCAGGAGCGCGCTGCCGATCAGCACTAAACGAATGGGATTCCAGCTCGGCGCCGGGTTCGAACGGACCACAAGATAGACCGCCAGCCAGATGGGGAGGGAGGCAAGCAGCGCGGCGGGCAGGATCCCCAGGAAGTACGTGGCGTTGGGAAGCAGGCGATACCACAACAGGTCTGAAGTGAGACTTGTATAAAAGGATCCTTCGCCAACACCGGACAATTGAACGTAGACTCTCTGCGAGAGGAAAGCCACTACCGTACCGCTGATAAACCACAATAAAGGTCGTGAAAGATATTTCCAAAGGCTTCGCCCTTCCACGGGCTGCTCCATCAGATAGAGCACTGCGGCGATCATGCCCGGGACCGGGTACCAGTTGACGCGGCTCCACCCGCACCAGATGGAGGCCAGTAACACGGCGGCCCAGGTCCGGCGCTCGTCTCGAAGCGAAAATCCCCAGAGCACGATGATGACCGGGACGGCCAGGTGGAAGTAGAGCGGCCCCATGAACAGGAACAGGAACATCCCCAGGCCAACGAGCCAGCGCATAGGACGGCTCTGGATCGTCAACCGGTTCAAAAGCGGAGGGATGATCAGCCCCACCAGTACGAAACGCAAAACCACCTGCCACAGACGGTGGAACCACAACGGAGCATCGATCGCGTACGGAGGGGCCAGCAGCAGATGAAGCGTCGGGTGCAGGATCGGCCAGGGATAGGCCTGCCCGTAGACCTGCTCCGAGAGAAAGAGGGAGGGGAAATAAAACCGGCTCGTCTCCGACCATCCCATGGCGAACGGGTAGGACGTCACATGCGGGATATGGACAATAAATAACTGGAGAATAGACTGGGAAAGCGCCGTGACCAGCAGAGCCGTCATCCACGGAACATCCGGGCGGAGCAGGCGTATGCCAAACGTCCCGGCCAGGCAGAAGAGGGTAAAGAGCAGGAAGCGCACCGCCTGCCCATCGCCGAACACTTTAATAAAATAGGGCGTGGACGTGAGAATACCAAAACCCATCAAACCGATCAACAGGAGCAGTCCCCCAAGCCAGGGTTGCACTGAATTTTTTTCAACCAGGGATTCGACATTATGAAGGAGACGCTCTCCTCTGCTGGAAGTGCCGGCTGCCAGCAGGGAAAGGATCAGAATCGTAAAAA
>DASUOS010000508.1:0-6792 GCA_036276515.1 Anaerolineales bacterium | reverse complement strand
TCAGTTTCTGGGCGGCAGGCTTGTTCCCATCCCGTGTCAACGCCCGTACTTGCCATCCCTCGGCCAGTAGTTTTCGTGCCACCGCTCCGCCCTGCTGGCCGGTCGCCCCTGTGACTGCAATGATTCTATTGTTCATCGTGTACCTCTATGGTTTTGGATTTTTGTTTGATCGCGATCCGGTAACTTTCCTTGAGCAGTGCGATCGCCTGCTCCACATCCGAGTCCTGCCGCAGGATAAAACTGATCCAGCCGCTGTCGGGCAGGATATGATGAGGCTGTGCGCGCCCTGCAGCGACGATCTCATCGCGCACCTTCTTCGGGAACGGGATATCCACCAGAGAGTCCCCGTGGATATGCCCGATCTCACGCCTGCCGATCACATACTCCACACCTCCGAAGCGGTGCGGCCGGGCTGTCACTCCGGCCCAGGAGGTAACAGCCTCGGTAATGTGTGCCTGGGCGCCGCGCACGGTCATTCGGACCTCCGCCCCTTGCCCAGCTTCTTGCACAGCTCGCCCAGCTGCTTCTGCTCCTGCGCTGAGAGGACGCTGAACTCCTCCACCAGGGCCGCCACGTGACCGGGCAGCACCGCTTCGATCTTCCCTTTGCCTGCTTCCGTCAAATGGACGTGGATCACCCGCCGATCCTTGGCATCCCGCTCCCGGCGGACCAGGCCGTCGCGTTCCAGGTTGTCGATCACAGTGGTCATGTTGCTGCCACTCTTCAGCACCTTGGCGCTGATCTCACCCTGGGTCATCCCTCCCAGGTGGTACAGCGCCTCCAGCACGGCAAATTGGGAATAGGTCAGATCACCAACACTATTGCGCTCAGAGAGACGTGAATAGAGAGAGTTCGTGCAGCGCGTCAGCTTGATGAATGTATCCAGCGTGCGTAATTCAGTTCGGGTTCCGGAGTAATGGGTAGGCATGAAATATCCTTCGATATCAAATTGTTTGACATCGAAATATTATCGCAAGAAAAAGGATTTGTCAACTGCTTTGGGCCTACTCATCTGGCCAGGTTCCCCTCCCCATTAGGCCGGGCTATTTCAGGGTTTGTGAGAGGAAATCCTGGATCATCTTCCCTACCTCTGTCATGCTAGGTGTAGTCGTCCCACCGGGCGCCACGAAGGAATGGTTGGCATTCTGAACGATCACCAGCTGGGCCGGGACATTCGCCTGCACCAGCCTGTCGTACATGAGCTGCGATTGTTCCACCGGAACCACATCGTCGCGGTCGCCGTGGATCAACAGGAAGGGTGGGTCATCAGACGTCACGTGGTTGACCGGGCTGGCCTGCAGCACATTTTGCTCCCCGAACCCGATTAGCTTCATGGTCTCGATGTCGGCGTTTGGGAAGGGCCGGGTCAGGTCGGTGACCGCCGCCATGGCAATGACCGCTTGCACGCGGCTGGACTGCTCCGGATACTCACCCACATCCCAGCCCGCGGCCGGGTCGGAGGTCCCGAGCAGAGAGACGAGATGCCCGCCCGCGCTGGGCCCGATGGCCCCGATCCGCTCGGGGTCCAGGTTGAACTGGACGGCGTTCGCCCGCAGGAAGCGGACCGCGCACTTGACATCCTGGATCATGGCCGGGAACGTCCCCGCCGGATAGAGGCGATAGTTCACTGAGACGACGAGAAATCCCTGAGCCGTCATCTGGTTGGCAAACATCAGCGCTTCAGACTTGTCACCGTGCATCCAACTGCCGCCGTGGACATAAACAGCCGCCGGCCACGGTCCACCGGAGGATGGGAAATAAATATCCAGCACCTGGGCAGGAGTTGTGGCGGTGCAGTAAGGCAGGTTGGTCAGGGTCTGTCCAAACAGTCCAAAGGGAACGGGGGTTTGAGTCGGCGAATTTTGAGTGGGCATGCTAATAACTGTTGGCCGGTTCATCAACGTAGGTGCCGGCGTTGCCGTTTGTCTGGATTCACACGATAAAAGGGAAAATACGAGCGGGATCCATAACAGGCTCCTCCTCGCACGGTTAATACGGTTTTTAATACGTCTGCTCCTTGCATGGAATACGTCTTAATTCGATACCATTTCATGGCAATTTCTGTCTATAATAACGACCTGGCTATCACCGCGTTCTATCCGGCAAGCGCCGTATTACAGGTCTGACCGTGAGCAAATAATTTAGAGTCAAATTAGAGATTACAGGAGACAGCATGTGCAGGAGCATAAAACAGTTGCGCAATAGCGACATCCCGGCCACCGACGAGGAGATCCGAGCCGCCGCGCTGCAGTTCATTCGGAAGGTGAGCGGATACCGGAAACCATCGAAGGCGAACGAAGAAGCATTCGAGCGAGCCGTGGAGGAAGTGGCCGATGTGACCCATCGACTGCTGGGAGAACTCAAAATACCGCACACTCATAAATTGAATTAAGGCGGGAACCAACCCTGTTTTTGCGGTGTATAAGGTGATGAGACCGAATAGAGGCGCCATGCAAAAACGATTTTTTCTCCTGATCCTTCTTGGTTCCCTTCTGACTGGCTGTGTTCCGAAAACAGAAAGCAGCCTTGAAAGCTACCGCATGCCAACAGACATACCCAGCGCCGCATCCCTGACCGAAACGTCACAGGCAGAGATCGCGGCGCGCACCCCGCCCGATAGCTGTCCGATCACCGTGCCGCAGGATCCACCCTTTACACCGCCCCCGCCATACTCAGAACTGGCCCAGGAGGGATATTTCTGGTATGGCTCCAAGGAATTGTGGGTGGCATTGCCTAAGGACGGAGTCTGGCACAGTCTCCCCCAGGATGAGCACGGCTACGGACAGAAACTCCCCTGGTGGAGGGAGGGGTATGTCTGGGACGAAGAGCCCGAGCCGCCTCTGGTTGTCAGCGGGGAACGGCTGGATGGAGAGTCTCCCCCGCTCGAAGCCTCCAGCGCCAATGGTTCCTATGCGGAAGATATGGGCTCGGCCATGATGATGGGGCTGAACCTTCCCACCCTGGGCTGCTGGCAGATCACAGGGCAATATGAGGATGCCAGGCTGAGTTTTGTGGTATGGGTTGCGCCATAAATCTGTAGGGTCGGCAGCTGCCGACCCTACAGATTTATTCTATGGTTCCCCTTAATTTCCTGGCCAGTTTTCCAAATTCAGGGGTGTACCGGATATCGTCCGTACGCGGGCGGGGCAGGTTTACGTCCAGGTCGAGTTTGACCTTGCCGGGTCGCTGGGTAAGCACGAGGACGCGGTCTGCCAGGAACAGGGACTCGTTGATCGAGTGGGTCACCAGGATCACGGTCTTCTTCTGCATCTGCCAGATACGTGACAGCTCATTCCACATGCGCTCGCGCGTCATGGCGTCCAAAGAGGCAAACGGCTCGTCGAGCAGAAGCAGGTCTGGATCGTGGATGAGCGCCCGGGCAATGGCGACTCGCTGCGCCATCCCGCCGGAGAGGTCACGCGGATAGTTCTCTTCGAATCCCTGCAGGCCCACAAGCTCGATCATTTCCTGCGCTTTGGCGCGCGCAAGGTTATCTTCCATGTGCTTTACTTCCAATGGAAGCTTGATGTTCTCGATCACCGTGCGCCACGGCATGAGGTTCGACTGCTGGAAGACCATGCCAATGCTGGGCTGCTCTCCATGACCAAATGTGAACGATCCGGATGTGGGCGGGATCAATCCGGCCAGGATGCGCAGCAGGGTCGTCTTGCCCGAACCGGAGGGACCCAGCACACAGACGAACTCGCGCGGGTGCACATCGAAGGAAATGTCATCCAGGGCACGCAGCCCGCCGTTGCTATCGGGGAACACGGCGCCAAGATTTTGGATGGTGAGGATGGGGGTCTGTGTCATGAATATCAGGAATATCGGTAGAGATGTTGCATGCAACGTCTCTACCGATATTATGGGATAAATTCGTTGGTATAGGCTTTGTCTAAAAGCATAGTTTCGGGGATCAATCCCATTTCGAACAGCACCTGCTGCATGTTCTGCCAGGCCTGCGGGTCGGAGTACCCGAGACGGTCCGTCCGCCATTGTTCAATGGAGGTCAGGAGAATTTGCAGCTGCACATCCTGGTCGAGGCCGGCAAAGTTGGGGATATGGGGCTCGCTTAAATCGAATGCCTCACCCGGATCGGCGATCGTGTCCGCCAATCCTTTCAGGAACGCGCCTACGAACGCCCGGACCAGCTCTGGATTCTCCGCGATCACCTGCTCACTTGCCAGGATCCCATTCGATGCCAGGTGTACGTAATCCGAGACGCGGATTTCCGTCACCGGAATGCCGCGCGCCTTCAGCTGGATCGGTTCATTCGCCGTGTATCCCACGATGACATCCTGTTGTCCCGCAGCCAGCAGATCCACCTGGTTGAAGCCGATCGAATCGAGAGTGACATCCTCTTCGCTCATCTTTGCTTCGAACAACAGGGCGCGCAGGCCAACGTAATTCGCACCAAAGAGTCCGGGCAGGCCGATCTTCCTGCCCTTCAAGTCCTGTGGGATCAATACGCCGAGCTCACTTTTGGCCACAACCGAGACGGGATACTGCTGGAACCAGGCCGCCACATACGTAACAGGCAGGTCCTGGGCGCGCGCCAGCAAAACCTGCTCCCCCGAAACGACGGCGAAGGGCAATTCACCGGAGCCTACCAGAGCCACACCGTCTGTCTCGAACTTGTAATCGAATTCGAGCTCGATGCCCGCCTCCCGAAAATATCCCTTTTCCACCGCCACATAGAACGGCGCATACTGGATGTTGGCGATGTAGCCCATCGGCAAACGGACGCGGGTTAAATTCTCCGATTCAGTCTGAGGCTCGAAGCTGGCGCACCCTGAAAGGAGGAGTGCCAGCCCGAGCAGAATTAACACTATTTTTCGAGTCATAAAAGCTCCTTAATCTTATCTCGCACTAAGATTGGCCGAAAAGTAAACCCTTTGTAAGATAACGCTTCGACCACACTACCTAATGGAGAGGCTGTTAGCGCGAAGCGTTCTGCCATTTCAAAAACCTCTTTTCCAGCAGGGTCACAATTCCATACAGCATCAATGCCAGGGCGATCAAGGTAAAGACCGCCACAAACACCATGGGCGTGTCGTACTGGAAATCGCCAAGCTGCAGGAGAAAACCAAGTCCCTCCTCGGCATCCACCAGCTCGCCGACGATGGCCCCGATCACCGACAGGGTCGCGCCGATGCGCAGGCCACCAAGGAATACCGGCAAAGATGCAGGAACTTCCACTTTCCACAGGATCTGGGCCCGGCTGGCATGCAGAGAATTCATCAAATCGTACAATGAGATGGGCACAGCACGGATCCCCACAATGGTGTTTACCAGGACGGGGAAGAATACGATCAACGCGCAAATGACCACCTTAGAAAGGATCCCATCTCCCAGCCAGATGACCAGCAACGGCGCAATCGCCACCACCGGAATGGCCTGGCTGGCTACCAGATAAGGCGATAGCAGGCGCTCCAGGGAACGTGACTTTGCAAGAAAGTATCCCACGAACGTCGCGAAGAAGGCCCCGGCCAGCAGGCCAAGGACGATCTCCAGCAGCGTAATGGCGGTGTGATAAGGCAAAGAACCATCGACGATCGCCCTGGTAAAACGAGCCCACACGCTGATCGGGGAGGGCAGGATGAAATTGGGGAGACCACTGTACATGGCAGTAAGCTGCCATGCCAGCAAGCCGGCCAGCAGAGAGATCAGTCCGAGCCAGTTGCGATTTTTGATGCTTGAAAGAGTATGAATTCGTCCTGGTTTCATAATAATTGCTGCCGCCAGACCGGCGGCTCGCCTTTGAAAAGCAAAGCGCCGCGTGAGAGCAGGTCACGGGGCGCGGAACCAGGCTGAAACAGGGTCTGAGCCGAAAAAAAGCCCCGAAAACAACGTTCGTTTTCGGGGACTCCAAGTCGAATCAGACTCGCAAGAGCCTGCATCCTTCTTTTATCCAGACTATACTGTCGGCCCCGGAGTTCCACCGGATCATGCTTTTTGGAGTCAAACGGCTTGCCGTTTAATTTAAAGGAGCAAGCTCCTTTACTCCATAGCTCGTGGGCTGTACCACCGATCGGGAATTCATAACGCCTGAAGCGCCATGTCACCCTGCCCCGAAGGTTTTTAATTTGATTGGTGCGATTATATCGCGATTACGCTTTGACGATGCAATCGACCGGGCAGACGCCCACGCACTTGGGGGAGTCATGGTGCCCGACGCATTCAACACAGGTAGCCTGGTCGATGACATACAGAATCCCATCGCCTTCGCTGATGGATTCGGTCGGGCATTCCGGTACGCACGCGCCACAGGCGATGCAGTCTTCGAGAATTTTCATGGTCATGGTAGTTTCTCCGTAAAGAATTTGCTTGCGCCCATAAAAGTATCGCATGCCATAACCGGCGTCAATTGACGAATCTCTCTAATTTAGTGAATTTTGTCACAGTTCTATTAAACCTACTGGTCTCGTTTCAGACGTGACCAGTAGATCTTTATTGTAATTGTGCTTCTATTTTTTCAGCGGTCTTCCGGTAGCCATCCAGCTTATCACGCTCCTTTTGAACCAGGGCGGCAGGTGCCTTGTTTGCGAAATCGCCGGAGAGGAGTTTTTCCAGACGCTCGATCTGGGAGCGCGCCTCCCTGAGATCCTTCTCGAGACGCGTTCGTTCCTCTGCAAGATCGATCATTCCGGACAGAGGAAGATAGATCTCCACCGCCCCTACCACGAGGGCAGCCGCCTCTTTGGACTTTTCATTCAACGACTCAGTAATACTCGTCTCCGCTTCATTCAAACCGGCAAGCAGTGCCATGGTCCGTGATTGTTCCCGTAAAAG
>DASUOS010000507.1:0-10433 GCA_036276515.1 Anaerolineales bacterium | reverse complement strand
CAAAAAAGAACTGGAGCAATGGTTCTTCAAAGCCACGAAGTATGCCGACGAGCTGCTGGTCTTCGACGAGATCGAATGGCCGCAGACGGTGAGAACCCTGCAGACCAATTGGATCGGCCGCAGTGAAGGCGCCTCGGTCATTTTCAAAACAGCCCCCTTAGGGGATATTAAACAGGGTGACGAGATCGAGATCTTCACCACCCGTCCCGACACGCTGTGGGGCGCGACCTTTATGGTCATGTCTCCCGAGCATCCGCTGGTGGACAAGGTCACCACGCCTGAGCATAAAGCGGCCGTCGATGAATATAAATTGCAGGCTGCACGCCAGACGGATATCGAGCGCGAAGCCACCGACAAGGAAAAGACGGGTGTATTCACCGGCGGGTACGCCATCAATCCTGTCAACAACGAGCGCATCCCGATCTGGATCGCGGATTATGTGCTGATGAGCTATGGCACGGGCGCGATCATGGCGGTCCCGGCGCACGACGAGCGCGACTTTGCCTTTGCGCGCAAGTATGGACTGCCTGTTATCCCGGTCATCCAGCCGGAGGGCGCCGAATTGAACGGCGAGACCATGGGAGCTGCCCACGAGCACGAAGGTGTCATGGTAAACAGCGGACCGTTCAACGGCACACCCGCCACCAGCGATAAAGGTATGAAGAACCCGGCGATCAAGGCTGTGGTCGAGTGGCTGGAGGAAAAAGGGATAGGGAAGCGCTCTGTCAATTACCGTTATCGCGACTGGCTGATCTCACGCCAGCGCTACTGGGGCGCGCCGATCCCCATGATCCATTGCGAGACCCACGGCTGGAATCCTGTCCCTGAAGATCAGCTGCCCGTGCTGCTGCCCGACGACGTGGAGTGGAAGCCGACCGGCGAGTCGCCCTTGAAGCTCCATCCCACCTGGAAGAACACGACCTGTCCGGTCTGCGGCGGGCCGGCTGTGCGCGAGACCGACACGATGGACACATTCATGTGCTCCTCGTGGTACCACCTGCGCTACCTGTCGCCGCATTATGACAAGGGTCCGTTCGACGAGGCCGAATACAACTATTGGATGCCGGTCGATACCTACACGGGCGGCATCGAGCATGCGACCATGCACCTGCTGTACACGCGCTTCTTCCACAAGGCGCTGCGTGACATGGGCATCACGGAGGGCAACGAGCCGATGATGCAGCTGCGCAACCAGGGCATGGTGCTGGCCGAGGACCACAGCAAGATGTCCAAGAGCCGCGGCAACGTGGTGGCGCCGGATGTGCTGGTCGAAAAATATGGAGCGGATACGGTGCGTGCCTACATCATGTTCTTTGCCCGCTGGGAAATGGGCGCACCCTGGGATTCGAAAGGCATCGAAGGTACGGCGCGCTGGATCCGCCGCACCTGGACGTTGTTCACCGATCCTGGCGAGCGGAGCGAAGTGCAGCCGGAGGGACAGGCCGGGCCTGCAGACGCGGAGACCCTGCGTCGCCTGCGCCGGAAGGTTCATCAGACGGTACGAAACGTTTCGCGCGATTTCGAAAACTTTGAATTCAATACGGTTGTCTCGGGATTGATGGAGCTGCTGAACGAGATGTATAAGGCGCGCGAAGCGGGCGCAGCGGGGAGCCCCGAATGGGTCGAAGCGCAGGATGTCTACGTGCGGCTGCTGGCGCCTGTGGCCCCGCACATCGCCGAAGAGTTGTGGACGGTCCAGATGGGCAGGCCCTACTCCGTCCACCAGCAAGCGTGGCCCGAAGTCGATGAAGAAGCGGCGAAGGAAGACAGTATCGAGATCCCGGTCCAGGTCAACGGCAAAGTCCGCGACCGGGTGATCGTCCCCGCCGAAGCGAATGAGGAACAGATCAAGGCTGCTGCGCTGGCGAGCGAAACGGTGCGCAGGCATCTGGAAGGCCGCGAACCGCGAAAAGTCATTGTGGCGAACCGGCGATTGGTCAACATTGTGGTTTAACGAGCACGTGTGTTCCTGACTGCAAGGCCCCTGAGGGTTTTCTCAGGGGCCTTGCCTATCTCCAGGAGAAGGTGTATGGTAACGAATGAATTAGACTTTCGTTCCTAGTAGTAGTAGATTCCCCATGTCTGGAAGGGCATCTTTATGCTTCCGATAAGTGCTATAATAACCGTACATCGCCAGGCTGACCGCGCTCTTGTTGAAGGCGGTTTTTTATACTGCGGGCGCTTCCACACTTCACATCAATCCCTCCGACCGCTCTTTTGACTCCCTATGCGTCATAGCTCTCCGTGCATAGGCTGGCGTGATTTGTTTTCGTTTACAAATACAAACCGATGACTATTCTCTATAAAACCGCCCCCTTAATTCCAATGGTCACCCGGGATTCGGATGTGACGCTTTTGGAAGCTGCCAGGCAGATGGATAGGAGCGCGCTCGTGAAGATCTTTGATCTGTACTCGACTGCGCTTTATAACTATGCCTTGCGCTTATGCAACGATTCATTGATCGCGGATTACATCGTAGGAGATGTATTTGCCAAGCTGCTGGAGCAGTTGTCTGCGGGCAAGGGGCCGAGCTCCAACCTGCGTTCTTACCTGTATGAAATGACCTATCATCACGTGGTCGATGAGGCACGTTATTCCAACCGGGGAGTTTCGCTCGATGTAGCTGAATATATACATCAGGATGGGTTATCCAATGTGATCAGCCTGGAAAACCGGATGCTGTTCGATGCGATCCTCAAGGCGATTCAGAACGATCTGACGGAGGACCAGCGCCATGTGATTATCCTGCGCTTTCTGGAGGGTTTCAGCCTGCAGGAGACGGCCACGATCATCGGAAAAGCGGTCAGCAATGTAAAAGTCATCCAGAACCGCGCCATTACAGCTTTGCGTAAATCTCTCAATCACCAGGTTGTCAAATGAAACGCGGCTCCTCGGCACACGATCGTGACCTGCTCAAACTCTTGACTGAGATGAAGTCGCTTCCGGCGGACTACCCCCAGGAATTACTGTCGGCGCGGCGGGCGGCATTCATGGATCAGCTGGATGAGTACGAGCAGGTGGAGACGGCCGAAGGGTACCGTCCGCAGGACCGCGAAATGGTTGAGCTGTTGGGAAAGGTTAAGTCGGCCGGGGGCGCTTATCCTGACAGGCTGCTGTCGGCCAGGCGATCCGCTTTTACCCGCCAGATCATCTGGCTGAAACTGACAAACAATTGGAATGCGCTTCGCTCTGCCATCCGGGAGCGGTTTGCCGTTCCTGCCGCGTCCTCTCCCCTCCAAAAACTTCGCACTTCGCTCGTGCTTGTGGGCCTGGCATTGGCTGCCGCTGTGGGTTACTTTTCCAGTGAAAGCCAGACTCCCGCTCTTCGTCCACTGCCAACACAGGCAGGGGTCGTCCGCTCCGGTTTGATGATCGCCTCCGATGCCCGCGTCGTGCAGGTTATCTGCAGACCGGGATATGAGCCGCCCCTGTGCCTGGTGGGAGCGTATAAAAAGGCTCAGACCCTGACCTATCATGGCAATGGGTCTGCACGGCCGGCAGTCGCCAAGGATACCTTCACCGGGGTAGGCGGTATCCACCGGGCAGCTTTTTTGAACGACGGGCTGTATGGACCTGGTGCAAGCTGGATCAGCGCCTCCCCAAATAGCTGGATCAAGATTGACCTGGGAAAACCGACAGCCATCAACAGGGTCACATTTGGCAGGGACCGCCTGGGTAAATTTAACGATGGCGATCCGGGTCAATTTGTTATCCAGGTGGCGATCCAGGATGATGTGTATGAGAACGGCAACAATAGTAATGACAGCCTGGAATACAAAGAGGTATATGACTCTGAGCAGGCTGGCTTTCCAGGAATCCTTTCCCGCGCGGAAACCGTGACCGCCCAGTTCGATCTACAGGTGGTGCGCTACATCAAGATTACGTTTGAAAATGCGGGTGCTGCCGTCGACGAAGTGGAAGTGTTCCTGGTCCAGCCGCCCATGGCCGCCGGCAACCCGGCAAAGGACCGGGATGAAGAGCCGCCGGTAAACACAGCCACGACTGCACCTACCCGCACCGCGCTTCCCAGCGATACTGCAACATTAGTTCCTACCAATACGCCGGTTCCCACCGACACACCGGCTCCTACCGACACACCGGTTCCTACCGACACGCCGGTTCCCACCGACACGCCGGTTCCTACTGACACACCGGATCCTACTGACACACCGGATCCCACCGATACCCCCATGCCGCTCCCCACCGACACTCCAATGCCTGAGCTGTTCGATATCTTCCCCCCGCAAGCGGAAGAGACGCCCCTGCCCGAGCTGTCCAATCCGGTGCAGTCAAACGACTGGCCTCCCGGGCTGGAAAGGAACACGCTCAAACCGACGCGTATGCCCAACAATTGATAAGTCTGTTTCATGAAACAGCTCAAAAACAACTCCTGAAGATCGTCTTTCAGGAGTTTCTCGTATGTGAAATATTTCATCTTACTCTACAAAACCCTCTGCGAGAACGGCCGCTTGGAATACAATCAGGCTGTCCATGGAAGACCCACGGACCCAGGAGAGATCATGGCTGAAGAATTCTATTTCCAATGGCAGAATGACGTTTTACGGACAACCATCTATCCGCGGCGGGAGGTGATGCTGGGTAATTTCCTTGTCTTTTACAGGGAGATCGAGCTGTGGGCGGACTATAAGAATAAAGATATCGCCAGCGAGATCAACGCGTATCATGCCCAAAAAAGGCTGGTCGTTGAAAAGGCCGTGAAATCCTACTTTGAAAAAAGAAGCTATTTCATGAAGGAGGATGTCCGCGCCGAGTATGTAAAACAGTTCGGCAGGGTGGATGAAGATGCGCTCTCCAAGATCCACGCCTTGCATCAGATCTTCAGCACCAATATTCCTCGTTTTACGAACCCGCGCAGTGAAAGCTACTTTGTGCCCCAGCAGATGATCTACTGGCAGCAGGTCTGCAAGGAGTACAAGGCCCGGGTGACCTCCAAACAGCGCCGGGTCTTCATCATGAAGAGCCAGACGCCGCCTCATCCAAACGTCCCAAAAGAGGAGGCGGAACTGCTGGTGATGGAAAAGATCGCCCTCCCGATGCTGGAAGAGGAGTACAGGCGCCTGCATGAGTTCGTGACTGCCTCGAGCAAGATCGAAAAACGCAAGATCGAGCTGGCCAAAGCCGTCCAGGAGGCGTCGAAAAAGGCGGATGAAGCGGAACGGAAGTTGAGTGCGGTCAGGGTAGAGATCGACAGACAGGAAGCGCTGCAGAAACAGTCAACAGGTGACCTGGCCCGGCTCAAGTCCCCGGCCGATCTTGCCTCCACGGAAGCGTATTTTGCCACCCCGGATGTTCCCGCCCAGATCCGTGCCAAGTTTCCCCAGGCGAGCCAGTCCCTGATCGATTCGCTGGGAGGCTTTCGGAAGAGCCTGCGGGACCAGCTCAGTTATTCCAAAACCATCCCTTCACGATTGAATGTTGTCAAGAACACGCTTTACAACGTGAGCCAGTATCAGAAAAGTATCGACGGGGAGATCCTGAAACACAGCACCGATCTGAAGAACATGGGCCCCACCTGGAAATACAGGGCTGAACGGGAAGCGCTTCGCAACAACCTGCGGGATGTCAGCACGAAGGCGGTGGCTGATGAATTGGATGGCCTCGCCGACTACCGGTCGGCGCTCGAGCATGCAAGCCGCTCGAAGGAGGAGACGGCCAGGCTGGTCCAGGCCGAGGAAAAGGAATTGGCCGGGATCAACGCAAAACTCACCCAGCTCCGAAAAGATGCGCAGACCCTGCAGGCAGTGATCGATTCATACGACGATATCCTGCTTATCACCGAAGAGAAGGCGCTTGCCCACTATATCCCGGACCCCAACCAGCCGGTCACCGTGAAGGATATTGTGCGGCTGAAAGTGGATGAATACAAAGTCTCCCTGGATAAGAAGAGCCACAATGAATTGCTGGAGCTTGTCGTCCAGAAGCTCAAAAGCCAGCCCAACCGCTATCCGAAGTGGCTGCAGTATATGGTCATCCACTTTTCGGGGATGCGCTATGCCAGCGCCCATGGCTCCTGGGCGGATCCGAAGGACCTGCTGGCCAATCTGCGGATCCTGGCCATCGACAAGGAACTCAAGGTCATGGATGAGGATGCCGTCGAAGCGCTCTGCCGGGAAAGACTGGAGAGTTACGAGCCGACCGGCGCCTCGCCCACGGGAGGGACGGTCGGGTCCAGGCCCAAATTATCCACCGCGGCCGATCCGGAGTGGAAGGAGCGTTCCAGGCAGCATGTCAAGCGCCTGAAGCGGGCCATGGAGATCGATAGTCCCTCGCACCAGCGCAGCGCGCTGATCAACCTGCGAACCGACGAAAGCAACTACGAGATCGACCTGCTCGAACCGGATAAGGTCTACGATGAGCTGATGACCTATAAAAATGAGCTGCCGGACTGGATGTGGAAGGAGATCGTCAAGCTCACCGATTTGCGTATCAGCGAAGTGACCGATAAGGATTGGGAAAAGCCCGGCTCCGGACAGGTGGGCCAGCAATTCTCCCGCCGCGATTCCGAGCTGCGCCAGGTGCTGAATGAGTGGAAGAACAAATTCGTGACCGGCTGGCGTGAGGAACATGACCGCTCCGATAAGCTGATCGTGACGCGTGCCGTCTGCAATGAGGTGGCCGAGCACATCCAGCACCTGCGCGGGCATTCCCCCGACGGCGGCCTGACCGCCAAGCCCAAGTGGTACCAGAAGATGGAGAGCACGAATCCAAGCGCCTATCTGGTCAAACCGGCGAGTGCCGACGATCTGAAACCCGGGGCCAGCATCCTGTGGCTGCGATTCGTGCGCAAGGAGCCGAATGCCTGGCAGGTGGCCCAGCACATCACCACCAAAAAAGGCGGCCATGGATTACTGCCGGCAACCTTTGGAAAGTCGGGCTGGGCATACAATCGCGGCGGCCCGATTACCCGCACGCGGACGGTGACCAACGAAAAGGGAGTCAAAGCCCGCCAAATGGAATGGCTGCGCTGGATCCATGAAGCGACCGTTGTCGAAGTGGCGGAGACTGCCGAAGGGACGGTGGTGCTGACCTTCGAGACCGCCCTGCCGAGCGATGACCCGCGCCTATCGTCCATCGGAGTGTTCAAGCACCGCCTGAGCGACCTGCTCTCGGATGGGGAGGAGGATTACTACAACCGTTCGTTCGTTGGCTATGTGCCCGAAGGAAAATTGCCAATGGAAAATTTGAACGATATGCTCGATTGGAACAAGATCCTCTACAAGACGAAAGTGTCGTAGGATCAATTCTTCCTCATAGAAGGTGCTAGAGACAGTGGACAGCAATCGCTGTCCACTGTTTTTCTATATTTTGGATTAGAATCAAACCCGCTATTTTACAAAGTAAGCCTGGCTGTAGCCTGTCAACACGAAACATGGCTGGTTGAAAACCCGCCCTACAAATAACGCAAGGAACAATATGCCTGTTATTGAAGTAAAAGAACTCACGAAAGTATTCAAGGTCCCGAAAAAGGAACCGGGCCTGGGCGGCGCGGTGAAAGGACTCTTCCACCCCCAGTATCAGAACAAGGTAGCCGTCGATGGGATCCATTTCAAGCTGGAGGCCGGGGAGATCGTCGGCTATATCGGGGTGAATGGGGCCGGAAAGTCGACCACGATCAAGATGCTGACCGGGGTGCTGATGCCGACCGGCGGCAGTATCCAGGTGCTGGGCCGAGACCCGCACCGCCAGCGCGTGGACAATGCCCGCGATATCGGCGTGGTGTTCGGCCAGCGCACCCAGCTCTGGTGGGATCTGGCCTTGATCGAATCGCTGAACCTGATCGCCAGGATCTACAACGTCCACCCGGTCAAGTACCGGCTGATGCTCAACCAGTTCACCGAGACCCTCGAGCTGGACGAGCTGCTGAATGTCCCGGTCCGCAACATGTCGCTGGGGCAGAAGATGCGCTCGGAGCTGGCCGCGGCGCTGATCCACGAGCCGAAAGTTGTCTACCTGGACGAGCCGACCATCGGCCTCGATCTGATCGTCAAGGAGCGCATCCGCGACTTCATCAAGGCCGAATGTGTCTCCAAAGGCATGACCGTGATGCTGACCACGCACGACCTGGGCGACATCGAGGAGCTGTGTCGGCGCGTCATCATCATCGACGATGGCCGGATCATCTACGACGGGCCGATCGATACGATCAAGAAACGCTTTGGCAAATACCGCGAGATCACCTTCGACACGGTGGAGAACGTCAATGGGCTGAACCTGCCCGACGGTGCGGAAATGCTTCCTTCAGCAGACCACAAGGTCCAGATCCGCTTTGACCGCACGCGCAGCACGGCCAGCAGGGTGGCCAGCTCTGTGATGAACCAGATCGAAGTGAGCGACTTCTCGCTCTCCGAGCCGAACCTGGGCGATATCGTCAAGCAGATCTACAACGGTGCGCTGGAACGGGAGACGCAATGATCCAGACCGCCCGGCGAAATCTTTCTGCCTATACGGCGATCTTTGCCATGATCCCCAAGCTGTTCATGGCCTATCAGATCTGGTTCTGGATCGGGCTGGTGTTGAACATCATCAGCATGGCGATCCTGGTCTTTTTCTGGCGCGCCATTTATGCGGAGACGGCCTCGATCTCCGGGCTGGCCCTGGACCAGACACTGCGTTATATCCTGCTGGCGTTTATCTTCATGCCGCTGACCAGCAGCGACCTGGTCTGGGAGTTCGGCAGCAACCTGCGCGAGGGGATGATGATCCATCACCTGCTGCGGCCGATCAATTTCCAGGGTATGAACTACGCGCAAAGCCTGGGAACGCTGGTCACGCGCCTGGCATTACAGATCCCGATGGTGTTCGTGGCAGTCCTCCTGTTCGGGCTGCGCTTCCCGACCGATCCTGCCACGTGGGGAGCGTTCCTTGTCTCTGCCCTGCTGGGATACACGGTGATGTTCTTCTTCTACTGGTTCCTGGCCTGCCTGACGTTCTACACGACCGAGATCTGGGGTCTCGGCGTGCTAATCGAGGGGATGAACTTCTTCCTGAGCGGATCCCTGGTGCCGCTGGTGATGATGCCCGAGGTCGTCCGCAATGTGGTGCTTGCCATTCCCTTCGCCCAGGCGCTGGGCGTGCCGGTCAGCCTGCTGACGGGGATCACGCCTCTTAGCCAGGCCCCGCAGGTCTGGCTGACCCAGGTCCTGTGGATCATCGGCATGTGGATCCTTTCATCCCTGTTCTTTAAAGTTGCGGTTCGCAAGATCACCGTGCAGGGAGGCTAGGGAATGATGACCCGCTACTTAAACCTCTACTGGCTCTTCCTGATCCAGCGTCTTAAGGTGCTGATGGAATACCGAGCCAGCTTCATCCTTGGCGCCTCGTCCACGATCGTCTGGCAGGCGTCGAGCATTGCCGCGGTCTGGGTGGTGATGCAGAAGGTGCCGAGCCTGAACGGCTGGAACTATGACGAGGTCCTGCTGGTATACGGACTGGTCACGCTGTCCAAGTCGATCAACCACATGTTCGCCGACAACCTGTGGACACTGGGGCGCGTCTATATCCGCTCCGGCGGCTTTGACCGCTTCCTCGTCCGGCCGATCGACCCGCTCTTCCACCTGCTCGCCGACCGCTTCTGCCAGGACGGCGTAGGTAATTTTCTTGTCGGTGCGGCGCTGGTCGTCAAGTCCACGTATGCGCTGGATATTGTCTGGACGATGCCCAAGCTGGCGATGCTGGTGGTCGGTGTGCTGAGCGGGGGGTTCATCTTCATTGCCCTCAACCTTATCACCTGTGTGGCTGCCTTCTGGATCGTGGACTCGGTCCCGGTCACACGTCTGGTCTTCGACAACCACCTGTTCGCCCAGTACCCGCTCACCATCTATCCGCGGGCGATCAATATCCTGCTGACCTGGGTCATCCCCTACGGGTTTGCGTCATTCTATCCGGCCAGCTATCTGCTCAACCGCGAGATCGGCAACATCGCCTGGTTCGGTCCATTCGTTGCGGCGATCCTGCTGTTCATTGGCTATCGCCTCTGGCAGTTGGGTCTTAAGTATTACTCCGGGACAGGCACATAGTACTCCAACAAGATTATGTCGGAAGGTAATTCAAGGGAAGAATCGAACTTTCTACCCAACAGTTGAGATTGTCCGAGTACAGGCCAGTAACAAACGTTTAAGTGTCATCGTCCTACTTTGTACAGTGACTACCAGCGAACCGACCAAACGATTTTTAGCGACATTCGATAAACTCCTCATCGCCGGCCTGGGCTGCGGATTGATCGGACTGTGCCTTCTGGCATGCGGATTTATTTACACATTCCGCAATCCGCCCGGGCCGCAGCCGACCGAGACACAAATGATCCTGCAGCCCGGTTCTTTGTCCACGATGACGCCAGTCTCCGTGCCCCCGACCCTTTCCTTCCTGACACCCACCCAGCTCCCGATCCTCACGCCCACCGTGGTGGAGGATTT
>DASUOS010000506.1:0-6300 GCA_036276515.1 Anaerolineales bacterium | reverse complement strand
CACCCAGCCTTCGAAGAAACAGGTCTCTGCCTGTTGTTCCCCCACCGAATGCGTCTGCATGGGCCACCACCTGCCCATGCCTTCGGTAAACAGGCGGAACGCTGCTTCGACCGGGATGGCCACTTTAATCTGTTTGCGCAGTGGATCGATCTTCACTTCCTGTCCATAAAGATCTGCATACATGGTTTCTCCTTTTGGCGATTATCCTGTCTTATGAGGGGTACAAAAAAATTATTCCTCTTTTTCGACACCGGCCTGTACCATCCTTTCTGCTTCTTCCCCGAAAGCCCGCAATACGTCATCCCACAAACGTTCCACATAGCCGCGCAGCTCCGCCAGGCCAATCGGATTGAGATGGTAGATCCGCTGCTGGCCGCGCTTCTCCACCCGCACCAGGCGGGCCTCCCGCAGGATCTTCAAATGCTGCGAAACCGCCGGCTGGCTGATGGGGACGATCGAGATCAGCTCGGTCACCGAACAGGGACTCTGGCGGATGCGCTCGAAGAGTTTTCGGCGAGTGGGCTCTCCCAATGCTTCCAGTTGAAGTGCTTTATTCATCATATATAAGTATAAACTTATATATATGGTTTGTCAATATCCAGATAGTAGAAACGTAAAAATCCCCTACTCGATTGCCACGATATTCTCAGTCGATTCGATTATTTCTGCTGATAATTTTCCCGAGGAGAGCTCGCGCAGATCATTTTGAAATGTGGCAAATGAGTCCACCGGGAACTGCAGGGTCATCGTGATATCCCCGGCAAAATCCTCCCCCAGCACTTCGCCCTGATTGCGTCTCACCAGCAGGCGGACGCGCTCGAGCAGGTTATAGGGAATGGCCGCCATCGCCACATGGACAGGGACGCGCCGCCCCCGCCCCACAGCATTAACCACCATTTGCGTTGATTCAGTGTACGCCTTGACCAGTCCGCCCGTTCCCAGCAGGGTTCCGCCAAAATAGCGTGTGACCACCACGGCCACGTCCCCCAGCCCGCTGCCGCGCAGGACCGTCAGCGCCGGCCTCCCGGCTGTGCCCGACGGCTCGCCGTCATCGGAGAAATATTCCGTGACTGTATTTCCGCCGCCGATGATATAGGCCGGGACGTTGTGGCTGGCATCCTCAAATTCCTTTTTGATGCGGGCAATGAACGCACGCGCTTCCTCCGCATTCGCCACCGGACCGAGAGTAGCAATGAAGCGCGAATTGACCACTACATGCTCACGCCGGATCTCATGCAGTGGAATGGCATAGGTTTTCGACATACAGGAGATTTTACTTCACGTACATTTCCCGCAGGGTCCGCCCCATGAACATAATCGCCATTTTGCGCGGCATCAGGTAGCGCATGACAAAGCTGGCCAGGCGGTTCATCCGCCCGGGGATGATATAGGGCTGTTTCCCCAGCGCCTCAAGCGCTTCCTCGACGCACTGGTCCGGCGGCATCGATCGATCCCCCAGGCCGCCTGTCCTTTTCGGCTGGCTGGCCAGGTAATTCGGCGTGCTCACCGCCCCGGAGATGCAGACCAGCACGTCCACATTGCGCGCCCGCCACTCTTCCCACAGGCTTTCAGCCAGGACGATATTGAAGGCTTTGGTCGCGGCGTAGGTGGAGATATACGGCGAGCCCTGGAACGCGCTCAACGAGGCCATCAGCAGGACCCCGCCGCGGCCCCGGGCATGGAAGCGCTGCGACAGCAGGTAGACCAGTTTCAACGGCGAATGGATGTTGGTATGCACCTCCCGCAGATGCTCATCCATCGAGCGGTCCAAAAACGGACCGACCGCCGAGTAGGCCGCATTGTAGACCAGCAGGCCGAGATCGATGTCCATCGTCTTCTGGACGATCTGCTCGGCCGCATCGGGCGCGGACAGATCGAGGGCAAGCAGCTTGGTGCGGACCGCATACTTCTTCATGAGCTGGGCTGCAAGGGACTGGAGCAGCTCCCTGCGGCGGGCGATCAGGACCAGGTTCAGGCCGCGGCTCGCCAGCTGGCGGGCGTATTCCGCACCCAATCCCTCGGAGGCGCCGGCGACGATCGCCCAGCTCCCATAACGGTCGGCAAATTTCATTTCGATGGTTTCCTCTCGAACGGATGCTCCTTCCACAGGCGGAAGGTCAGGAAGAACGGGATCAACAGCCAGGGCAGGTTCAGCCCCAGGACCAGGGGCAGGTGCGGGGTCGCGTACGGACCCGCTATCTCCTCCATCAGGATCACACTCACGCCCATGAACATCATCCCCGAATAAAAGAAGGCCGGGATGCGGATCCAGTCACGGCCCTTGATGAAGGCGTAGATCGCAAAGGCGTAGAAGGGACCGTAGAACAGCGAGTCCATCCAGATGGTCATTTTCCACCACGGCGGGCGGGCCATGAGCAGCGGGTCGAACGATTCGCCGTACCAGTGGATGAGCCGGATGAAGGGTTCCGGCGGCCAGGGAGACGGCTCGTAGTTGTAGGGGTCCGGGATGAAAAGCTGTTCGATGTCCACAATGTAGGTGATGAAGAAGAAATTGACCAGGAAGAAGCCGACAAAGATCCAATCCACTTTGCGCTGCGAAAACGGGACGGTGTTGGGTTCCATGACTACCTCTAAAATGGTGGGGACGAACAGCAACGGATAATTGCGCCGATTATATCCAGCGGAGTTTGTTTAAGCGTTTCAGAACGGTCACAATCCTATTCGGGGAGACAGCCTGTATAATTACCTGCACCTTTTTATAGAAGTCATCCCAAAAATGTCATCCTGAGCGTAGCGAAGGATCTCTACCCCGGAAGTACGAGACTCTTCGGTCGCGTAGGAGCGCTCCCTCAGAGTGACATGGTATTCGAGATAAGAAAGTTTTCACAGATACCATGACCTTCCTGACCGAATTCCAATCCCGCCTCTCCCCAGCTCTGCGAAAACAGTTCCTGCAGCTGAAAACTCCTTTCGCCATCCAGAACTACCTGGACGGCATGCCTTACGTCGGCGAGGAGCGCGACCGCTCACCGTTGAACGTGATGCTCGATGGCCAGTGTCACTGCCTGGACGGCGGATTCCTGGCCGCGCTCGCCCTGTGGCGGATAGGCTTCAAGCCGCTGCTGATCGACATCGTCCCCGACCCCGGCAAGGATGACGACCACGTGCTGGCCCTCTTTCAGATCGATGGCCGCTGGGGTGCGGTCGCCAAATCCAATTATGTCAACCTGGGCTTCCGCGAGCCGGTCTATCAGTCCATTCGCGAGCTGGTGATGACGTATTTCGAGCATTACGTCAGCATTCGCCAGGAAAAAGCGCTGCGCGGCTACACACGCCCGCTGGATGCCTCGCGCTACACTCATCTTAATTGGGCCTGGGATGAAGAAGGGGCGAATAAGCTTTACTACAAGCATTTCTACGGCCGCCCGTCCATTCCGCTGATCACCAGGCAAATGGCCAGACGCCTCAACCCGGTCAGCGACCGCGCCTATGAGGCCGAGATCCTGCATACGAACCTGAATGAATCATTTGGAAACCGGGAAAAGTAAATGAAGATCCCTTTTTTGGGCCCTCCGTGCCTTCCCATTCTAGAAAAAACAGCAGCAGGGCGATCCCGGCGGTCCCATCCTGCGATCTTCGCCGCTTCCTTCTTCCTGCTCTTCCTGGCGGGCTGCCTGAGCCCTGTTTCGCCGCCCGAGGTCCCCACTCCTGCCTCCACGTCCACAGCGACAGCTCTCCCGCCCACGCTGACGGCCAGCCCGGTCCCACTTCCCAGCGAAACACCGCCGCCGACCTCGACCCCGGAACCCAGAG
The DNA here is from genome assembly GCA_036276515.1 of Anaerolineales bacterium. Lineage (GTDB taxonomy): Bacteria > Chloroflexota > Anaerolineae > Anaerolineales > Villigracilaceae > Defluviilinea. The sequence goes on along the minus strand of DASUOS010000506.1, from coordinate 2,526 downwards.
GCTGTCTCCCGCCGCCGGAGGACTACACCCGGGTCGACGTCAACGGCGAGACGCTGAACCAGCGGACCCTGGCGATGCTGGCGCACGCCCAAAATTTGTACGGAGGCGAAATCAACCTGACCGGTTATGCGCTCACCCAGGGCAGTTACACAAGTGCGGTCTCCGCCTCGTTTGGCACGCACGCCGGTGGCGGCGCAGTCGATCTCTCGGTCATGCGCGAAGGGACCTACACCGTCTTGTGGGACGATATCCCTTCATTGCTCTATGCGCTGCGTGCCGCGGGCTTTGCCGCCTGGCTGCGAGAGTACGGCGAGCTGCATCCCGATTCACCCATTCACATCCATGTGATCGCGATCGGGGATGAAGAGCTGTCGCCGGCCGCCCAGGACCAGCTGACCGGCCCCGCGGGGTATTTCCGCGGTAGTAACGGCCTGCCGGTCGAGCAGTACGGCGGTCCCACGCCCGACCGCTACGGACCTCCCGTGATCTGCCAGTGGATGATCGACAAGGGGTACCGGGACCTGCGCTAATTCCCCTTCCCGGCAGCCCGATGCTGGACTTTTGGGTCCGGGAGGAAGGACTGCGGAACCCTGGCGGCCGGGAATCGCACCCCATTCAGATCCAGGTATTGCCTGCGAAGCGTGATAGCTCGATCCCGCTGCAGCGGAGTTTGATTCCGCGGCTCCGTCGCTTACCTCCACCCTTCCGTAGTTTGATCCCGCCCCTCCGTAGCAAATCCTGCTGCTGTGTAGTTTAACCCCGCCGTTCCGTAGTTAAGTCCCGCTGCTGTGTAGTTTGATCCCGCCACTCCGTAGCTACATCCCGCTGCTGTGTGGTTTAACCCCGCTCTTCCGTACTTTCATCCCGCCGGCGCGGCGTTAAGCCCCGCTCGAGCGGAGTTTACAAAATTGACGGCGGAGTTTGAGCGTACACAGGGAAAAGGAAGGAAATTCTTTCAAGAATGTCGATTGAACATTTTCCCGGTCGAGTGGATAATAGCCGGGTTGTCATTCATCCAACCGGACAAAGGAAATCATCCTGCATGTCAAAGAAACTCTACCCCACCGATGCCCTTAAGCAGGCCCAGGACGTCCTGATCGCCTGGGAACAGATCGATCCCGGCCTGACACTCGGGCCGCTTAAATTAGAAGAAGTCTCCGCCGAGATCGAGGCCGTCCATGCGCTGAAATTGAAGATCAGCGATCTGGAAGTCACGCTGATCAATCTTCGTAACCAGCGTGACGAGGCCGTCCTGGCGGTGTGGGACAAGGTTAAGCGGGTCCGCTCGGGCATCAAAGGCCTGTACGGCGACGATTCGACCCAGTACGAAATGGCCGGCGGCACGCGGCGCAGCGAGAGGAAGAAACCGAGAAGGGTCGCTTCCCCATCGACATAAATTCAGGATAAAACGCACGCCGCTTCGATGCCCGCCGGCTATTGATTTTTGACCAACGGTCTTCTATAATTTTATTACGGTACGGGAAATGTAAATTCCACCGGCAGGAATAACATTTCAAACCAGTAGAAATGTCGTGACGAGCGTCGGCTTTTGTAATATAAAAGTGCTTAAGCGGAAAGCATCCGCATAACACCCCCAAATTGGGGTCTTATGCGGACGTCGTCCGCATAAGACATAGTTGAACTAAGCGCTTCGCGCAGAAATCCCCAGAAGAACAAACAATAGATATTCACGAGTTCCAATTCTGGCTATATTGAATGTATCGGATCCATTTCCATACAGGAGGTATAGCCATGAATGCGTTAAGACAGAAGATGATCGAGGATATGCAGCTGCGCGGGTTTGCGGAGCGGACGCAGGAGGCGTATCTGCTGGCGGTACGCCAGCTGGCGAGGTATTATCACAAATCGCCAGACCAGCTCAACGAGGAAGAACTCCGCCAGTATTTCTTGTTCCTCAAGAATGAGAAACATGCTGCCCGTGCCACCTGCACGATCGCGTTGTGCGGGATCAAGTTCTTCTTTGAACGGACGCTGGGACGCGAATGGAAGACGTTTGAGTTTCTGCGTCCGCCGAAGGAGAAGAAGCTGCCGGTGGTGCTGAGCCGAGCCGAAGTGAGCTCGATCCTGGGTCGGGTGCATCGCCGAGGCTATCGGGTCTGTCTCACCCTGATCTACGTCTGCGGGCTGCGTTTGTTGGAAGGCGTGCGTTTGCAGGTCAAGGATATCGATGGAGGGCGCCAACTCCTGCATATCTGTCAGGGCAAAGGCAACAAAGACCGCTATATCCCGCTGCCAGACCCTTGCCTGAAAATGTTGCGCCAACACTGGTTGACCCACCGCCACCCCGTCTGGCTGTTTCCCGCGCCCCATCGGCAGAGCAACCGACCCATGAGTGAAAACGGGCTGCAGCGCGCCTTCCGGGCGGCGGTGAATGAAGCTAGGATCCATAAGAAAGCCACGGTTCATACCCTCAGACATTCCTACGCCACCCATTTACTGGAAGCCGGGGTCAATCTACGCATTATCCAGAGTTACCTGGGACATGCCTCGCCCAAGACCACTGCC
>DASUOS010000505.1:0-7808 GCA_036276515.1 Anaerolineales bacterium | reverse complement strand
ACCAGGGCGGCGATCCAGTGCCCGTTGGGGCGGTCTGCAAAGCGTTCTTCCAGCCTGGGCAGGGCGTAGCCCGTCCAGCCGGGCTCTTCCCACTGGCCGCCAAAGAACAGGAGCTGCAGGATTAAACCCATGGCCAACAGCCGGGGAATCTCCACAAGCGTTGCGCCGGCCAGCAGGTTGATGACGAAGCCAACGATTGTGTACGCCAGGATGATCGCCGGACCGATCAGGTACCACCAGCCCGCACGGAAGTGTATCAGCCGGCTCCAGAACGCACGGACACCCGCGCGGCCTGCGGTCAGCCCGGCAAGGATCAACGCGGCAAACATGGGACCGTGTGGCAGCAGCGCACCGTTCATCAGGGGTGCTGTCCACCAGCTCAGCAGATAAGTGAGCAAAAAGAAAACTGCCAGCTCATAGCGTTTGAGATTTTGTTTCATGTGAGTCTCCTTTCTTGAATGACCAGCCCTAGAATACTCACATCCCTTCATTCGTGGATGCGCCTCACGGCGCAATTCCGGCAGGACTTAAGACCCGACGTTCAATCCTTGCGCACAACCCCTTCCCGCCAGGCGTACACCGCGGCCTGGGTCCGGTCCACCAGGTGCAGCTTGCTGAGGATGTTGCTGACATGTCCCTTGATGGTCTTTTCACTCAGCACCAGCTTGGCCGCCATTTCCGCATTGGACATGCCATCGGCGATCAGCTTCAATACTTCCAGCTCACGCTCGCTGAGCTCCGTGAACGGGTTTAATGCATCCTCCCGTTTGCCCTGCAATTCCTTGATGACGCGCGCCGCCACGCGCGGGTGCAGGACTGCCTCGCCCGCCGCGGCTTTTCTCACCGCAGAGGCCAGGTCTTCTGCGCTTATATCTTTGAGAATGTAGGACAGCGCACCTGCCTTCAACGCCGGGAAGATGTGCTCATCCTCGTGATAGGAGGTCAGCACCACGATCTGGGAACGCGGGCTGACCTGTTTGACCCGCCGCGTCGCTTCCACACCGTCCATGCCGGGCATGATCAGGTCCATCAGGACGACATCCGGGATATGCTGGGCGGCCAGTTTCACGGCCTCTTCGCCGGACCCCGCCTCGCCCACGACCGTGATATCCGGCTGCGTGACAAGGAAGGCGCGCACCCCCTGGCGTACCACCGAGTGATCGTCCACAAGCAGCACTGAGATTGATTCAGCCATTATGACCTCCTGACGATAGCAGTGACGCGCGTCCCCTGTGAGGGGAGGCTCGAAACCTCCAGGGTTCCATTCACCGCCGCCAGCCGTTCCTTCATCGAATCGAGGCCGATGCCTTTTTTCACCTGCCCCGCCTGATAGCCAATGCCGTTATCCTCGACGGTTAAAATCAGATGGTCATTTTCAGATTTCATGGAGACCCATATCTCCCTGGCCTGGCTGTGACGTGCTATGTTCGCGAGCGCCTCCTGCAGCACTCGAAAAAAAGCCTGTTCCACTTCGCCGCTCACCGGGATGTTCATGTCGATATCCAGCCTGGCTCGGATATCGTTTTGACGGGTCCATTCCCGGACATGTTCCTGGATCGCATCGGCCAGCGACCGGTGCTCAAGCCCCGGTGGGCGGAGCTGATGGATCAGCGTGGTCAGCTCGGCGCCGGCCTGTTGGGCAAGCCTCTCTGCCTGGACCACGGCAGGATAGGCAGGATCGTTCTCACGCAGCGATGTGCGCGCCGCACTTAACTGCATGGAGATGGCAAAGACCTGTTGTTTTACCGAATCGTGCAGATCGCGTGCCAGCCGGTTCCTTTCCTCCACCACGGCCAGCTCCTGCAATTTCTGCTGGGTTGTCCGCAGCTCATCCACCAGCCGCTCGTTGCGCTCACTGGTCAACTCTGTCTGCTGGACGGTATATCCCAGGATCGCGCAGATGACAAAGGCCGCCAGGTAAAAGAAAACGGCGAACAATCCGTCTGTGCCATTATTGGCCAGAACAACTGCACTGGAGATCACAAAATAAACGAACGTCCATATGGCTGCCGTGCGGATCTGGAACACGACTGTGGCATGGACGGTCAAAATGTAGAAGAGGAAATTAAAGGCATCGCTGGCATTGGAGTTCAGCAGGAGCAGCATCAGGAGCAGCAGCGCCTGCCCTGCAAAATACACAGGTGGATTTCTCTCATAATGCCCCGTACGAAACAGGAACCGGTACATCAGGACATACGCCAGGCACAGGGCCAGTGCAATGATTCGAAACGCCAGGCCCTGGAGACCGCTGATCCCCAGCAGCGCCATGACCGCCGTGCTGACATATGTGGAAACGTCCAGCAGAAACGGGTCGCGGATATGGAGCACGATCTTGCTTCGCATGCTGGGATTGTACTCCCGATTACTGCAGGGGCTGGTTCGTGCGGGCGGCTTCGATCACCCGGAGCATGACCGCGCCGGTCTGCATGGCATGTTCACGACGGTCCACCAGGCCGATGTGGTTCGCACCCTCCACAATCGATCTGCTTCTGCACCTGCGCTCTGATAGACAACACCCAGGACGGCGAGCAAAACCATGAACAGGCATGTCCAAAGAAACGCTCGTTTAAAACTGCTCAAAAATCTTTTTGTTAAAGTAGTTGTCATTCGTACTCCTTTAGTGTGCTGACAGGATAGTCCTGGAGCTTTATTGGGAGAGGAGTCTCCAGGCGGTTTTCCGATGCGACCGGGGTCGGTATTGTTTGACGTATAATTCGAGCAGACGAAAGGATTATCGTTATGATGAACAACCGTCAGCTGGCAAACACATTCACTCTGATTGCCGATTTACTGGAGATCAAGGGCGAGATCGTGTACAAGACACTTGCCTATCGCAAAGCCGCCGAGAGCCTGATGGGACTCGGCCGAGAAGCAAGCGAATATTGGAAAGAGGGGAAACTCGAGGAGATCCCCGGTGTAGGGAAGGCCATTGCCGAAAAGATCGACGAGCTGCTGCGCACAGGCAAGCTGGGGTTCCTGGAAAAGCTGAAGCAGGAAGTCCCCCCCAGCCTGGCAGAGTGGCTGCCCATTCCCGGCCTGGGGCCCAAGCGCGCCGCCATGATCTGGAAGACGTTGAATATAACCACCTTCGCCGAGCTGGAAGCCGCGGCCAAGGAAGGAAAGCTGCGTGATCTGCCAGGCATGGGTTCGAAATCGGAATCCGCTATTCTCGAGGGCATCGCCTCGCTGGGCCGGCGGTCGGCGCGGATTCCGCTGGGCAGAGCCTACCCGCGTGCCATGGAGATCGCTGCGATCCTCAAAAGCGTGAAGGGAGTTGTGGATGTCCATCCGGCCGGAAGCCTGCGCAGGATGCGTTCCACCGTCGGCGATCTGGACATCCTGGTCGCCGCAAAAGACTCCACTGCTGTGATGGAGGCCTTCGTCAAGCTGCCAGGTGTCAACCGCGTGCTGGGCAAAGGCGAGACGAAGTCCAGCATCGAATTCCATGACGGCATGCGGGCTCAATTGTGGGTCCACCCACCGGAGAAGTTTGGCACGGCACTCGTGTATGCCACCGGCTCCAAGGACCACAACGTCCGCTTACGGGAGATCGCGCTGGCAAAAGGACTGTCGCTGTCGGAACACTCGTTCGCAAAGGTCAAAGGCAAGGGCGAGATCCTGTGCGCCACCGAGGAGGAAGTGTATGAAACCCTCGGCCTGCCCTGGATTCCCCCTGAGTTGCGTGAAGACCGCGGCGAGATCCAGGCGGCCAAGGCGAACAGGCTCCCCAAACTGCTCGAGATCAAGCATATCAAAGCCGACCTGCAGACCCACTCCACCTGGAGCGACGGCAAACTTTCCATGCTGGAGATGGCGCGGGCGGCAGCCAAACGGGGCATCAAGGTGATCGCCTTTACCGACCATTCGGTCAGCCTGGGCGTGACCGGCGGCTTGAGCATGGAACGCCACACAGAGCAGGCTGCCGAGATCAAAAAGATCCAGAAGCAGCTTGGGGATAAGATCCTCGTCCTGCACGCCAGCGAGGTGGAGATCCGGGCGGATGGCGCGCTCGATTATCCGGACGAATTCCTGGCCACGCTCGACCTGGTCGTCGCTTCTTTACATACCAGCCTGCGCCAGCCGCGTGAGAAGGTTACCCAGCGGGTCATCAATGCCATTCGCAACCCGCATGTGGACATCATCGGCCACCCCACGGGACGCCTGATCCCCGACCGTGAAGGGGCGGACCTGGATATGGACGCGCTCCTGGCGGCCGCGGCGGAGACCGGCGTGGCGCTCGAGATCAACGCCCACCCCTCCCGCCTCGACCTGGACGATGTCTACGCCCGCCGCGCCAAGGAATTGGGCATTCCTCTCAGTATCAACACCGACGCCCACTCCGAAGCAGACCTCGACATGCTGCCCTTCGGCGTTGCCACGGCCCGCCGTGCCTGGCTCGAGCCAAAGGATGTCATCAACTGCTGGACTAAGGATAAATTGTTAAAGTGGTTGAAGAAAAGAGGCTAAATCCGAGGCTCTGTCCGGGCTCATAAACCGTTAATTTCACCTCTGCTATAATCCTTAATATGATTCTGGTTACCGGCGCAACGGGATTTATCGGTCGCGCCCTCATTCGTCATCTCTCCACCACCGGACAACAAGTGCGCGTTCTCCTCCGGCCTTCGCCGCAGTCGCCGCGCATCCCGAAGGGAGTCCCGGTGGAGGTGGCGGTCGTCAGCCTGAACGATGAGCGCGGCGTCCGCGCCGCGCTGCGCGGCGTGGATCACATCTATCACCTGGCCAGCGCCAGTACCCTTGGGCGGCGCGGTAACCTGCTTACAACTGACATCGAAGGCACCCGGACTCTTGCCCAGGCCGCCCGGGATGCGGGCATCCAGCGTTTCATCTACCTCAGCCACATCGGCGCCGATCGCGCCTCCGCCTTCCCCATCCAGAAAGCAAAGGGGATCGCCGAGGAGCACATCCGCCGCAGCGGCGTTCCGTACACGATCATCCGCTCCTCGGTCTTATTCGGGCCGGAAGACCGCTTTACGAACAACCTGGCCGGGATCATGCGTGTCGTGCCTTTTATCTTTCCCATCCCCAGCGATGGACGCTCCCTGATCCAGCCTCTGTGGGTGGAGGACCTGGTCACCTGCCTGGTCTGGACGCTGGACAATCCGGAGACGATCAACCAGACCTATGAAGTTGGCGGCGGGGAATATTTCACCCTGCGCCAGGTCCTGGAAACGCTGATGGATGTGACCCACCGGCGCCGCCTGCTCGTGCCATTGCCGGTTCCGTGGATGCGGGCCCTGCTGGTTATGCTCGACTCGCTGGTGCCCAATTTCAATATCTCCACCTACTGGCTGGACTACGTGGCCGTCAACCGTACCTGCCCGGTGGACAACCTTCCCCGCACTTTTGGCCTGATGCCTGCCCGATTTGCCTATCGACTTGACTATCTTGCCCGTAAACCGTGGTATTCCATCCTTGTGGAGCGGTTTCAAAAGGCATTCCGAACCACGCGCTAATCCCCTGATTTATGTAAAATAGCTCTATGGCCTCACCTCTTATCAAGATCCTTGAGTCTCCTGAAGATATGACTGCCATTGAGGAACTACAGCGCACCGTCTGGCCTGGCAGTGAAACGGATGTGGTCCCCGCCCATATGCTGATCACAGCCATCCACAATGGCGGCCTGGTCGCGGGGGCGTTTACCGGGAACCGGCTGATCGGTTTCATATTTGGATTCCCCGGGATCGAGTTCACCCCCGATGGTCCCCGTCCCAAGCACTGCTCCCACATGATGGGTATCCACCCGGATCACCGTGATTCCGGTGTCGGCTTTGCACTGAAGCGGGCGCAGTGGCAGGTGGTCCGTCACCAGGGACTCGACCACATCACCTGGACGTATGATCCACTCCTCAGCCGGAACGCCTATCTCAACATCACCAAGCTGGGCGCCGTCTGCAGCCACTATCGCCGATCTGAATACGGGGACATGCGCGATGGACTGAATGCCGGCCTGCCTTCCGACCGGTTCCAGGTGGATTGGTGGATCAATACCCGGCGTGTCGAGCGCCGCCTGGGCAAACGGGCCCGGCGCCCTTTGAAGCTGGAGAACTTCGCAAAAGCGGAGCTTCAGCCTCTTTACCCGCTGCAAACCGACGACCAAGGCTGGCCCCGGCCTCCTGAGCATTCCTCGCCACTTGATGGGCGTCTTGTTCTTGTTGAAATCCCTTCCGATTTCTCCGCGCTCAAGGATGCAGACTTTTCCCTGGCACGCGACTGGCGCTTCTTCTCGCGTGAGGTCTTCGAAACAGCCTTCGCCGCCGGCTATATCGTCACCGATTTTGTGTATGACAACCAGCGCAGCTTTTATGTCCTGTCCCATGGGGAAAGCACGCTCGAACACTAATCGGGTATCCCTCCCTATCGCCTGGTGTCATTTTCCGTTTTCCGGCCAGACCGGGATGAATGAATTGAAACAACATACAAATACGCCGCTGATGCGGCGTATTTGTATGTTGGATATTTTTGATTGAGGAGGTCAAAACATGTTTGAAGCGTCAGTTAAAGGTTCGGGTTCACCTCCGCACGGATGGATTTTCCACACGCTCCTGCGCATTCATGCCAACGGGGTGATAGGTCGGCTCGTTATAGAGCGGCCGCGTGGAGGCGGCAGGTGTGGGCTTGGGCGCAGGTCGCGGATAGGACGGGGTCGGGGTGCGGAAGGATTCGGTTTGAGGACGGTAGGACGGCCGGTACTGGGATGTTCTATCTTCCGCAATGGAGAACAGGCGCTCTCCGGCGATCGAGAAGGTATTGATCAACAGAACACGGATCAGGAGGACCATGGCGGCAACGAAGATCGGTACGAGGCGCATCATGGTGGCTTGCCCGAGCAGAACCCCGCCCTGGGCAGTGTGCTGGAGCATGGCTACCGAAACGCCCCACCAGGTCAGGCTGGCATTGAATGCGGCGGCCAGGAACCAGGCCCCGAACAGATACCAGACCTCGGCAGGCTCGTCGCGGCCTGATTCGGGGGTAAATATGCGAGCGATACCGGCGAAGTCGATTCCACAGAAGGCCAGGGCGAGGATGGTCGACCAGCGAACGGGACCAAAGGAGAGATTGCCCAGTATATCCCCCAGTGCGAAGGCCGTGCTGGAATAATTAAAGATTTCAAAAGCCAGCAGGGCCAGGATAATGATTCCGCCAAAGATCAATCCACGATTGTTGGACGTACCTCTGAGCAGGGGAGACAGGTTGAAGGGCGTCGAGCGGTTCATGGGAGCCTCCTGTGACATCACGTCACTCAATTTGAAAACGAATAACGATAGACATACTATAGAACAAATGTTCTAAAAAGTCAAGAGGCAATCCTTGAAATTGGATTGTAAAACGCAGATTCCCCAATCCTAAAACTTTACTGGCTCGTTAAACCTTCCCTCCGCCGGTACAGTTATTCTGCCAGAGCGTTCCGCACGGCATCCAATGTCTGCAGTGCGGTCAGATTTCGCCAGGGCCAGGCGCTCTTCATACGCACCGGATCGTCAAAAAAGTTGCGTGCAAAGGTCAGGTGAAAGCCGTCCCCGCTCAACCCGCGGCCCGGAAGCGGCTGGACGGCTGCCCAGAAGTTCCACATGGGGATCTCATACTCGTAGGCGATCTGGGCAATGGTGGCGTTGATGGCGTGATCGCCTTCCAGGTTGTCGGCTTTGGTGGCGATGATCGGCAGCGCGCCGGTCTCGATGATGCGGTCCAGGACACGGCGCATGTACTTGTCGTACTCTTCGGCAGGTTTGTCCGACCACCAGGTCTCCATACTGACGATGACGATGGAGGGCCGCCAGGCGCGCAGC
>DASUOS010000504.1:0-9811 GCA_036276515.1 Anaerolineales bacterium | reverse complement strand
AGCCTGCAGCGTGGCAAGCAGGGTTTCATTGGAATCGAAGTTCGTTTCGGTAACTGTTACGCCGCACTCCTCTTCGAACTGGGTCATGATATCGGGATCGATGTACTCTACCCAGGTGTAGAGGAAGATCTCCTCGGCAAGCTGTGAGCCATCGCCACAACGATCAGCTGATTCCCCGCCCGCCGGGGCTTCTGTCGCACCCGGCTCCTCGGTCATTTCCGGCGCGTCTGTGACAACACCAGGCCCGGGCTCCGCAGGAGCTTCCGTTGCCTGACCCCCGCAAGCCGCCAGGATCATCGTTGCCAAAACGATGATATACAATATACTCTTCGTCATCTCTCTCTCCTTTTTTTAGTTGGCGTTCCGTTCATGGGTCATCCCACACACGTGTGCTGACCCGGCACAATGGGATACTGGGAAAGCATCACCTCCTTTAATCAAAGTAGGAGCAGCAATGCCGCGGACAGGAATGCCGCCGCAGCAGAAATGGACAAAGTAATCCAGGCGAGGATCCTGCCGGCGCGATTGGCATCGGCCAGTTCCTCGCGGTATCTCCAAAAGGATCGCCATGCCCAGAGCAAGCCCGCCAGCAGGATTAGACGGACAATCAATCCCGCAGGCGTAGCCTCGCCGGATGCCACCATGGAGAAAAGGCTGAACAAGCCGAACAATCCCAGTCCCAGGCCGGCTCCAACCGACATCGCCCTGGTATACACCGGTCCCCCACTCTGTGCAGTGAGCGAGAGTCCCACCAGCCCAATGGACCCCAGCAACAGCGCGGTCGAAAGCGCATTGATCTCTGGCGTCACGCCGCGGCGCACGAGCGAGTAGATGTAGAGCGGCATGGTCTGCTCACGGATACCCTTGGTAAATACAGTGATCAGGTAATCATCCAGCGAGAGCGTAAATGCCATCAGGGCCCCGCCGATGATGCCTGGCATCAGCAGGGGCAGCGTCACCCTCTGGAACGTCTGCCATTCGTCTGCACCCAGGTCGGCGGCGGCCTCCTCCAGGCTGCGGTCGAAATCGGCTAGCCGGGCGCGCACGATTACATAAACAAAGGGGATATCGAAGGCAATATGCGAAATGATGATCGTAGGCAGCCCGGTCGTAGCCCGGATCCCAAAGACGTTCTGCAGGAAGGGGAATAACGCCTGGTTGTAGAACAGAAGCAGAGAGATGCCCATCACAATTTCGGGGATCACGATCGGAAGATACAAATTAGCGTCGAAGGTGGTCCGCAGCTTGAACCGGTAGCGCTCCATCGCCATGGCCGTCAGGGTGCCGATGAGGGTCGCCACAACTGTCGTGACCAAGCCTACCAGCAGGCTGTTGCGCGCCGCGTTCAATAGCTCCTCGTTTTGCGCCAGCGACCGATACCACTCCGTGGAAAAGCCGGTAAAGACCGCCACGGAGCGCGTGTTATTGAAGGAAAAAATGATCAGGATCAGAACCGGCAGGTACAGAAACCCGAATACCAGTGCGGCATTGGTCCCCAGCAGCCAGTTGCCAATCCGTGTTCGGAGCCGTACCTGCTGGCGCGGGTAGGCAGGAAATACAGCCGAGCGTGTGGTCACATCGCCCTCCGCGTCTCTTCACTACCCGAGCGGAAGTAGGCGATCACGCCGATCAGCACCAGCAGCATCAACACCAAGGACATGGATGAACCAAACGGCCAGTTGCGTGAAACGCCGAACTGGCGATTGATCAGCGTCCCGATCATCTCGATCTTGCCGCCTCCCATGATGTCAGGCGTAATGAAGGCGCCCACTACCGGGACAAAGACCAGTACCAGCGCAGCGACCACGCCGGGGAGTGTCATCGGCAGCATCACCCGCAGGAAGGCGCGCCAGGGTGGCGCCCCAAGGTCGGCGGCAGCCTCCATGAGCGAATGATCAAACTTCTCGATGGAAGCGTACATGGGCAGGATTGCGAACGGCAGGTAGCCATAGATCAAGCCCACATTTACCGCAAACTCGTTGAAGAGCAACTCCAGCGGCTGGTTGATCAGCTGGGTCCCCATCAGAAAGGAATTCAGTAGGCCTTCGGTCGCCAGCACCTGCTTGAGTGCATACGTGCGCACCAGGAAGTTCGTCCAGAAAGGAATGATGACCAGGATCATGAGCGCGTCCCGCAGGACCGGGCGCTGTTTCGAGATAAAGTAGGCCAGGGGATAACCCACCAGGATGCACCAGAATGTGACAACCAGTCCAATACGCACCGAATGCCCGAAGATCCCGATGTAGAGGAACGGGTCACAATCCGGACCGGAAAACTGGGAACTGCAGGCATTGAACAACTGGTTGTAATTCTGCAGGGTATACACCGGCGGCAACTTAATCCCGCCTGCCCGGCCGCGCTCCACGAAGCTGATGAACAGCACGATCAACAACGGGATGTTGAAAAACAACAGAATCCAGAGGGCGCCGGGGCTGATCAGCCCGTACAACTGGAGAGCCTTGTTACGCCGGAAGAAGTTCAACATTGGCTCACCTCATTCCGTCAGCAGTCGCGGGGAAGTTTGGGCGAAGGAGACCGAGACTTCCTCCCCCACCTGCACGATCTCGTGGTGCCCGAACTTCACGTTCTGTTCGCGCACGCGTACCTTCTGCCCTCCCGCAAACCGTACGCCATAGTGGGTGTCGGTGCCGATGTAGATCACATCCTCCACCCGCCCCTTAACGTTATTCCCCTCTGTGAGCTCGGAATTGAGGCGGAACTTCTCAGGCCGGACCGCCACCGACACCTGCTCACCGCTGGTAAAGGTGCGACTCGATTCTACGCAGACGGTCGCTGTGCCTGGCAGCTCCACCTCGACTATGGAACCGCGTTGGCTTTTTACGACCCCGTCAATAAAGTTCGTCTCTCCAATAAAGTCCGCCACGTATTTGCTTGCCGGGCGTTCATAGATCTCCTCCGGGCGCCCGATCTGGAGCACAACGCCCTTGCTCATCACGGCGATGCGATCGCTCATGGTGAGCGCCTCCTCCTGGTCGTGCGTGACATAGATGAACGTAATCCCTACTTCACGCTGCAGTGTCTTCAGCTCGAGCTGCATCTCCTTGCGCAGCTTCAGATCCAGGGCACCGAGCGGCTCATCGAGCAGGAGTACCTCAGGCTTGTTGACCAGGGCACGCGCCAGTGCGATACGCTGCTGCTGCCCGCCGGAGAGCTGCTTGGGACGCCGCATCTCCATACCCGGCAGGCGGACCATCTCCAGCGCCTCGGAGACGCGCATCGAGCGTTCGGCACGCGAGACGCCTTTCATCTCCATGCCAAAGCCAATATTCTGTTCGACTGTCATATGGGGGAAAAGCGCATACTGTTGAAAGACCGTATTGACCGGCCGCTGGAACGCAGGCACCTGACTCATTTCCTTGCCGTGGATAAAGATCTGTCCGGATGTGGGCAGCTCAAACCCGGCGATCATGCGCAGCGACGTTGTTTTTCCACAACCCGATGGACCCAGCAGTGAAAAGAACTCACCGTCTTTGATCTGCATGGTGACATGATTGACTGCTGCGAGCACTCCCCCCTCAGGTGTAATGAACTGCTTTAATACATCCTGCATTTCAACGGCAAATTGATTCATGGATCTCTCCTACCAGATTTGCAATCTTGGTCTATTGTACTAAACTGACAAAAATTAGCAATAGGGCATGATCAATAAAATCCCTCGACACCCGGAGCTTCAGGCGTCGAGGGATAGACAACTTTAATAACTACAGGGTTTGCGCCACTGCGCCGATCGCCTCACGCAGACGGTTCAAGCCTTCGTCGATGATCTCCTGCTCGATGGTCAATGCCGGCTCGATGCGGATGGTATGCGCATTCGTCAGAGTGCCCGCCACGAGCACGCCGCGCCGGAAGAGCTCCGCCGCAACTTTGTAGCCGATCTCCGGCGTGTGGAAATGCTGTCCGATCAGCAGACCTTTCCCGGTCACCTTTTTATAGATCTGCGGATACTCGGCTGCCAGCTCGTCCAGCTCTGCGAGGATGTAGCTACCCTTGCGAGCCGCAGCCTCCCACAGGCAATCACGCAGGGTAATATTGATCGCGGCGATCGCCGCAGAACAAGCCAGCGCGCCGCCCCCCGTGGTCGTGGTCTGCAGGAATGGGTTCGGGTACATGAGGTTGTGAAAGATCTCTTCTGTAGAACAAACGGCGCAGATAGGCATCACCCCGCCGCCCAGGGACTTGGCGACTGCGAGGATGTCGGGTTCAACACCCCAGTGATCCACTCCCCATAGCTGGCCAGTACGACCCAGACCGGTCTGTACTTCGTCGGCGATGAGCAGGGTACCATGCTTCTTGGTAGCGGCACGGATGCGCGGCCAGAAGTCATCGGGCGGGACGATCGCGCCCGCTTCGCCCTGGATCGGCTCCATCAACACGCCTGCCACGCCGATGCCGATCGTATCGCAGATCTCCAACTGGCGCTCCACCGCCTCCGCATCCCCAAACGGAACATGATAGACCGGGCCCGCGTAAAGGAGACCCAGGGGCTGGCGATAATCCGCTTTCCCAATCATGGACAAGGACCCCATCGTCTTGCCGTGGAAGCCCTTCACCGCGACGATGAAAGCGGCCTTCTTCGTGTACAGCTTTGCGAGCTTGATCGCAGCCTCAATAGCCTCTGTCCCGCTTGCGGCAAACCAGCTGTATTTCATGTCTCCCGGCGTGATGTCTGCCAGTAACCGGGCGAGAACGCCACGCAGCGGGTCGATCAGCTCCTGGCTGGGCATCGGCGTGTGGTTGGTCAGCTGGGCTTTGACCACTTCCACGACCTCGGGGTGTGCCCAGCCCAGGTCCATCATGCCGAAGCCGCCAAGAAAATCGATATATTTGCGACCCAGCACGTCTTCGAAAACCGAGCCCTTGCCATTCCACTCGGTGGCTGCCCACTGACCTGCCTCGGTGACCGATTTGCGATACTCGAGCCAGCCGCGGTTGAAGTGCTCGGCAAAGTTATATTTTGATTCCTCGATGATCCATTTGCCCTCCTCCTCCGGGACGCTGGTCTTGTTGATCACATCGATCCAGGTCCGGGAGTATTCGATAGCATGATTCAAATCACGAGACATAAGCCCTCCATTAAGATGAGCGGCAGGCCTTACATCACCATCCAAGGCCTGCCTATTGATTGAGAGAATTAATCGTCCCCAACCTCTGCAGGTTTCAATTTCCTGACAGCGTCCCTGACAGGACTAATGCCGAGATTATGCAGCGGGTTGACATCGATCGGCTGTCCATCGATATCGGTGATCGGTTTCGGAACATCCTGTTTCTGGGTCGCCAGGGAAACAGCAACTGTCAGGAACAGGGACATGAAAAAGGCGGGGAAGGATGCAACATAGGTGGCATCCCAGAAAGCGCAGTCGGCGTCGCCTGCACAGACGACCATGGTCGAGGGACCACCCAGACCAACATTGCGCGCGATCAGAATAAAGACCGCCCAGGTCACAAATCCGCCCAGGCAGCCCGCCACGGAGCCCCACTGGTTGGTCTTCTTCCAGTACATGCCCAGGGCAAACGGCGCGAACAGACCCACCAGCAACAACGACCAGGCGACAACCCCTAACTCGTAGATCACGGCTGCGCTGACCGCGATGATGATGCCAATCGTCCCGTTGACCGCAACCATGATACGAGTCCACTTGACCTCTTCTTTGGAAGAGAGCCTCTTTCCAAACAACGGGAACAGGTTCTGGGTCACCACCGAGGCGCCCGCCAGTAACGAGCTGTCTGCCGTGCTCATGAGAGCGGAGGCAAGGGCTGCCATGAAGATCGCCGTCAGGATGGGTGGCATGTAATCGAGGGCGGCCTTGATGAGCACGCCATCGGTGTTCTCTAATCCCGGCACGAGCTTGAACATCATGATCCCAACCAGCGGCGACATGATGCCGAAGAACAAATACAGAGCACCAGCCATATAGGTGCCCCACACCGCCGTCGATTCATTTCGGGCAGACATCGAGCGCTGGAAGAGATCCTGCGTGGGTACGGAGCCAAATCCAATCGCCATCCACGCCGCGATCCAGTACATCCAGCCCATCGAGCCGAAGTAGCCCAGGTACCCCGCGTCGCCTCCCATATCCGGGAGCAGTGTGAATGGCTTCGGGTTGTAGAGCGTGCCGCTGATGCTGGTCATGGCATCCCAGCCGCCCACCTCCCGCAAGACATAGATGAAGATGAGCGCCACGCCGCCGGCTGTGAAGAACATCTGAATGAAGTCCAGCAGGGTATCCGCCAGCATGCCCCCGAGCATGGTGTAGCCGACCACCCAGACCGCCACCAGGATCATGCCGACCTCAAGAGGCACGGCCGGGAACAAGGCATGGACGATCGTGCCAGCCGCCACCATCTGGGCGCCGGTCCAGACGAAGTAGGTCATCAACTGCAGGATGGACGCCAGCACCGTCATACCGTTCCCGAAGCGCCGCTCAAAGAAGTCGACCACCGTCAGGTAGCGCGCCCGGCGCATGACGCGGGTGAACAGAAAGCCTGAGAGGAACAAACAGGCTGCGGCTCCAAAGGGATCAAAGATGACGCCCTGAAAGCCATACTGGTAGGCGGTGGACGAGGCGCCCATCAGCGTCTCTGCCGCGAACCAGGTTGCCATCACCGAGGCCCCCACCATGTAGATAGGAAGTCTGCGCCCCGCGACGATGTAGTCGGCAGCGTTCGATACCTTCCTGGACGCCCAGATGCCGACCCCCATACGCACGGCGAAAAAACCTACGATGAATGTGACGATGAGCCAGACGTACGGATAGCCTTGAAGATCCATTTTTCAACGAAGCTCCTTTGCATGTTTCCCGCCCCAGCGGGTGAATTTTTGCGGGCGCCCTCCCATAGGTACCCGCCTCTACCCTAGAATTTTCTGGTCCATTCCTTGGGCCAGCGTTCGACCACGACCTTCTTCTGTGTGAAAAACTCCACGGCATCCATGCCCTGCCCGTGCATGTCGCCGAAGAACGACTCCTTCCAACCGCTGAAGGGGAAGAACGCCATCGGCGCGGCGACACCAATGTTGATCCCGATGTTGCCTGCCTCGGCTTCATAGCGGAATTTGCGCGCCGCACTGCCGCTGGAGGTGAACAGGCTGGCTTGATTGCCATACTGCCCGCTGTTGACCAGCTCGATGGCTTCATCGACCGTGTTGACATGCATCAGGCTCAGGACCGGTCCGAAGATCTCAGTCCTGGCGATCTCACTGCCGCGCGGCACATCGGCAAGGATGGTCGGTCGAACGAAGTAGCCGCCCTCATAGCCCGGGACGCTCGCCCCGCGTCCATCCACCGGGGCAGTGGCTCCCTCTTTGACGCCAAGCTCGATCAACGATTCCACGCGTGCTTTGCTGGTGGCATTGATCACCGGTCCCATCTGGACGCCAGCGTCCAGCCCATACCCGACAACGCGCGTCGAGGCTGCATCACAGATCAGCTCGGTGAAGGTATTGCGCGCCTCCGCCACAGTGACCGCAAACGAGACTGCCAGGCAGCGCTGCCCCGCGCAGCCGAAGGCAGAGTCGGCAACGATCTTGGTCGCCATCTCCATATCGGCATCCGGCAGTACGATCACCGGGTTCTTCGCCCCGCCCTGCGCCTGGACACGCTTGCCATATTTGGCAGCGGTGGCATAGATGTACTTCGCCACGTTCGTCGAACCCACAAATGTAATGGCGCGGATCGCCGGATGCTCGAGGATGCCATCCACTGTCTCTTTTGCCCCGTTCACCAGGTTGACAACACCTTTTGGAAAGCCGACCTGTTCGATGAGCTGCATGATGAACTGCATCGTCATCGGCACTTTTTCGGAGGGCTTCACAAGGTAGGTGTTGCCGGCTGCGATGGCATAGGGCAGATACCAGAACGGGATCATGCCGGGGAAGTTGAACGGTGCAATGGTGGCGCACACCCCGAGGGGCTGGCGGATCATCAGTTCGTCGATGCCCGGAGCGATATCTTCCACCAGCTCCCCTTTCATCATCATCGGCATCCCGCAGGCGACTTCCACGTTTTCGTAGGCGCGCACCATCTCGGCTTTGGCTTCTTCGAAGGTCTTGCCGCACTCGTTGGTGATCAGGCGGGCGATCTCATCGCCGTTCTCGCGCAGCAGTCCGCGCAGCTTGAACAGATACTGCACCCGGTCCTGCACCGGGGTCCGCCGCCAGGCTGGAAATGCTGCACTTGCCGCCTGCGCCGCAGTGTCCACATCCGCCTTGCTCCCCAGCGGGGTCTTTGCGAGCACCTGTCCGGTCGCCGGATTAATTACATCAAGATATTCGCCTGCCTCGGGCTTAATCCATTCGCCGTTAATATAGTTCAAAATCTCCATGTTCGCTCCAAACCGATATTCGAAAACTCGATCATCGAATATCGGCCTACGCCGTCATCTTATCCATCAGTTCTGCCAACCCCTCATCGATGAGAGCCAGCCCTTCATCCAATTGCTCTTCCGTGATGACCAGCGGCGGTACCACAAAGAGAATATTTTTGAAGTTGAACACATATACGCCGTTCGCGATCAGGAAATTCTTCAGAGGCGTCAGGTCCATGGGCTCTTTGGTCTCGCGGTTCTTCACCAGCTCCAGCCCTGAGAACAGCCCAATGTAGCGGACGTCACCCACGCACGGATGCCTGGATTTAAGCACCTCCAGCTGGGCGCCGAGATGCTTGCCCACCCTTTTGGCATTCTCGAAAATCATCTCTTCCTCATAGGCTTCGATGGTCGCCAGGGCCGCGGCACAGGCTAAAGCGTGACCGTTATACGTCAGACCGGCATAGAGCACCTTGTCATCAAAGAACCTGGCGATCTTTTCCCGGACAATGACCGCGCCCAGCGGGATATAGCCCGAGGTAATACCTTTTGCCGTCGTGATAATATCCGGGACAACGTCCCAGTGGTTGACGGCGAACCATTCTCCCGTGCGACCCCATCCGCTCATCACCTCGTCCGAGACCAGCAGGATCCCGTATTTGTCGCATATCTCGCGCATGCGGGGCCAGTACTCATCAGGTGGGATGATCAGCCCGTTCGTCCCGGTCACGCCTTCGAGGAAAATCGCCGCGATCTGGTCGGGTCCCTCATGCTGGATCACTTCCTCCACATGCTTAATACACTGAAGACAGCAGTTTTCTCGATTTGCCTCCCAGCCAAAGGGACAACGATAGCAATACGGATCGAGAAAGTGCACCACCCCGGAAATGGCAGGCTCCGCCGGCAGACGCCGGTAGTCGCCGGTCAATGCCAGGGCGCCAAGCGTCGCTCCGTGATAGGAGCGGTAACGCGCCAGGATCTTGTGCCGCCCGGTATAGAAGCGCGCGATCTTGATGGCGTTCTCGTTCGCCTCCGCGCCGCCGAGGGTGAAGAAGGTTTTCTTCAAGTCCCCGGGGGTGATCTCCGCCAGTTTCTTGCCGAGCAGCCCGCGCGGCTCCGTCGCCATGCTGGGACTCGCAAAGGTCAATTTTGCGGCCTGATGCTGGATCGCCTTCACTACTTTAGGATGCTGGTGGCCGATATTGGTATTAACCAGCTGGGAGGCGAAGTCCAGGTAACGTTTGCCATCGGCATCCCAGAAGTACGGTCCCTCGGCTCTCACCAGGGGAATGGGGTTCACCTGTCCCTGATTGGACCAGGAGTAGAAGGTGTACTCTTTGTTGAGATCGACGATTTCCTTACCTGTTAACTCTGTCATGTTGTCTCCAGTGGGCTCGTTCCTATGGACATCAGGAAACGGGTATGCAATTGCCCTGTTGACCTGTGTACTTTGCTTCCCTACTTCTTTACTTCTTTCACAATCTCTGCA
>DASUOS010000503.1:0-2417 GCA_036276515.1 Anaerolineales bacterium | reverse complement strand
TGCCGGCTTCATCGAAGACCACAATACGCTTGTTCCCCGTATCGGCCACATAGACTTTGCCATTTTGGTCAACATCGATCCCGCGCGGCCCCCAGAAGGCAGACCTGGATTCCGGGACGTCCGGCAATGGCTGCCCGTACTGGCCCCAGATCTTGATCGGTGTGCCATCTTCCGCAAACTTCTGCACCCGGTGATTCCACGTATCTGTTACATAGACCGACCCGTCGGGTCCCACGGCGATGCCCCAGGGTTCATTGAACGTCCCGATCGGGGCGTCACCGGTCAGGAGGTCGGCGAAGGTGCCCCATTCGTGGAGCAGGCTTCCATCCGAGGCGATGTGAAGGATGCGGTGATTGCGCGAGTCGGCAACGTAGATATCATCATTAAGACCTGCCGCGATCTCGCGCGGGGCGCTCAGACCCAGAGGGGGATAACGATCGGCATTGAAAACCTGCTCGGCAGATAGCATGAGCGTTCCCAGCTCGTAGGGATCTTCCGCCGCCGGGGCCGCTGACGGACCCACGCCATAGTTCCACATCTGGGCGGCCACATCCTTGCGTACATACAGCCGCATCTGGTCGGCTGGCTGCCAGGTGGCCCGGGTCATGCTTGTGCTGCCGGTCGCCTGGGAATACAGGGTATAGTCCCGGTTGAGCCAGATATCGAAAATCCCTTCACGGATCCGGGGATCGGTAATGGCATTCAGGAGGCGCGCCCGGTCAATATTGAAGTAATCCTGGTTCGGCCACCACATGCGGATATAGTCGAACCGGTAAAAGCCGTCACCCAGGGCACCTTCGATCTTGTCGAAATTCTTCTGATCGACGATGACCGTCACTGCATCCCGCAGGGAACGGGTCGGCTGGTCGAAGGAGCGCAGGGCTGTAAAGTCTCGTAGGTACCAGACCATCGGCCAGGAGACGCCGGTATCCGGCGCGCTGGCGTCATAGGCCACGATCGCGTTCAGCCCGCCGGCGGTCCGCTCGGAGATCTCTTCCACCTGGGCCATCACATCCTTGATGCCGGTTGCGCCGTGCGCATACACCAGGTATTCCATCGCGTCGTCATAGAGAATGTAGTTTGCCCGGAAGGAGGTTCGCATGGTCTGGACCAGGAGCAGGCCAAAGACGGTTAAAACAAAAAGATTGACGAAGATGCTCCGGGTTTGTGACTCACGCTGGAGCCTGGACAGGTACACGATGGCGGCGATGCTGCCGGCAAGAGCGACCAGCGCCGCGATGAACTTGAGCCGGCTGGCGCCTGACAGTGCGGGGTCCACGCCAGCCATGGAGAGCATGGATGCACCGTTGATGACGCTCGCGAAGAGAGTCACCAGCGTCAGGATGATCAGCGCTACGATGCTCAGGCTGGGAAGGTCATCTTTCATCAGGTAGGCAAGCAGCAGCCCGGCACCGATGGTCACGATCAGGGGCAGGATGAAGGCAGCCGTTGCCTGTAACTGGGCCAGCTCTGTCCCACGGAAGGGAGGAGTGGATCCATACAGCGAGCGCAGGGCGTTATAAGAGGCCAGAATGAAAACAGCCAGCACCAGCAGTGACAGGGCGATCCGCCCGGGTCTCGCATCCGGCCAGCGATCGGCCAGCGACTCGATGAGCTGCCCGACTGCCCAGCCGGTCAGCAGGATCATGGGCCAGGCCATGTGATAGGTCAGCCAGGGCATCCGCTCTCCGGCGACCGTGAAGGCTAGAATACTCGTAATCGTCCAGAAGACCATCAGGCCGTAGAACAGCCCGAAGTTAGAGTCGGTGACGGCTGAGTCGCTCGAGGCGTCCGTCTCGTCTGGGGCCGGGTTCCGTGTGAGGAGCTTTTTTGCCCCGAGAACGATCGCCGCCAGGGTTCCGAGCGCAGGCAGGAACTCGTATATCGGGATCTGGATCAGCACATAATAATATTCAGGCTGGCTGCCCCGCTCCACGCCCTGCTGGACGAGCCAGTATCCGAGCGAGCCGATCACACCTGTAAAGAATCCCGCCGCGTTAGTGAAGACGGTGGTGTAGAAGATGGTGTAGAGCCCCCAGAAGAACACACCGTATTTCCACCAGTCCCGGTTCCAGTACATGCCAATTGCGATGGAGAGTACAAACAGCAGGATCACGATCGCCCCAATAATCCCCAGCGCCCGGGCATCCAGATTATTGACCGAGGCTGCGTCGGTGGGTATCGTAATATTCAGGCTGCCTTCCAGGATCCGAATGACAAAGGCAGCCATCATCGGCAGGACAAACGTTCCCAGCAGGATCATCAGGTCGAAGGATCGTTCCTGCAGAAGGTTTCTCCAGCCAAACCCTAGGAACAGGATCACGACCGCTGCGACGAAGATGATCGCTGCCAGACCAAGCAGGATCGAAGCCGGCTGGATTCCCTGCTCCGGTAGCGCCAGCGGGTTGGGACCGCCG
>DASUOS010000502.1:0-19879 GCA_036276515.1 Anaerolineales bacterium | reverse complement strand
CGGCGGTCCCAACCCGCTGGCGCTACCGGAGCAGGGAATCCAGCCGGCTTCGATCCTGCTTGGTCTGGCAGCGATCATCTTCGTCGCAGCGGTCGTGATCCTGTTCCTAGGGTTTGGCTGGAGAAACCTTCTGCAGGAACGGTCCTTCGACCTGATGATCCTGCTGGGAACGTTTGTCCTGCCCATGGTGGCAGCCTTTGTCATCCGGGTCCTCGAAGGCAGCCTCAATATCACCATACCCACCGACGCAGCCTCAGTCAATAATCTGGACGCCCGGGCCCTGGGGATCATCGGGACGATCGTGATCCTGCTGTTTGTACTCTCCATTGCGATTGGCATGTACTGGAACCGGGACTGGTGGAAATACGGTGTGTTCTTCTGGGGGCTCTACACCATCTTCTACACAACTGTCTTCACCAACGCGGCCGGATTCTTCACAGGTGTGATCGGCTCGCTCGGATACTGGCTTGTCCAGCAGGGCGTGGAGCGGGGAAGCCAGCCTGAGTATTATTATGTGCTGATCCAGATCCCGATGTACGAGTTCCTGCCTGCGCTCGGTGCCCTGGCGGCGATCTTCCTTGGGGCAAAAAAGCTCCTCACACGGAATCCGGCCCCGGCCGAGCCGGACGCAGCGACCAAGAGCGAGTCGGCCATCACCGAATCCAACTTCGGGCTGTTCTACGGCCTGATGGTCTTCTGGACGATTACCAGTATTCTAGCCTTCACGATCGCCGGAGAGCGGATGCCCTGGCTGACCTATCACATGGCCTGGCCCATGATCCTGCTGACCGGCTGGGCGGTTGGCCAGCTGATCGAGTCGCTGGCCGATCGCTGGCTGGATGTGAGGCCCGGGCGGATCGCCCTGTCCCTGCTGGTGCTGGCTGTTTTCATACTGGCCTCGTACAACGCCCTGCGCTCGCTCTACGGGTCCACTCCTCCCTTCCGTGGGACGGAGCTGGCCCAGTTACAGGCAACGGCTGCCTTTATCCTGCCCCTGATCGTCACCATCGGTGCAGGGCTGCTGCTTGCCTACCTGATGAAGGAAGATCTCCCCAGCCTGAGCATCGTAGCGCTGGTCATCCTGGCGCTGGTGACTCTCTTCTCGAGCGTCATCAACGGTGCCTCCGTGCTCTCCATGGGCGGCGTGGACCCTGCACTGGCAGGCGCCAGCCGGCTCAAGTTCATAGCGGCGCTGGTCGCTCTTGTCGGCAGCATCGCCGCCATCGTGTACCTGTCAAGGCTCCAGCGCGAGTCACAAAGCCGGAGCATCTTCGTCAACCTTTTTGTTCTGACTGTCTTTGGCCTGCTCCTCGTCCAGACGATGCGAACCTCCTTTCGGGCGAACTATATTCTGTATGACGACGCCATGGAATACCTCGTGTATGCGCACGGCGCAACCGGCATCAAGGATGTGATGGCCCAGGTGGAAGAGATCTCCGAGCGGACCGCCGGCGGCCTGAACGCGATCGTTGCCTATGACGCCAGCGCGCCCGACACCGGCGTCTCCTGGCCGATGGTCTGGTACCTGCGTGACTTTACGGCCCTGCGCTCCTTCGACCAGCCGACCCGGTCATTGAGGGATGCTGTGGCGGTCATCGTCGATTACAAGAACTTCGACAAGATCGAAGGCGCGCTGGGTGACGGCTTTTACCGGTTCGACTATATCCGCATGTGGTGGCCGAACCAGGATTACTTCAACCTCGACCGGTCGCGCCTGCTGAATGCCATCACCAACCCCCAGATCCGTGAAGGGATTTTCGATATCTGGCTCAACCGGGACTATACGATGTATGCCCAGGCAACCGGAAGTACGAGTATGACCCGAACCACCTGGCAGCCAGCCGACCAGATGCGGCTGTACGTCCGCAAGGATGTGGCCGCTCAGATGTGGAATTATGGCGTGGGGCCGTCAGCGGTCCCGGCGGCTGAAGATCCGTATGAGCTGGGGACGCTTATGCTCTCTGCAGAGCAGATCTTCGCTGCCGATCGCTATCCCCCTCTGGGCCTGAACGCCCCGCGCGAGATCGCCGCCGGTCTTAATGACGACATCTATGTTGCCGACTCGCGCAATCACCGCATCCTGCACATCGCCTCCGATGGAAGCCTGCTCCATGAATGGGGTACATTCGCCGACCTCCTGACCGGTGACGCCCCGATCGGGACGTTCAATGAACCCTGGGGCATCGCCGTGGGACCGGACGGCTCTGTGTATGTCACAGATACGTGGAATCACCGGGTTCAGAAGTTTACGGAAGATGGCACACCGATCAAGACCTGGGGCCAGTACGGGCAGCCATTGCCGGACGTCCCGGAATCCAGGTCTGCATTCTGGGGGCCGCGCGGGATCGATGTTGACCAAAATGGCAAAGTCTATGTGGCCGATACGGGTAACAAGCGTATTGTGGTCTTCGATGAAGACGGCAACTACATCACCGAGTTCGGTATGGCAGGCTTCGACCCGGGCCAGTTCGATGAGCCAGTCGGTGTGGCCGTTTCGGATGACGGCATGGTATTTGTAACCGACACCTGGAACCAGCGCATCCAATCCTTCATCCCCAGCGACGATGGGACGGTATACCTGCCGTTCTCTCAGTGGGATGTCAATGCCTGGTTCGGCCAGTCCCTGGAGAACAAGCCGTTCATCGCCGTGGGCGGGGACAACCGCGTATTCATCACCGACCCGGAAGGCTATCGCATTATTGAGTTTACATCTGAGGGACAGTTCGTTCGAACCTGGGGTGACTTTGGCACCGGGGACAGCGAGCTTGGGCTCCCGGTGGGCATCGACGTGGATCCCCTGGGCAACATCTGGGTCACGGATGCAGGCAACAATCGGATCATGAAGTTCACCCTTCCGCAGTAATACCTGCCCAATCAGCCCGGCTATTCAAAGTAACCAAAACATGACCATCCAGACGGGTGGTCATGTTTTGGTTGAGACCTATACTTCTACCGCCAGGCAGGTCAGGGTTTGCTCGACGCCGGAGATTGGCTGGATGGTGGTGGCGATCAGCCTGCCAATCTCACTCAGCTCCTGCGATTCGATGACGGCGACCGCATCATACGGTCCGAACGTCATATGCGCCTCTGTGACCAGCTCGATCTCTCGCAATTGGCGGACCACTTCCCTGACTTCACCTGCATGGATTTTGATCAAAACAAATGCCTTCATATTGCCTCCTTGACCCGGATACGTCTTATTTCTTCCTGCTCCCCCACCAGGCAACAACACCGCCGCCGAGTACTGCAAGGACAATGATCCCGATCGCGATCTGAAGCATATTCCTCGTGCTGGACGTAACCGGCATGACGGCCGGAGCAGCGGCCGGTGTGGGGCTCTGCGCGGCCTGAATGGCCGGCAGGACCGTTGCAGCCACGACTGTTTCGAAAATGGGCGTCTCGACCGGAACGGTGGGCGACAGGAACACGCCCTTTTTCACCAGCAGCCGGGCGCCCGGATAGATCTCGTTATCGAACAGATTGTTCAGGCGCTTGATCTCGTCGATCTTCGTTTCATAACTGATCGCGATCTGCCACAGCGTCTGGCCGGCTTTTACCTCGTGGATCACATCCCCGGCGGCGTTCGGCGTGACGACCACGACCGGGATCATGATACCACTTACCCCCGCAGGCAGGCTGGGACCGGCCGCTGGAGACGCTCCCGGCACAGAAGGGTCGACGACCTGGGGGATGCCGCTGTCGGTCGGGCGCGCACAATCGATCACGTAATACACCCGGCCATCATGGACCGTTACCCCGGCGCCGATCTCCGTCAGGTCAGGGGAGATCATGGTGGTCAGATGCAGTGCATCGCCGGTCCAGCGGTTGACCGCTTCCTGGGCAGACATCCCTTCGCTGCCCGAAGTTATGTTCTCGGAGCGAAAGCCTCCCAGAGATAGATCCCCGGCCAGGGGATATCCAAGGGAAAGCAGGCGCTGGCTGACCGTCGAGCCGCCTGCGCCGGTATGCGACACGTTCCCTGTGGCGGCCATATAGTCTGCATGTCCCTGCGCGGCCGCCATCAATGTCGAGTTCACAGTATAAGGAGGCAGGCCGTAGGAGGCGCGCAGTACGTTGACCGCATTGATCAGGTCAGAGGGGGCGCCTGCATAGGCATGTCGGTTAGCGGCGGCCGCTTGAGTGCGGGTCGTGGAGGGCAGGACAAAGCTGAGCGCGATCACAACTCTTAAAAGCAGGCGCAGAAACCGGTATTGCATGAAAAGATTATACTGCCGGGAGTTTCAGGCACTTTCTCATCTCATCTTGACTTAATGCCCGGTTTAACGGCAGGGCTTTCTCAAAGTCGGACGGAGGAGGTTTTCTAAACTTAGCCATGGGCGCTCTAAACAATACACCTAACCACAGAGACACAGAGTGCTTGCAGCTTTTTCTCA
Source organism: Anaerolineales bacterium (assembly GCA_036276515.1). Classification (GTDB taxonomy): domain Bacteria; phylum Chloroflexota; class Anaerolineae; order Anaerolineales; family Villigracilaceae; genus Defluviilinea. Next base: position 15,485 of record DASUOS010000502.1, on the reverse strand, counting down.
GTGTCTTCGTGTCTCTGTGGTTCAAGAACAAATGAATTGCAGACTCTTTTGAACTTTGCGAAAGCCCTGGTTTAACGGTGATCAGTGATTGTTTCTTTTTCAGGAATGGTTATAATCGTTAGGGAAGCATTTCAGATACCCCAAGGAGGAGAATATGGCAAGGGAACCCAAGACCATTCCAGGCAAGAGACAAGTCCCGGGCTGGGCAGATTCAGATCTCACGATCGAAGTCCTCGATGACGACTATGAAGCCTACGACAAAGGTCTGCCAGACAACCTGCCTGCAACGACCGAGGGCGGGGAGAACATCACCTGGTTCAATAATTTTGGCGTGAGGCCGGTCACTGGCCCGGAGGAAACGACGGTCCCGGAATACAGGGTCATTCTACGCGAGCTCCCGGACGTTCCTGCGGAGAGCCAGAAGCCTTCAGGTGCGGGCCGCAAGCGGCGGTTATGTGTGTATTATGGTGGCCGCGTGCACGAAGTCGTGCCCACAGCCGCCGGACCGGGCCGCCCCGGCCGGGTAATGTTCCCATTGACTGTAGGTGACCCCCCGACCGGAACCATTCCCTGATCCTTTAACGTTTTTCCTGCCACTCCTGCCGGATCGCCTTGCGCCAGGGCACATTCTCAACGAACATCCTGCGCGACGTTTCATCGCGCAGTTTGGAGACCTGCATATCGAGCAGCTCTCCGGCCGCGCGCAGAATATCCTTCGAGCGCAGGTCGTGCAGCGCCTCGAGCACCTGGTAGCAGGCATGGTACACACGCAGAGGCTCCTCGGTCCCATCGAGCGGCCGGCTGGCGCTCCTGAGGTACTCCAGCACGGTTTCGGTCTCGGCAGCTGCGGAGGCCAGGTCACCTGACCGGTACCGGACCTGGATCAACCCGGCCAGGGGCTCCATCTTTAATCCCGGCTGGCCCAGCTCCTCGCGGATTTGGATGGATTCCCGGAAGGCATCCCCGGCGCGGACAAAATCGTTGCCCATGAGATAAGCATATCCCATATAGAGAAATGACCAGGCCTCCCCGGCCTTGTCGCCGGTCCTTCGTGATATTTCCAGGGCTTTTTGAGAATACTCCAGCGAAGCAGCGGCATCGCCCCGAACGCCGGAGTTGGCACTCAGGTTGATCAGCTGGTAGGTTTCAATGTACAAGTTTCCCACTTCACGGGCGAGCGGGAGAGCTCGTGCATGATAGTTAAAGGCAGCCTCAAAATCGCCGAGCATGCCTGCCACCCATCCCAGGTTCCCCAGGGTGGTGCTTTCCAGGGAACGTTCGCCAAACTGGCGTGATAACGCCAACGCTTCTTCAAAGTACTCGCGAGCCTGGGCATAGTCCTGAAGAATAAACCCGGCCGAATATCCCAGGTTTCCCAGAGCTCTCGATTCCAATCTCCGGTCCCCTGTTCTTTGCGCAATGACAAGCGCTTCGTCGAAATAGTCGTGAGCGATGGATGGCTCCCGCTGTTCGCTGGCGATCAGGCCCATGCTGATCAGGATATATCCATCCTTGACCGGGTCACCGAACTCCTGCGCAAGCCTGCGGCCATCCCGGGCGATATTCATCGCCTCCTCCAGCCGGCCGAGGCGCAGGAGGGCAAACGGCCAGACCTGATAGGTCTTTAGCAGGGTATCTGCATCCCTGAAGGAGCGGCTCAGGTCCAGAACCCGTTCTGCATGCCGTATCACTTCCTGATAATCGGTTGCGACAACGTAGTAATGTGTGTAAAGCATCTCCACATGAGCTTCGCGGCGCGGATCGTTCAGTTCGCGCGCCAGCCGCTCGAGGGACTCGATGTCTTTCAAGTGCAAGTCATGATTTCCCATTCTTTTGTACAGTTCCACCCTCTCCACCAGCAGATCGAACTGACCGGCCTGGTCACGGAAGGGAATGTACGATAGTGCACGAGTGAGATACTCGATCCCCGTTGAATTCTGAAAGGCATCCGAAGCGGACCGCCCGGCCAGTGAATAATAGTGCCGCGCCGGGTCCCGAAGCTCGGCGCGTTCGGCATGATAAGCCAGTTCTGCATAATGGAAAAGGAGCTCTTCGCCGTAGATCTTCTCCAGCGCAGTCAATGCAAGGGCATGCAGCTCCCTCCGGCGGGCGCGCATCTGCATGGTATAGGCGGCATCCCGTAGCAGTCCATGGGTGAAGATATAACGCCGGTCACTCTGGCTGACCCAGATCGAATACTCTTCCGCTTCCTCCACGTACTGCTCAATCGCCTCTCCTTCCGAGACCATTTCCTTCAGGACGTCGAGCAGGAACTCGCGGCCAAAGACAGAGGCCGTTTGGACGACCTCCTTCACTTTGCGCGAAAGCTGGTCCAGGCGGGCGACCAGGACCGCACCGATATCTCCGGGCAGGAACGATTCGCGGACCTGGTGGACCTGCCTCCAGCCGCGCTCGCTCATCTCGATCAGGTTCTCGTCCAGAAGATAGCGGATGATCTGCTCCACAAAATAGGGATTGCCCTCCGATCTATCCATGATCAGGTTGACCAGCTCGAGGGCCGGTACCCCGCCCAGCAGGATCTCGACCAGGCGGGCAACCGCTTCCCGGGACAAACCGCCAAGCTGCATGCGTTCATCCACCAGTCCTTCGTCCAGGGCCGGCGTGCGGCTCTGGATGCGCGAAGTGACAATGATGGCAACCGGGTAGAACTCATCCTCCGCCAGGATGGAGCGCTTCAAACGCGGCAGAAAGTTCAGGGAGTCTTCATCGATGAACTGGAGATCTTCCACGAACAGAATGAGCGGCTGGCGAAGGCTTTCCGCTTTGATCAGGCTGATCAAAGCCAGGAGCGTGCTGTTGTAGCGGGCTTCGGCGTCCGATTGTTCATAAAGCGAGTCCGGCCATTTCAACCCGGCCAGGGCGCCGAGCATGGAGCGCAGCCGGTCCAGTTCGTCCGCCAGCTCGGGTTGTGGCAGGGATGCAATCAACTCGTCCAGCCTGTGGTCGAATATCTGCCTGCGAGTCGGTTCGTCCTGGAAGGAGGTAAGCCCGAAGTAGCGTAACAGCCAGCTGCGGAAGGGATTGAACGAGCTGCGCAGGATCTGCTCAGACTGGCAGACCGCCCAGAAAACCTTCCGCTCCTGGAACAACGGCGAGGCACGGAAGGCATGCACCAGCCGCCCCTTGCCGATGCCTGCATCGCCAAGCAGCAGCATGACCCCGGCAAAATCCTGTTTCCACAACGGCTCGATAAACTTTTCAAGCCGGGCAAGCTCCACGTCGCGGCCGACGATCTCACCCGGGTACAGCGCCTCCGTATCGTGGTTGTAGCCTTTCAATCGATGGACCCGCTGAAGGGAGGCAAATCCCTTGAAACGCTGCTCGCCCAGGACGTCCAGCAGGAAGCGGCTTGAGATACGCCGGGCAATGCGGTCATCCACCCAGATATCGCCGAGCGGAGCGGTCATCATGAAACGGGAGGCAAGGTTCACGCCCCAGCCATAACAGGTATAGTCCTCACACATCACGCTGCCCAGGTAGCCGGCGTGAGCCACGTAGTAGGTCACACCGGCCGTCACCGGAATATCGATCCGGGACTGCAGGTCGAGGACGAAGTTCAGGGCCCGGCCGATATCGTTTTCATAGGCGACCGGCGCCCCCCACAACACCAGCATGTTGCAGCCTTTATCGCCAAAGTCGATGCGGTTGAGCAGGCCGCCATATTTCTTATGCAGCTCGAAAACGATCCGGGTCACCTCTGCAAGGGTCTCATCCGGCATGTCTGGAAAACGCATGAACAGGTTGACCACCTGGCGGAATTCGCCACGCGCATCCCGTGAGATCACTTCCTCGGGCATGAAGATCCGGGATCGCTCCAGGTCGACCGGTGGCAGCTCCACCTGGATCGGAGCCGGCAGCTCGGTATGGAAGCCCAGCAGCCGGTGGAGCTCCCCGGCCGGCTCGGTCACGGTCCAATCGCATACCAGGTCACAGAGTCTGTCGGTCAGCAGGATCTCTCCCGCGCCGGCCTGGTGTTCCGCCCGGGCCGAATCCTCCACGGCCGAACCGCGGAAGTAATAGGTTGCATGCGCCCGGTCTTCGGAATGCAGGATCCCCCAGGAGACCGATCCAACGCCCAGCCCGATCTTGGCTGTAAACTGAAAACTGCCATAGATGGTATGGCGCTGGGTGCTTTCTATCAGGCGCTTCTGGATGATCCAGGCGGAAGCCAGCGCTCGCAGCGCGACCTGCTCCTGGCTGCCTTCCACGGGATACAGGGCCATGATGCCGTCTCCGGCAAAACCGACGATTTTCCCGCCGTAATTGAAGATGCTTTCGACCAGCGGGTCGAACACGCCGTGCATCAAATTGGCCAGCACCTCGGCCCCATGCTGGCCATGCTGCATCAGCGCGTCGGTCATGGTGGAAAAGCCCGATAGATCCAGGAACATACCCACAGCCGGAAAGTCCCCCCGGTAAAGACCTTCACGATACTTCTCGATGATGAGCTCAGGTACGACACGATGCATGAATAAATTGTAGCATGTATAATGACCGCATGCCAGACGAGGCGTTCGAGATCAGGATCTGTACCTCCTGCGGATTGCGCTATCCGCTGGTAGCGGGACATCCATTCGGAACGCGCTGCCCGGCCTGCATGGGAGAGACACGGCTCGCCCACCGCCGGATAATAACAGCCGAACCGGCTCGTTCCCTGCGTGACGCCGCCCTCCATCCCGGTCCAAGAATTGCAGTTCTCCTGGATAACATCCGCTCGGCCTGGAATACGGGCTCGATCCTGCGCAGCGCGGACGGGTTCGGGTTCAGCCAGGCGTATCTGTGCGGGATCACGCCCACCCCCGATCAGGAAGCCGTGACACGGACGTCGCTCGGCGCGGAAGATTCGGTTCCCTGGTCCTATCACAAGGACGCGCTAAAGCTGGCCAGGGGCCTAAAAAAAGAGGGCTTCGATCTCGTCGCCCTCGAGGAGCACGAGCGGGCGGCTGATATCCGTCACGTCCGGGGCTTCACGTATGATTCGGTGCTGATCGTCGGTAACGAGGTGACCGGTGTCGATCCGGAGCTGCTCGAGCTAGCTGACAGGCTCCTTACCATCCCGATGCTTGGTGTTAAGAGATCGTTGAACGTGGCGATCGCCTTTGGCATTGCCGCCTATGCCCTGAGCCATCCATAAAAAAAGTCCCGCAGATCGCTCTGTGGGACTAGTCTATTAAATTATCCTATTCCTGGGGGACCTGCACCACATCGTAATCGGTCTCAGGAGTGACCGGTGTACCGAAGCGGGCATTGACAACATACAGCGAGCTTCCAAACCGGGCAATGGTCGTCGGCACACGGAAGCGTTCACTGGTGATCGTTTCCACGATCGTCCCGGCCGTGAAATCGGAGTTCAGCTTGATCACAGCCACCTGGTTCAAGCGGTTCTGGACCACGTACAGGGTTTTACCATGCAGCAGGATGCCATCGCCGGCGATCACACTGCCGCCGCCCAGGTCGATGCGGGTGGCATCGCCGGTCTCCGGGTCCACATTGTACAGCGCGCCTTCCGTGCTGTTGACGATGATCAGCGTATCGCCATTCGGCGTGGCAGCTATCCCATTGGCATTGAAGGCGCCGGGGGTGAACTGATAATCACCACTGAGGCTGATGGCCTGCACATCTTCCGACGAAGATAACTGCCCATTCCGCTCGAGCGGGACGCGGTAGATGACCTGCTGGAAGGAGTTCGTGAAATAGGCGGCATCCCGGGTGATGACCACATCGTTGATAAAACTGGGATCCTCACTCAGGGTCAGGACGGCTACCGTCTCACCGGTCTCGCTATCGTACACATAGCCTTCACCGGCAGGTCCGCCGGCCACGAACAGGTAACCGGAGCGCGGGTCGAACTTCAAGCCGATGGCTGCCCGTCCTTCCTGCGGCTCGACCAGCAATTCCCCTTCCCCGGTCAGGAAGTCACCCTGGTAGATCGCACCGGTGGGGATGGAGCCCACGTAGAAGGTGCTGCCTCGTCCGCTGGCAATCCCTTCCGGCGCGAAGCCATCCGGCAGGGGGATCACTTCCCGGCCAGGTGCAGCCAACACACCTCCAACGGCGGTCAGGCTCAGGACCACGACAAGCAGCGAGATCAAAATACGCCGGCCAACTCTTCGAGTCAGGTACATATTTACTCCTTTTTGGTGTGAGTGTACTGGATGGCTTGGTGGAACGACGATGCCAGTCCGATTCCCCTCGGCATCTGTATAGGGTACCGGGTGAATATGAAACGTCACTGAGAAGAACCTGAAAAATCCCCTAATAATTCCTATCCATATGGGTCTACCGCAGGGATAACAAAACATCCAGCGCTTACTCGGCTGGATGTTTTGTTCACCAGTTGCAGGTTCGAAGCTACGGCGTAGGATCAGGTGTTTCTACGATAGGCAAGGATGTAGCAGTAGGTTCCTCCGACGGCGGATTGGTCGGTACCTCGGTAGGATCGTCAGTGGGCTCCACGGTTGGGGTCTCAGGTGTATTTGATTCGGTCGGGTCAGGAGTAAATGGAGTCGCTGTTGGTTCAGGAGCGTCTGTCGGTACCGTCGGTGTCGGCACGGTAAGCGTAGGTGTCCTTGATGGTATACGCGTCGATGTGGGCCTCGGTGTAGAGGTAGGCCTTAGTGTAGAAGTGGGCATCGGTGTAAATGTAGGGACCGGTGTCGAGGTGGGCGCCGGGCCATCCGGGCGCGACTCACGCGTTGCCGTTGGATTGAACAGAAAGCCAAATAACGATAACGGAGTGGGCGTGGTCTGGACTGTGGATACCGCCCGCAGCGTCACGGCCACGATCGGCGTAGGGCTGGATCCTTCATTACCGGTCACCGGCATCACGATCGGGCTCGGCATCATCTCGCCGATGATATTGGCTGCCAGGGCCACGGCAGTGCTGTTCATGCTGCCATACGACAGGTCCTGGGTACTGCGGGCCTGAATTTCGAGCGCGGTCGGAGGCGTCGGGTTAAAGCCGGCCACCACAAACGTCATCCAGGCCATGCCCAGGCAAAGTCCAAGCGCTGCAAAGGCTTGAAGAGGTCGAGCGAATGGTTTCGGGTCCAAATTGGAGGGTCTCACTTCCGGAACATGACAGGAATAGGGACAAATCGTTACAGCGTCCGGGATCCTGCGGGCACGATATAATTATCCCACAACTGTCAGAATTAAACGATACAGGAAATAACGGGGGCCATGGCTTTCTCAAGAACCATTTTCATGTCATCCTGAGGAAGCGCTTTTCCGCGACCGAAGGATCTCGTACGGCGTGATAGAGCTGCTTCGCTTCGCTCAGCATGACATATAAAGTGTTTGTCAATTGACCTTGTTAAGACTCTGTAACAGGGGGTATCGCCGCGGGGAGAGCCGGTATTACTCGTTCCGGGAAAATTTCTCAGCCTGTTCCCGGACCTGCTCGAGCAGGAGCATGATTTCCTGCCTCTCCTCGATGGCGTGCCTCAGGGAGGCCTGCAGGGATTCTCCGTCCAGGTCTGGCCGGGTTTTTAACAGGAGCTCATCGCGGGCAATCTGCTTGTTCTTCTGGTCGAGCTTGATCTCGAGCCTGTGCCGGTAGCCTTCGTAGAATTTCAGCTCATGCATGGGCTCGATGGCAAGGGGCAGGGTGCTATGCAGCAGCTCCTGGATGGTTGCCAGGAACGCATCCAGGTCGACCGGCTTTTGCAGGAAACGGGTGGCCCCGATGTTGAGGGCAAATTCCTTGTCTTCCGGGGCCACGTAGGTGGCGGTGATGAACACCACCGGGATGTCACAGGTCTGGGGATCGAGGCGCAGGCGGTGGACAAGCCCAAAACCGTCCAGCGTTGGCATCATGATATCGGCGATCACGATCGCCGGGCGGTCTGCGCGCACAAGATCCAGCCCTTCCCTGCCGTTGCGGGCTGTGACCACGCGATAGCCTCTGAATGTCAGCGTTGTTTGGAGTAGTTTCAGGATATCGGGGTCATCTTCCACAATCAGGAGATAACCTGACCCTGTATTCATTGTTTTATTGTAGTCCTCATTTTGTCTCTGGATATATTAAATCCGTCACTTTTTTTAGTTCCAGCCGCCGGTCCGCACGCGGTTGCGGATCTCATCCTGGAGGGCGGAGAGCATGTCGAGATACGAATCCTTCTCGGCGGAGCTGGTGACCGTCTTCTCCTCGAGCCGCGCCAGCAAATAGACCATCCACGACAGCCAGGTACGCGGGTTGCTTTCCAGCTCGGCCATATCCCGGGCTGTGAGGTTCAGGGTCTCGCGCAGGTCCTCTTCATTTATCATGTTGCAAGCTCCTTTGAGATGGATTAATTCTAACATGCCGCCCCGGCGAAAAAAATGAGAGAATGAGACCTGGTCTAGTTCCTCGGCCGGCTGCCGGTGATCTGGGCGATCGCCCGCAGCCAGGCATCCCCTTCCGGGCCAAAGCCTGCTTCGATCTCCCGGTAATCGCTCTTGCGAATGAACTCGTCCATCTCCGCCCGCAAGTGCTCCAGCTTCGGACGGTGGATCGACAGGAGCCGCTCGAAAACAGCCTCTTCCCGCACCTGTTCCAGGGTCCCGATCAAGTGAGGCAGGCACAATCCATCGGAAGACTGCAGGGCGGCTGGCATGTCCTCCGACCCCAGAGCCTTTGCCAGTACAGTCAGGGTCGAATGCCGCAGTTCATCCCGGTGCTCACAGGCCGGACAGCGCTTCGCCGGGGTCATCGCCGTGAGCATGCGCTCCATCAGGGTACGCATCCCTTCCGGCACCTGGCGCAGCAGCGATGTCCAGTGGCGGCCGGGGCGAGCAGACGTCCCTCCTTCATCCAGTTTTTTGAGCACGGTATTGACAAGGTCGCGGTAGAGAATGGAAAACCCCAGCGCGTCCCCCAGGCGCCGGTCCACGGCCAGCCAGGCATGCTCGTGACAGAAGCCCAGGCTGCTGCGCAGACGCTCCCGCCAGCGGGGAGAGTTGACGTTCTCATAGAACTGGTTTTCCAGGTAGCGTTCCACGCCTGCTCGTTCCACCCGGCAAACGGGACAGCCCGCCTCGCGGCAGGCATCCAGCAATTTTTGCAGCGTAAATGCAGACAATGCTTATCCTGCTCCGTTGGACCCGATCGGGCGGGGTCTAGCCAAGGATCGGCTTCAGCTCTTCCGCCCAGGATCGCACGGCGTCCCAGTCACGTCGATCGCCGCGCGGCAGGATCCCCAGGGCGACCGAAATGCGGAACAGCAGGGTATCTTTGTTGAACGGCATCCTGCTGAAATCCAGCCGGCCGGGGAACAAGCCTTCGCTCAACGGCCTGACCATAGCACGCACCGGGGCGATCCAGTTCTGTACGGCGGACCGGTAACTGCCGCCATTCTTCATCGCCATGGTGATACAGACGGTGAACATGGCGAACCGCTTGTGCGCCAGCTCGGAGCGATACTTTTGGATAAACTGGACGCCTTCCGGCAGCCACTTCGAGCTGCGGATCGCACTGCCGGCCACCACAGCCTGGTAGGCGGACAGGTCGCTTACACTGTCCATGGGCAGGATGTCGACCTGCGCTCCGTTTTCAGACAGTGTCCGGCCGATCGCCTGCGCGATCTCCTCGGTGGAGCCTGAACGGCTGGCATAGGTTACAAGGATCTTGTTTGTCATGATGAGATCTCCAATGTGCGATAGAGTTGTTTAGGCGGGTCCGGGCGAAACAGGATAGGCGCCCGTGGAAGCGCTGCCTTCATTTGGGTCCTCCAGATAGGCCAGGGCAGAGGCCACATCCTCGAAGGTCATAAAGTGTTCGGCGAAGCCCACCAGATCGAGCGCCTCATGGACCAGCGCCGGCACCTGAACCAGAACCACGTCGCCGCGCCTGTGCCGCTGGCTGTTGCGCTGGGCAGCCGCAAGGGCCCGGAACCCGGCGCTCGACATGTATTCCAGCTGGCTCATGTCGATCACCAGGTTGTAACTGCCGCGCTGGTTGGCATCCTGGAGCGCCTTCTCAAAACCCGGCGCTTCTATACTGTCTACGCGGCCGCTGACTGCGATCACTTCTGCCTTTTCGAAACCAGTAACTTTAATGTCCATGACATCCTCCATCAGTAAATCTTGCAATGAGCAGGTAGGTCACTCGACTCGATCGTTGTGTCTATGTGGCACGGCAGGGTCTCAGCCTGCAAGTTCCATTTTACCTGTATCCAACTGAAAGTCATCCACGTGATGTGAATACGTTTCGATCCTCACCGGCTACGGGAACATAAAATAAAGAACCAGGACAAATACCGGGATGAACGCGTGCGGAAGGAGCGAGGCGCGCTTGAACATATAGCGAAAGGTCTGGTCCTTTTTGCGGTCATACTCCTTCGACCAGCTCGAATACACCTGCAGAGGGGCTTCCGTCTCCCAGGTGCCATTGCGCAGGGCCGCCTCGATCTCCTGGATCCGCACGGCAAAGAAATGGGACAGCCCGCGCCAGTACGCCTCCAGGTACCAGAAGATGATGGAAGCCGCCACGGCCAGCCACAGCAGATTCCGGTCCTCGATCACGAAACTGGCGCCGATGATCGCCAGGGTTACCGTGATCGCCCAGTTCTTGATGGTCAGTCCTTTCTGATCCATATCCCCATACAGGGTTTGCAGCATGATGTATTCATCCTTCAAAAAATCGGCCACTTTGCCAGCATCCATGTCTTTTTCCCTTTCGTGTGTAGTGAGGTCGACCTTGTTCAACGTGCCCTGGCGTGCGATGATTTACATATCGTTCTTTTGTGAGTTTGAGATTATGGCTCGTTCCTGTCTTTTGTGGAGGGGACATTCCCGGACCGCAAATCATGGGACTGGGACGGCGGGCCCGGATGGCCCTTTTCTCTGACAATGGTGCCTGCAATCAGGTCGACGATATCCTCTTTGGAGTGTGAGCGAAGATCTTTGACCTGTGTTGGATCCTCCAGCCCCTGCATATCGGTATCATCGAGCCGCACCGGGATAACAGAGCTGCCTGGCGTTGGACTTGTCATTTGCTCCACATCGCTCCAATTCGTTTGGGGAAAGGACCGCGAGATCAGCAGCAGGTAAAAACGCGCCTTCCTGCCAAACGTTTCGGCCAGGTGCGCCGCAGGTCCGGCGCTCACCACATCCGGGTCTTTGAGCTCGTCCAGGGATATCTTTATATTTCTTTCGGCCAGCAGCCTGGCGAATTCCTCCGCCGTGCTCCGGTCGGGGGCCGAAAAGGCGATGACCACGTCATACTCGTATCGATAAAAATAAGCCATTGCGAACTCCTGGTTTATCCCCGGCGGATCGGCGCCGGCGGCAGACAGCCTTTTTCGGGACCGGTGCAGGTGATGGTGGTAAAAAGCTCGGCCTGCAGGACCCATCCCCGGTCTTCGGCACGCTGCCACTTGGCAGCATAGACCCCCGAGGCGTGGACGAGCACGCCTTCGGTGGTGTAGGTGCCTTTCCAGTTGCCCAGCTCCTCGGCCAGCCCCCAGTCTTCGTTGATCGTGACCTCACGCGGCGAGCGGCGGTACATCACCGTCGGGTCGGACGTAAACCGTTCGGTCCAGCGCCTTGCTTCTTCATCGGCGCCATGGCTTTGCTCGCTGCGGCCCGTGACAATATGGTAGCTCGGCGCCAGCAGGGAGCGGATGGCAGCCACATCCCGTTCGGCGATGGCCACATTGAACCGCTCGCGCGCTTCCCGTATCAGGTCTTCCACCGGTACATCGCTCGGATACATCGGACACTCCTTCGAAGGAATCAGGGGTTTCGTCAAGGATACAGTGAACGGCACATCTGCGCAAGTCCAGTTTCGACCATGTCATCCTCCCGAAGGACACCGCTTCGGGACGGTGTGAAGGATCTCCATCACGCCGGACAAGATCCTTCACATCGTCCCGATGTCCTTCGGGAGGATGAATGAAATTAACTTTATGAAGGCCCTGTAAGCCAGCTCAATGCCCACGCCTCTCTGTTTGAACCTGGTTGAGTCAGAAACCCTTCACCGGCGGTAAGGGTGACATACGTGAAATCGATAACAGCGAGGGCTGTATTCATTGCCATTCTTTGATGGACTCATTGGCAATGATTCACCGTTCCATTGCCAATGACCGGCCTTTTGGTTGCCTGGAGACAACTTCTTACAGGAATGTAATGAGTCCCTTACAGGAAACCGGCTGCCATTACAGGACTGAAAGGCACAACACCCCTTGTGCTTTATATAATAACGTCACTGCAGAACAACATACCGAAGGAAATTCTCTATGGCACATCGAATTCAAATCATCAGCATCTGCCGGCCGCGGGTCGATCTGGGCAATACCGTCCGGAAGCCTGAGCTGGTCCGCTCCATTTCGCGGGCGACAAATATTGTGGAAGGCGTGCTGGACTGCGTGATCAAGGAGCTGCGCGACAAGATCATCGAGTTCATCCGCTCGGGAAGAGCCGTCAAGATCGAAGGGCTGGGCACCTGGACTCCGAACATCGGCCTGGATGGCAGCCTGACGATCCAGTACCGGCCGGATACCGCTCTCATCAAGGCCCTGAAGGAGCCCGGAACATTTACAGGCAGGGTCAGCAACCGTGAGAACATCGGCAAGACCGGCGAGGAGCTGGTCACCCAATGGAACGAAGTCCATGCCGACGATCCCGTCATCTGACGGGCTGACTTTTATGGACCTGCGCCCGCCGCTTCGTCCGGCGGGCGCTTTCCTTTCAGACAGGGATCAGGGACTGGTTCCCGTTGTCTGCGAGCCGGGATCAGACGCCTCGCCCAGGTCGATGACCGGGATCGTTCCGCCGTTGCTGATGATCCATTTGCTGTTCTGGCGCAGCTCCTGGGCGATCAGCACCTGGATGTATTGCTCACCCAGCGTACCGCCCGCCTCCAGCTCGCTGAGGATGTTCCGCAGCGCCTCCAGCTGGGCCTGGGAGGTGACCGTGATCTGGATCGCCTCACCCTCGGCTTTCTTCTGGGCGGCGTAGAACTGGCTGTCGGCCAGGGTCCGCTGCTGGGCCGCCTCGGCATCGGCCTGCTCCTGAAGCTGGACGGCCACCATCCGGTCCTTGATCGCATTGACCACTTCGGGTGGCGGCGAGGCGCTCTGGATCTGGACCAGCACGAACTCAACCCCATATTGTTCCTCACGCTGGCGCAGGATCTCCATCACCTCCTGGTTGATCGCGGCCCGGCTGTGCATGACATCGTCCATCGTGCGGGTGTTGACCACATCCCGGAGCGTGCCCTGCACAAAGCCGGAGACGATCCTATCGGGATCGAGCACTTCCAGCTGGTACCGAACAGGATCGGCCACCTTGTACGTGTAGAGCAGGGAAACATCCATGGTGACATCGTCCGCAGTCATGGCGGCGAGCTGTTCGATCATCCCCGAGCGCTCGATGACCGTCACCCCGATCACTGTATCCACAAAGGGGATCTGGATATGCCAGCCCGGCTCATCGATATCGATGAACCTGCCGCCTCGTAAGTGCAGGCCCCGCTCATAGGGGCGGATCTTATAGATCGCAGTCCGTGCCAGGGAAAAAACGATCCCTCCTACAAACAGCACGAGCAGGATCATTGTGGCATTTTTATACAGCCGGTCCAGGCAGCCCTGTGCCACCCGGTTCCTCCTTGTTTCCCCCGGTTCATTTGCGTCCAGGCGGGTATTCTGAGACATCATGTACCTCCTTTACGTGCATGTTGAATGCACCCCGCACATCCGTTGAACAGATCCACGAAACTGCTTTTGTCTTTTTACCTCCTCATCCAGTACGCTGCCCTTCCCAGTACTCGGACAATCGAAAACTGGAGGGCAGATCGCTCGCTTCTTCCCTGGATCCACCTTCCAACTTGATCTTGTTGGAGTACTAGACCTTCTCGATCTGGAAGAACAGCAGGGCATGGTCCGAGTACTTGTCGATCCATGCTTTCTGCGCTTCGACGCTGGTCTCATCCGGCCAGCCGCGCACATCCACGTCCGAGCCGTTGAACTGCCTGAACTTCATGTGGCCGGACGCTACGACGTGGTCAAGGTCACTCGGTTTGTATTTGCCGGGGCCGTTCCACCAGGTATGCGGCTTGTTCTTGCTCAGCCGGCGCATCTTGCAGCGCGAAGCGCTGCTGTTCAGCTTTTTGAGCTCGAAATCCACCAGGATCTCGCGCTTGAAGGGATACTGCATCCCCATCGTATTGAGATCGCCCAGGAAGATGAAATTGGCCGGACCGCGCTCGGCCCGCTTCGAGACGCCGTCCAGGAAGCGCTTGAACTTGAATGCCCGGTCGAACATATCATCCCGCAGTCCCAGGCCAATGGGCTTGTCGCTGCTCTTGGTGTGCAGGAAGAGCAGGATGTAATCGACATCGTTCTTGCGGATCGTGAGCAGCGCGCCGGGACGCAGATAGGTATTCCCCGATTTGAACTCGACCTTCTGGGTGAAGAACGCCGTCAGGCTGCGCTTGGCGCCGACCAGGATCTCCTGGGTCTGCGGACCTTCGGTGATGTGAAAATGATACTCGGGCATCTTCTGGACGAGGGTGTTATACACGTCTCCGCTCTCCACCTCGTACAGGGCAAGGACATCCGGGTTCTGCTTCTTCATGAACTCGATGACCAGGTCGATGCGCGTCGGATTATTCGCAAAATGCTCCACGTTCCAGGATGCCACGCTGAATGCCTTCGCCATGCTTCATCTCCTGTCTGTTGTTATGTTCCAGTCAACCGCCACTGCCCCCGCGGGATACCCTGCGGGCACAATGTGTTCGACTGCACTACCAGTATAGAACATTTACATGACCAATTCAATATGCACAGGTTACAGCAGCCGGGCCTTCTATAAATTAATTTCATGTCATCCTGAGCGTAGCGAAGGATCTCCTTACAGCCTAAGAGATCCTTCAGTCGCGTGGGAGCCCCGCCACGCGGGATCTGCGACGCTCCTTCAGGATGACATGAAAGTGGGGTTGAGAAAGCCCTGGGTTACAGCGCGCCTGCCAGCCCATGCAGAACGTTTTCATGTAGAATGTAGACAGAGAGCGTTCTTTATTTCACCTGATTTGGAGCAGTTATGGACCAACCCACAGAGACACGGACAGGTTTCTTCGGCACCTACTTCGACCGGGATGCCGTGTTAAGGATTGCGCGCACCGCGAACGTGATCGCCTGGATCCTGCTTGCCTTCTATGGCTACATCACACTTGTATCCATTGGGCAGTATCTTTCCCTGCTGGCCTCCGGCATGATCACCTTCGAGAACATGACCCTGTTCGACCGCCTGAGCATTCCCACCCTGCAGCTAACCCAGCTGGCGCCGGGCCTGGTGTACTTCGTCCTGCTGAAGGTCGCCCAGCAGGCCTTACTGATCCTGTTGGACATGGAGGACAACTCCCGGCGCGCAGCACGGAAGTAACAGACCGCCTCCGAAGACGCTTTGTTCCATGTATGACAAACGGCACCTGACTCCAGCCGGGTAAAACTGTAAAATGATGGTTGTTGACCTGCCAGGCCGGC
>DASUOS010000501.1:0-2705 GCA_036276515.1 Anaerolineales bacterium | reverse complement strand
TTTGATGGAATTGTGGGGATCAATCCAAGAAGAAAGTATATAACGCTCGAAACCTGATATCCCAACTTCAACCGTTCAAAAGGATCTCCAAATGAATACTCGTCCCCTCGCCGCCACCCCTCCCCTGGGCTGGAACTCATGGAACACGTTCGGTCACGCTATCAACGAGACCATCGTCCGTGAAACCGCAGACACGCTGATTTCCACCGGTCTCAGGGATCTTGGATACAACTACATCGTCATCGATGACTGCTGGTCGATCAAGGACCGCCGCGATGGCAACGGCGACCTGATCCCCGATCCCGAGAAATTCCCGAGCGGAATGAAGGCGCTGGCAGAGTATGTGCATGACAGGGGTTTCAAGCTCGGCATCTATTCCGATGCAGCGGAGAAAACCTGCGCGGGGTACCCGGGCAGTCTCGGCTTCGAGGACCAGGATGCGAAACTCTGGGCCTCGTGGGGCATCGACTTCCTGAAATACGACTACTGCCACGCGCCGCTGTTCGACCAGGCGATCGCCATCGAGCGTTACACGCGCATGGGCGAGGCACTGCGCAATTCGGGGCGCGAGTTCCTCTACTCGCTGTGCGAGTGGGGCAACCAGGCGCCCCATCTCTGGGGACGGCAGGCAGGCGGCCACATGTGGCGCGTCTCGGGCGATGTGGTTGATTCATGGGTAAACCTTCAAAAGCCGAACTGGCAGCCCCTCGGGATCGACACGTCCATCGACATCGCCGCGGAGGTCCACGCTTATGGCGGACCAGGCGGATGGAACGATCTGGATATGCTGGTCGTCGGCCTCAAGGGGAAAGGACAAGTTGGTGGAACGGGCATGTCGTTCATCGAATACCAGACCCACATGTCGCTGTGGGTGATGGCCTGCTCCCCGCTAATGATCGGCTGCGACGTCCGCCGTATGGATTCCGAGACCGCCTCCCTGTTAACGAACCGCGAAGTTCTGGCTGTGAACCAGGACCCGCTGGGAATCCCGGCAAGCCGCGTCAAGCAGATCGGCTCCTGCGACCTCTGGACCAAGCGCCTCGCAGACGGGTCGACGGCGGTTGCCGTGATCAACCGCGGCTCGCGCACCGAGGAGGTCACCGTCAAAGCCCGCGATATTGGCCTGCTCGATACCCCCAAGCTGGCGCGGGACCTGTGGGCAGAACAGGACATGGCCGATTTCAAGACCTCACTCCCCCTCCAGGTCGCTGCACATCAGACAATCCTTTTGAAAGTTTCTCATTAATTTGTAAGGCGACATTCATGTCGCTTTTCAAATAGGCGATATAAAGGTCGCCCTACAATATCGATTCTTCTTAAAAATCACAGCCACGGAATGGAGAATCCACATCCGTGGCTGAATATATTAAACCTTCGCGCTCCTCGCGCCTTCGCGGTGAAACTCGCTACTTCGCCTCTGCCATCGCGTTCTTAAATTCCACCAACGCCTGGATCGGCGTGGGGTCCACGCCGTAGCCCATCGCCAGGTAGTAGGCCATGTAATCGCCGAACAGGATCATGGTCCACATGTGGGCCAGCGGTGTACTGCCGCGCGCCTCGACATAATCGGTGTTCATGCCCTCGAGCATGAAGGCCTTGCGGGTCAGGTCCGAGCGCAGGCGGTTGCGCGGGTGGTCGGAGGGCGCGCACAGGAAGAGGGTCATGGTATGAGCGTTGAGAGTCTCCTGGGGGTTCATCGTCCCGGCCAGGGTGTTGTGATCGGCCTCGGGCAGGAACTCGAAATTGGCGCCGGCTTTGGCGATCTCGTTGATCTGGCCCTTCCAGCGGCGGGCGACGGTGCTGAGCAGACCGGAGCCCATGATCGTGGTCCAGCGTCCCATCAGCTGGCCCGCGTAGCGCTTGGCAGGATTTTTGACGGCGGGAACCTCGGTCCTCAAATGCTGTTGTGTCCGTTTCATCGAGGCGATCGCGTCCTCGACCGCTTCCTTCTGGGAGGGGATAAATCCAAGCCGCTCGAACAGGGCCAGCAGCAATCCAAATGAAAAGCCGACAGCGGCACGCGGCTGACCGTTGTGCTCGAACGTCCAGACCGGTATGTTGTTTTCCCGGGCGCGCTTTGCCAGCTCACCACCGGTCGAAACCACCAGGATTCGGCACTCGGCCTGGAGCGCGGCATGGAAGGCATCCAGCGTCTCCTCTGTGTTGCCGGAATGCGACGAGCAGATAACCAAAGTCTCTGCATCGCGGGCATAAAAGGGTAGTCCATAGTCGCGGTGGACGGAAACCGGCAGCGGGGCGAGCGAGGCGCAGTACGAGGCCAGCAGGTCCGCGCCAATGGCGGATCCGCCCATGCCGGCGATCAGCACCTGCCGAATCCCCGTCCAGTCCGGGAGCTCATGCGTCATCCCGAGTTGATAGGCATGGGCCAGCTGGTCGGGGAGATTGTCGATCTCACCGATCATATCCAGGGTGTCGAGCTGTTTAAAACGATCGAGGTCGTCCAGATTCATCTTTCCTCCAACGCGAATCAAAAGTTGAACTCGATTCTACAACAAATGGCCGGAAATTCTGCATTGAATTTGTCAGGGAACTTTTAATGTTCGGCATCCGGTTTGCGCGATGATTGAGGGTGACAAACATCACGAACTCATGACACGGGGTCATGAACAAGGAGGCGCCATGTTCAGGCACAGGATCCTAAGCCTGGTCATTGCAATGGGGTTGTTGATCTCACAAGCGGTTCC
>DASUOS010000500.1:0-2895 GCA_036276515.1 Anaerolineales bacterium | reverse complement strand
GGGTCCATATACTGTTCTCATGCAGGTCTCCGTTCCATGGTCATGTACTTGAAAAGGCATGACCGGTGAATAATTTAGCGTTTCTTTTGTGGTTTGTTCGATCCGGTCCAGGAGTTCGAACTGTCCTGGCCGGTCGGGGCACCCTTGTCTTTCACCAGGTTTTGCACCGGAGACCGCTTATCTGCAGCGGAGTTCGTTCCCGATTTTTTTGGCTTGCGTTTACTGACACCTTTGCGTCCCATGGTTTTCTCCTTGTTTGAAATGATCGAGATCTTGGATAAACGTACTTCTTTCGTTCGATGCCTTTTTGTAAAGAATCATGCACTCTTTTACGTCACGGGGCGCCGGCCAATGCCTGGGGGGACAGGCTTTCTGCCCGGACCGATAGCGCTGCCTGAACCGCCGCAACGATCTGCTGTTCAGCATTCGCCGGGACCACGGTGATCAACCCGTTCCGCTCCGGGTCCTGCGACAATTCGTCTGCCAGGCGTCCGGTGCGGCTCAAAGCGATGACCGGGCGGCCGATCTCCAGGCTCAGATCGATATCCTTACGGGAAATTTCCCCGCCGTTGATCAGGATCGTCACAGACCGCTGGTCCCGGGATAAAAGGGAAGCTGCATCGACGATCCAGGGCGACTCGTCCCCGAACTGGCTGCCAGGCACAAGGATGAAATGGGTGTAATGAGGCTCCAGCTGCCAGCGCTGCTTTCCCCACCACAGGAATTTCGTGCTGCGAGGACCGTCCGTCCAGGTAACTAATTCCTCGGGCGTGATCCCCACCAGCGGAAATGTATAACCACTTTTCCAGCGTATCCGGCCGATTTCAGCCATCACGCCCATATCCGTTCCTCCGCAGATGATCAGGGCCTTCATCTCATCTGCAATCCTGGCGATGGACAGGATTGCCCGCCGGGTCGCAGCAGCCTGCTGCTCGTCAATTCCACCGCCGATCAGTACAATGACGGGAGAGGCGCCGGTCAACTGCAACTCCGAGATGGCCTGACCCAGATCCGTTTTTTCTTCGGGAAATACGCAGAGGACCCGCCGGGTGGGAAAATCAATTTTTTGAGTACGCATCCTGGTCATCCTTTGCACGCTTAGAATTTCCCAACAGGTCAGCCACCCGGTATGATTGGAACAACAGCCAGTACGTTCAACCGGGGAATGTTCTCCCTTGACCCAGAGGCCTGGCGCAGCAGGCCGTGCATATACACGACCGGATAAGCCAGCAGGGTCAGCAGATCCATAACGATAAAGAGCAAGTTCAATTTCACTGTGTTTTCTCCTCGGTATTCTCCTGGAACAGCTTGCGGAAGCGTTGAGTCCTCTGTAGATCGGCTTCGTGCTCCGCTACACTTTTTTTGAATTCACCCTCATCTATAACCACAATGCCTGGCAGGTTTTTAGCGTAGAGCAGTGCGGCATCGTCCCGGACTTTGATATCGTCAAAGACCTTTAGGAATGCCCCCACACCCTCCTGCACCAGGGCCTGGTCATCAACGCTTGCGGCCTGTGCGGGCAGGGACGGCACCGGTTGCTGATTATCCCCGTAGACAACCCTGACCATTACTTTGCCGTTATCGATAAAGGGGTAATCTATGTGGGTCGGTAATTTTCCAAACCGGCCGCGATCCAGGATAAAGGCATAGCGAAGGCCATCGCTGTTGCAGGACACGACCTGTACCTGTAGCGTGTTTGAAAGATCCTGTAAGAGTCGGGTATCGAAGTAATCGCCAAAGGGGATCGAGGTATGTGTGGCAATATACCTGTTATTGAGGATCCCAAACAGAACCACCATTCCCGTGGCGGGATCCTGCGTCAACCTCCAGCGTGTGAAGCGTGGCAGCAGCCCCCAATTCTTCAGCACCGTGGATACCTGGTCCCTGATCTGCCGGGCTTTCAGGTTGAACGGATTTCGATCACTCGTCTGATTTATCATTTTCATCCTTCTCATCATTTTTTCGCAGATCACGCTTGACCTGATCGAGCCACCCGCGCACCTGATGGTCTGGCTCGGCGGGCTGATAGGAGGCATCCACTACATCGCTTTCGATATAGGGCTGTGGATCATCGTGCTCGTGGTAACCAACCCCGGCCGGCAGCCTGTCAATCGGGTTTTCAAGAATACGCTGGTTGGCCTGCTGGATTTTCAGCCAGCGCCAGAATCCCCACAAGACCAAACCGCCGAAGAGCAACAGGAACATCGGCAGACACCACATCCATAGGAAGGCAATTGGACCCTGCCTCTGCTCGTTGCGCTGGCGTGACTGGTCAACATACCATTGGGAGGTCGCGGCGGCAGCCCGGGTTTGTGTAGCGATATTATCGGCAACCGCCGTCTGGGTGGCGGCCGCGAGATTGTCGCTGTATTGTTGATTCACGATGGCCTGGGCGCCCGTCGTCGCCAGGTCCGCCATCTGGGTCTGCCGGATGGCATCCTGGGTCAGAGCAGCGCTCTGTGTTGAGCCGGCTGAATTCAGGGTCGCCAGGGCATTGGCCCGCAGAATTTCGGCGGTAGCGGCGATCTGGGCCGCAATGACATTGGCGCTGTTTTGATCCTGGGTCTGCACCGCGCTCAGTGTCCCGTTGGCCGAATTCAGGGTTGCCTGGGCATTGGCCCGCAGGATCTCGGCGGTGGCCGCTGCCTGACCCGCGGCGTAAGCACTCTCCTGGGTCAGTGCGGCTGCCAGGGTTGCCTGGGCACATGCTTCACAGGGCTGCGCCGGCGTAACCATAAAAGACTGTGGCCCAGGTGGGGTATTTGTCAGTGTCGAACAGGCGGAAAGAATCAGTATCCCTGTTACAAATCCGTACATGGTGAGAACACGTAATTTATTCAACGTTTTGCCGATCCGGCAGACTGGAAATAGATGCCCGGTTTAAAAGAGGCAGCT
>DASUOS010000499.1:0-3263 GCA_036276515.1 Anaerolineales bacterium | reverse complement strand
CAATCGAACCACGAGGGTGATCTGGTCGATGCGCTGCACGATGCCCGGACGTGGGCGGATGGAGTGGTTTTCAATCCCGGCGCCTATACCCATACATCCATTGCCCTGCGTGATGCGATCGCTGCGATCGGGATCCCCGTGATCGAAGTCCATTTATCGAACGTATACGCCCGCGAGGAATTCCGTCATGTGTCGATGATCTCGGCGGTTTGCAGGGGAAAGATCACCGGCCTGGGATGGCGGTCTTATTCTTTGGGACTGCGAGCCCTGTTGGAAATGTTGTCCGACAAAGAGTCGGGTACGCCGGCTGGATAGAGCGTATACGAGTCGTTGGGTAAGCTTTATATGGCCTGTTACATCCATATTCTTTAATAGGGCGTATATTCAGATATGCCCATCGTTTTCTCATCCATGTCTAATCGAAAAAAAGAGAATTGCTTGTAAGATTGTTTGGTAAAGTTCGAACGCTATTCCTTACGGTTATTCTTTAGAGGTGCAAGTTATGGTGAATGGATGGCAATGAACGAACCATCTTTATCAGTGAGAGACCAGCTCAGAAACCGGTTGTCCGGCCTGCGGACGCGCCTGGGGAAATTCATCCCATTCTTTTCCGGTGTACTTGGCGCCCTGCTGGCGCTCTATATCTATAATGCTCTTTCCCCCGAAACACAATTGACCCGGTCTGAAGTGAACGATGCGGTGGCCAGCGCGCTGGCATCTGCCACGCCGCGCCCGCCAAACGCCGTGGCAGTCTATCAGGTCATCCAGCCCTCCCTGGTCTTGATCGAGACCGAGGGCGAAGATGCGAATGGAGAATTCGGCCAGAGCCTGGGCAGCGGGGTCATCATCAACGAGCGCGGCGAGATCCTGACCAGCCTGCATGTGGTGGATGGAGCCTCGCGGATCAATGTCACTTTCGCAGATGGGACCAAGGCCGAGGGTGCGATCATCAACGCCCAGCCCGAGATCGATATTGCCATGCTGGCGACATCCGTGCTTCCGGAGCTGTACGTGCCGGCGACCATCGGCAATGCCGGCGCCATGCAGGTGGGGGATGATGCCTATGTCGTCGGCAATCCCTTCGGTCTATATGGCTCGATGAGCTCGGGTGTGATCTCCGGCTTCGACCGGGTCTATCGCCCCCCGGAACTGCCCAACGTTATCCGCGGCCTGATCCAGGTGGACGCGGCAATTAACCCCGGCAACTCGGGTGGACCGCTGTTGAATCGCAGCGGCCATGTGGTGGGAATCGTCACCGGGATCATCAACCCGACCGAGGAAAGTTTCTTTATCGGTATTGGTTTTGCGGTGCCGATCAGTGTAGCCGCAGGCGGCGCCGGTGGAATGCCTCCGTATTAATGAGAAAGTAGGTCACGCCTTTGGCGTGACAGTTTCAAGGACAGAACAAGCGATGCGCCTCCCACACACCGCCCCGGTGCCTTTCGGGGGGTGGCATGATTCTTAGTATAGCGAAGGAGTACCGATAATGCTGAACGAAAGAACAGAGAACCGCACACCGATGGAAAAAGTTTTATATGAAGTGAAGAAGGTCATCGTCGGGCAGGACCACATGCTCGAGCGCATGATCGTCGCCCTGCTGGCACGCGGCCACATCCTCGTCGAGGGTGTGCCAGGCCTGGCGAAGACCATGGCGATCAAGACCCTGGCAGAGGCGATCGGCGGCGAGTTCAAGCGCATCCAGTTCACCCCGGACCTTGTGCCTGCCGACCTGGTCGGGACGCGCATCTATAACCAGAAGACCGGCGCCTTCGAGACCTCCCTTGGACCTGTGTTCACCAACCTGCTGCTGGCCGATGAGATCAACCGCGCTCCGGCCAAAGTGCAGAGCGCGCTGCTCGAAGTGATGCAGGAGAAACAGGTGACCATCGGCCGTGAGACCTTCAAGGTGCCCAATCCCTTCCTTGTGCTTGCCACCCAGAACCCGATCGAGACGGAGGGGACGTATGCTCTTCCGGAAGCGCAGGTGGACCGCTTCATGATGAAGGTGCTTGTGGGCTACCCCACGCCGACGGAGGAGTTCGTGATCGTCGAGCGCATGACCGGCGCACTGCAGGCCATGCAGAAAGTGCTGACCACCGACGAGCTGCTCAAGCTCCAGCAGGAAGCCGATAAGGTCTATGTCGACCCGGCCCTGATGGAATACGCCGTCCGCATGGTGACCGCCACCCGTGAGCCGGAGCAGGTGGGTCTGAAGGATATGAAGCGCTACATCATGTTCGGCGCCAGCCCGCGTGCTTCGATCAACCTGATCCTGACCGGCCGGGCACTGGCCTTTGTGCGCGGCCGCAAGTATGCCCTCCCGCAGGATGTGCTCGACATGGCGCTGGACGTGATGCGCCACCGCATCGTCCTGACCTATGAAGCCCTCTCCGACAATATCAGCGGAGACGATATTCTCAACAAGATCCTCGACCGTATCCCGATCCCGGTGGTGCCACTGCATGAACATTACGACGTCCGCAGCAACGCCTGAGCGCGTCCTCCAGCGCCTCGACTGGCAGGTCATCCGCCGCCTGGACGGTTTGCTGCAGGGCAACTACCGTTCGCTGTTCTACGGCTTCGGCGTGGACTTTGCGGACCTGCGCGAGTACCAGGCGGAGGACGATATCCGTTATATCGACTGGAATGTCACGGCACGTATGCAGGCGCCGTACGTCCGCCAGTACACGGAGGACCGCGAGGTCTCGGCCTGGTTCCTGCTCGACATGAGTCCTTCAGTCGATTTCGGCACGGCGCAGGAAGATGGCGAGAAGCGCTCGGTGCTGATCGACCTCGTTACCGTGCTGGCCCGGCTATTGACCCGGCATGGGAACCGCGTCGGGGCGCTGATCTTTGGGAACGGCATCCAGCAGTCGATCCCGGCCCGGGGCGGGCGCATCCAGGTCCTGCGGCTGATCAGCGAGATGCTCAGGCAGCCGCGCCTCTCGCATGTGCCGGTCACAGACCTGCGCTCGGTGCTGCGCGGCGCGTTGAATGCCATCAAGTGCCGCTCGCTGGTCTTTGTGGTGTCCGATTTCATCAGCACGCCCGGCTGGGAGTCCCCGTTGAGCCTGCTGAACCAGCGCCATGAAGTGATCGCCATCCGCCTCACCGACCCGGCCGAGCTGGAGCTGCCGGATGTGGGCGTCATGATCATGGAGGACGCCGAGACCGGTGAACAGTTGTACGTGGATACCCGCGACAAAAAGTTCCGCAACAATTTTCACACGGCGATGCAGCAGCGCGAGGAGAACCTGAAGCAG
>DASUOS010000498.1:0-5506 GCA_036276515.1 Anaerolineales bacterium | reverse complement strand
GGCAGAAAAACACGGGGTCCGCCTGTAAAGCGGACCCTTTTTCCTGATAGACATCCTGTAAAAGCGAAAACCTCAGTCCAAAGGGATGGGGGGAGGGGCGTGGTAGAATTAATTTAATGTCCCGAAAGAAAAGTGAAATTACCGTCGATCTGGTCATACCGGTTTTTAATGAGGCGGGGGTCATCGAACAGACATATGCAGCCGTTCGGGAAGCCATTCAGCCGCTTCCCTATCACTTTCATATTTTCTTTGTGGACGACGGTTCCACAGATGGGACGGCCGGCTCGCTGGCCGCGCTGGCCCGCCAGGATGCATGCATTACGGTCCTGACCCTGGCTCGCAACTTCGGGCACCAGGCCGCGTTGAGCGCAGGGCTGGATGCCTCCCGGGGGGATTTTGTCATCACGATGGACGGCGATGGACAGCACCCGCCGCACATGATTCCGCAGATGATCGAGCTCCATGAGCAGGGCTATGATATCGTCCAGGCGCAGCGCATCGAAGAGCAGGGATCCTTTTCGCTCAAGCAGGCCACATCTGCAGGATTTTATGCATTGATCAATCGCATCAGCGGCACACAAATGACACCCGGAGCCGCGGACTTCCGCGGTACCAGCCGCCAGGTGGTGGAGGCGCTCAAGTCTATGCCCGAGTATCACCGCTTCCTGCGCGGTATGATCGCCTGGGTCGGCTATCGCAGCGCCATCCTGCCCTATCAGGAGACCGAGCGATTTGCCGGGACGTCGAAGTATTCTCCGGCCAAGATGCTCCGCCTGGCCATGGACGCGGTATTTTCCTTTTCGCTCGTGCCACTCTATATCGGGCTGAGCGCCGGCGGCATTTTCTTCTGTCTGGCGGCCCTCGAGATGATCTATGTGCTGTCGTTCTGGGTCACCGGGCGGACATCGAACCTGGCGCCAGGCTGGAGCTCGCTCATGTTCGTGATCCTGATCGTCAGCGGGATGATCATGGTGCTGCTCGGGTTTATCGGCATTTATGTCGGTTACATTTTCCAGGAAGTCAAACGCAGGCCTGTGTACTTATTGAAGGAAGATGAATCGTGAGTGACAAACCTGTTTATCGATTTGTATTTTTACGCCACGCCGAATCGGTCGGGAACGTGGAATCGCGCTGGCAGGGCCAGTCCGATTACCCGCTGACCGAGAAGGGACGCGCCCAGGCGCGTGCCCTCTCCGAGCGCTGGAAGAAGGAAGATGTCAAATTCGACCTGGTCATCACCAGCACCCTCGAGCGCGCCCAGGAGACCGCCCGGATCGCCACCTCCTACCTGGATGGCGTCAAGATCGAATTCAATCCGATCCTGATGGAGCGGCATATTGGCGAGATGGAAGGCATGACCATGGAAGAGGTGCTCAGGATGCCGCAGCCGCCCTACACCACGCCATACAGCTTCATCGGCGGGGAGGGCGAGGGGGATTGGGCCCTGTTCCTGCGGGCCGGGCAGGCCCTGCAGGAATTCCTGCGCAAGCCGCCGGGAAAATACCTGGTGGTCTCGCATGGCGGGTTCCTGAACCAGTTGATGCATGCGGTGGTCGGGATTGCTCCGCACGTCGATCCCTCGGGGGTCCGCTTCCGTTTCGAGAACACTTCCTTTGCGCGGGTGGTCTATTATCCGCACCAGCACCGCTGGCTGATCGATACCCTGAACGACCGCGCCCATCTGAAAAACCTGAAATACGAGTGAGTCCATGGCCTTATCTGAAGAAAGTGTGAACGGCAAGTTGAAGGTCCTGACCTTTGGCGCGGGCGCGATCGGGACGTACATCGGCGGCAGCCTGGCGCTGGCCGGGCACACGGTGGTCTTTATCGAGCAGCCGGCCATTGCCGAGGAGCTGCGCACCCGCGGCCTGCGCCTGGACCTCACCCTGGATCCGCGGCGCCAGACCAACGAAGCCTCCCGGATCAACCCTCCCGCCTTCCAGATCGTCTCCTCACTGGACGATGCGTTTCGCTACGGACCCTTCGACGTGGCCCTGTTCGCCCTGAAGTCCTTCGACACCCGCCCCGCTCTGGAGGGGATCAAACCCTATGCCGACAGGATGCCGCCGGTGCTGTGCCTTTCAAACGGCGTCTCGAACGAACCGGCCATTGTCGAAGCCCTGGGCAGTGACAAGGTGATCTACGGCACGGTGACCAGCGCCATTGGCCGCCGCGGCGCCGGGGACATCGTCCTGGAACGGCTGCGCGGCATGGGCGTGGCCAGGGGACATCCGCTCTCTGAGAGGCTGAACCGCGCTCTCGACAAGGCTTTCCTGCATTCGAAATTATTCGGTGACGCGGCGAGCATGAAATGGTCCAAGATGCTGACCAACCTGCTGGCGAATCCTACCTCGGCCATCCTGAATATGACTGCCAGCGAAGTGTTCGCCAACCGGGACCTGTACAGGCTCGAGATCGAAATGCTGCGCGAATGCCTGGCCGTCATGGAAGCCCAGAACATCGAAGTGGTGGACCTGCCGGGTACGCCGGTCCGGGCGCTGGCCTTCGCCACCCGGCTGCCGCTGTGGCTGTCGAAGCCATTGTTATCCCGTGCCGCGGGCGCGGGGCGCGGGGCGAAGATGCCCTCCTTCCACATCGACCTGCACATGGGACGCGGCAAGAGCGAAGTGGAATACCTGCACGGTGAAGTGGTCCGGGCCGGTGAGAAATGCAATGTGCCCACGCCGGTGAATAAAGTGCTGACCGAAACCCTGCTGGCACTGACCCGGAAAGAGATCCCGCTCGAAGAATTTTCACGCAGGCCGGAAAACCTCCTGGAAAGGGTACGTAGGGCAGGCTTGTAGCCTGCCATTTTCTGTCGGGCTGGTCCTCGTGAGCTGTCGCGCGGCAGGCCCGACCTACAGGTTTGGAAAAAAGGTATGACCGAAACGATCAGTCTCGTCTCTCCACGTTCATCTGTTGAGATCCATCTCCCCGATAAGCGCGTTCTCTCGGGGCCGCGCGGTGCGAAGGTCGAGGACTTCCTCAAAGCGCTGGAGTTCCCTGCCCAGCCGGTGGCTGCCATTGTCAACGGTGACCTGCGCGAGCTGACCTTCCCCATCGAGATGGACTCGCGCGTCACCCCGGTGACCATGTCCATGCCGGACGGAGCGCGCATCTACCGCCGTTCGCTGACGTTCCTGCTCGAGATGGCGTTCACCGACCTCTATCCCGATGCAGACCTTTACGTGGACCATTCGGTCGCATCCGGCGGCTACTACTGCCAGGTTACGAGAAGACTCCCCTTATCCGACTCGGAGCTCGAGTCTTTGAAAAAACACATGCGGGACCTGGTCGACTCGAACCAGCCATTCGTGCGCAGGATGGTTCCGCTGCAGGAGGCGATTGATTATTTCGTCGAGCGCGGCTACCACGACAAGGTCAACCTGCTCAAACATCGCAAGAAAACGTATCTGACCGTCTACCAGCTCGGCGAGCGGATGGGCTACCACCACGGGTACATGGTCCCGTCTACGGGCTACCTGCGCTGGTTCGACCTGGTCAATGTGGAGGCGGGTTTTACCCTGCGCTACCCGCGCCGCCACAAACCAGACGATCTGCTGCCGATGCCTGAATATCCAAAACTGCTGGGCGCGTTCCTGCAGTATGGGGACTGGCTGGCCAAACTGGGGATCGACAACGTCGGCTCGCTCAACGACGCGATCGAAGGCGGGCGCGGCGACCAGATCGTCCTGGTATCGGAGGCGTTCCATGAGAACAACCTGGCGCGTATCGCCAACCAGATCGGCGAACAGCTAGACCGCTCGCGCATCATCCTGATCGCCGGCCCTTCGTCGGCGGGCAAGACAACCACCTCCCGCCGTCTGACCGTCCAATTGCTGGCGCTGGGGATCTCGCCCTTCCCGCTGGAGCTCGACAACTACTTCCTCGACCGCGACAAGACCCCGCTGGGCGCGGATGGCAAACCGGACTTTGAATCCATCGACGCACTCGACCTGCCCCTGCTGGCAGAGCATTTGCAGTTACTGGTCAAAGGACAGGAAGTCCAATTGCCGCGCTACAACTTCAAGACCGGCAGGCGCGAGGATGGGGAAGTGATCCGCCTGAAGGACGGCCAGCCGATCATCCTGGAGGGCATCCACGGCATGGACCCGCGCCTCCTCCCCGCCAGCATCAGCGGCGAGGCGTTCCGCATCTACGTCTCGGCGCTGACCCAGCTCAATCTGGACCGCCACAACCGCGTTTCCACAACGGATACGCGTCTCATCCGCCGCATCGTCCGTGATGCCCGTGAGCGCGGCTACAGCGCCGCCCAGACCATCGACCGCTGGGAATCGGTCCGGCGCGGGGAGAAGCGCCACATTTTCCCCTTCCAGGAAAACGCAGACGTGATGTTCAACTCCGCCCTGGCCTATGATCTGGCTGCGCTCAAACCCTATGCCGAGCCCCTGCTGCGCCAGGTCCCGCACGGCACGCCCGAATACATCGAAGCCAAGCGCCTGCTGGCCTTCCTCGAATGGTTCCTGCCGCTGGATATCAGCCTGGTCCCGCAGACGTCGATCGTGCGTGAATTCCTGGGGGGATCGATCCTCAAGAACTTCACGATCTGGAAGGAACGCGAGCCGGTGACCTAGTGGTGGGTTTCGCTTTGCGAAGTACGCTGCTTACGATGAAGCCTGGCGATGGCTGCCCAGTAAGGGCACCCTCGCTAGGCTTTTTATGGCGCTTGACGATCTGAAAAGGAAGTGAAATTGACGGCACAACGCCGCCTGGCGAATGTACGCCGGGTCAGGTTTTTCCTTGATGCCCCACCGCAATGACGACATTCCCTTTTTTATGGCCTTTCTCGACATACCTGTGCGCTTCAGCAGCCTGCTCCAGTGAATAACGCCTGTCGATAACCGGGCGCACCTGGCCGGCCTCGATCAACTCCCGGAGAACCGTTAGATACTCCGTCCTCTCGCTTGTGGGTGAAGTCACGCTCAGGTACACGCCTTTTTCCTTCAACGACCTCTTGATCTGCGCACGTGAAATTTTTCCAACCGCATCGAAGACAACATCATAGATCCTGCCATCCCTGGCAAAATCCTCTTTTGTGTAATCCATGACCCGCTCCGCCCCCAACGACCTGACCATATCCAGGTTTGCTGTGCTGCACACCCCGGTGACCCGCGCGCCGAAGTGCCTGCCAAGCTGCACCGCATACGTTCCCACACTCCCGGATGCTCCGTAGATGAGAACGTTCTGGCCCTTCTGAATCTTTCCGTTTCGAAGGATATGGAAGGCAGCCATTCCTCCGATCGGAACGGCTGCCGCTTCTTCATAACTCAAATTCGCAGGTTTTTCAGCGATGACGCCCTGCTGCCATTCCTCAGGTATACAGACATACTCTGCATACGCACCATTCATCAACCCTGTTGTCGTTCCAAAAACCTTGTCGCCTGTCCGAAATCGCCTTACATCCCGGCCTATCGATTCAATTACTCCCGAGAACTCATAACCGAGAATGGTTTTTCGGGGTCTTCTGATGCCGAACATCAGGCGT
>DASUOS010000497.1:0-6180 GCA_036276515.1 Anaerolineales bacterium | reverse complement strand
CAAGGATAGGCGACAGCGCAAACCCGAGCAGCGCCAGCGAAATGCCGCCGGTTGCCACGAGCATTGCCCGCCCAATGGCTGAGGGACTGGTCGAGTCGACACGCTTTTCAACGAAGCGCACCACCAGGATGGTCAGGATTGTACCGGCTACACGTAATGCGGCGAAGAAAGCCACCTGGTTACTGCCGAAGAGGATCGGCAGCTCGAATGTATCCAGCAGGTGCTTGACCCACAACCGGTCAAAGCCTTCGCTGTAAATGCCGTAGAACAAGCCGATGAACACAATGTTCATCAGCCGCGGCCGGCCGCGGACGGTATCCACACCCTGCCTGAACGTGTGCCACATGTGCTGCCAGGTGTTACGGTCCTCGCGCGGCGTGGGATGGAAGCCTGTCTCGGGCATGATGAACACCAGCGTCAGGCCGATCAGGATCACGCCGACGGCGCCAGCCTGCAGGGGCAGGGCGACGTTGTCCGCACCGATCAGCATGGCCAGGAACATGCCCACCAGGGCGGCAGACAGACCCACCTGCCTGGCGCGCAGGAACAGCTTGTTAGCCTCGTCTTCGCCGATCTCGTCACTGATCCAGGCCTGGCTTGCACCGGAGGTAAAGGTGTACCCAAGGCCCCAGATGACCTGGGCGAGAAGGATAGGCAGGAACGAGGGGAAGAGGCCTTCCACCAGGAAGCCTGCCCCCATCAATATATAGCCGATGGTAATGGACAGACGCCGCGAATACACGTCGGCCACGATGCCGGTCGGTACTTCGAACAGGAACGCAGACACCTCCAGCGTGGTGCCAACCAGGATCAGCTGGACCGGGGTCAGTCCTGCGACCGTCGCTTCGTACAACGATGTCACGACGAACATCATCGAGAAGAACATCGACGCGCTGAATTCGATGAACAGATAAACGAAGCGTGCGTTTAACTTTAAATTGGGAAACATATGTACCTTTGTAGAGTCATTGCGGATGAGGATCCGCCTGGCAAGGCCGCAGCTCTACATGGATTTTTGGATCAGAACTGCGGAGTTATCGGGCTGGGATTTCTCCTGGAAGCTGGAACTTGAGGGTTGGGAATAGGACTGTCATTTTTTCTCCAATACAGTTAAGGAAATGCGACATTTTGAAAGTGACTTGTTGAGCGAGATGTATCTCGCAAGATTCAGTTGTAGGAGCAAAATTTCAAGCGACAGCGCGAAGTGTGTCGTGCTACAAATCTGTTCATGCAACCGGAAACACATCCGAGAGTTTCTTCGGGAAGAGGATGTCGACCAGGGCACGGACCTCTTCACTGTCGCACCAGCAGTCGGCAAAGGCGTGTTTCAGCTCCTCGAAGCTGCGGTATCCGAACAGAAGCTGCAGGAAGGTGCGCTCCGGGAAGGCAATGATGCCTTCATCCTCCGGCGTTGGCTTCCAGGCTTCAACGGCTGCCAGCCTGCCCTGCTCGAGGGCCAGGCGCAGGCCGCTGCGGTAAAAGCTGATCTTGATCTCGCGGCTGTGGCCGGCGGCGATCGAGTTGGCGATCCGCTGCTCAAGGACAGGTTTGATGTGGTTTATGAAGCCTGGCAGATCGGGAACACGCAGATACCACGCATACGGAGCGTAGACCGAGGGCAGATCCCTGCCCAGCGCTTCATAGACAGGGTGCTGGGCGCCAAGCATAAAGCCAAAGGAGGTGCAGGTCTTGCCATCGCGTTTGGCATACTCCTGGCCTTTTGCCCACAGGTGACGTACCACAGTCGCTGTGACGGCCAGCCATGAGACACCTGGCTTAAGCTCATACCAGATTGCACTCACACCTGTTTTCCCCATGCAGCTCGGATGCTGGAGGTATCCCAGCGTCTCACCGGAGGGGTCTTCGATGATATACATCGGGTAATGATCGGCGTTGTCCTCACTCTGGCCATTGAGCTCGTATTTGAAGATCTCCGGTGTGCGGGCGCAGGTGACCATATGCCGGCGAATGGCATATTCATAGACACTGGCTATGAAGGGCAGATCAGTCTCCACCGCCGTACGAATCCGATAGGGTTCCTGCTCGCCATCCTTGAGTTTGGGAACATTGGCCTCGAAGCCAAAGCGGCGGCCGGCCAGGTCGAGAGCCATCTCATATCCGAACTGGCGGTAATAATAGGGGATCCCGGTGATCGCCTGTACAAGATGGCCGCGTTCTTCACTCCACCGGTGGACTTCCTCGAACTGAAGACGAACCAGCCCGCGGTTGCGATATTCGGGATCGGTCCCGACCAGCTCGGGGCGTCCGACTCCGAATTCGATCCCCTCATAGGCCCAGGTCTGGGGAATGAGGTTCATGGATGAGACAATCCTTCCCGTGACAGTATCTTCGATGATCGTGAAGTCGTCCGGGTTGAGGGTTGGGTGCGGGCGGGCCAGCAGGTCACGGGTCCAGGCGGCGACACGTTTTGCATCGAGAGGATCATCGCCGTGGATCCTGCCGTTGAATTCGGCCAGCGCATCGGCATCCGCAGATGTCGAGCGGCGCATGACCAGGCCATTGCCCAGGTCATGCAGAAGGGTTTGTTGCCGGGTGAGCATAATGTGTCCTGTCGGGCGAGTGTCCGCGGTGGTGCCCGCGCAGGACATTCGCTGTTATAAAAGTTCTTTGAGCTGCTGCAGGGCAGAGGCGGCATCCTTGAAGTGGATGCCCTTCATACCGACCTTCTCACAGCCTTCGATATTGACATAAAAATCATCGACGAAGACCGCCTGCTCGGCCTGGACCCCGGCTTGTTCCAGAGCGATCTGAAAAATCTTCGGGTCAGGCTTGGCCACACCCACCTCGGCAGAGATGATGATGTGGTCGAAGGCATCTTCCATCTTTTCGCGTACGATATAGTCACGCAGGTCAC
The DNA here is from genome assembly GCA_036276515.1 of Anaerolineales bacterium. GTDB lineage: Bacteria > Chloroflexota > Anaerolineae > Anaerolineales > Villigracilaceae > Defluviilinea. The sequence continues at coordinate 3,305 of DASUOS010000497.1, read as the reverse complement.
TCCAGGCGTTCGAGATCAGCCCGGTCTTGTGTGTACCGCGCAGGGAGCGCAGAAACTCCAGGATCTGGCGGTCGACGATGTCACCGGCGAAGAACTCCTCCCGGATGACAATCAATTCCTCCGCGGGCCGTTTCAGCCGCTTCAGTACGGCCTCCCAATGCTGCAGTGAGGTGATCGCTCCGATGGAGGCTTGCATCCCCGTCTCGCTGTCGAAAACGATCTTGTTGAGATCGTCATATTCCATTCCGAGACGCTCGGCCAGGTGCTGGCGCGGGGACTGGTATTCGGTGCGGACGATCACGCCGCCCAGATCGAAAAAGACGCCGCGGATGGTCATTTGCTCTTCTTGGCCGGTGTCTTCTTCGCGGTCTTTGGAGCGGATTCCGCCTTGGGAGCCGCGGCCCTGGATTTGGCTGTGGTTTTCTTAACCGGCTCGGGCTCAGGCTGGGGCTCTGCCTCAGCAACGGTCTCCGCCTCCGGCTTGGGAAGAGGCGCCTCCTGCTGGGGATTGGCCTTCATTTCCTTTTCGAACTGCTTGAGTTCCTCCTGCCAGTTGGGCATGGCCATTTCCAACTTCTGGCGCGGGATGCGGGTGGCGCGCCGGCAGCGCGGACAATGGGCGTCGTAATGGGTCAGGTTCCCGGAAGCGACTTCCTGTAAAGCGTCCAGCATTGCCACGCGGCTGAGTGTATAGGGGGTCTGGCAGAACGAACAGCGGATGTTCATGTGTGTACTCCTTGGTTGGGTTGAACCTTGCGAAGGCTTTCGGCCTTCGCAAGGTTGTTTATGTCTCTACTCCGACAGGGATTCTACACTGATTTCCGTGCCCGGACGCAGCTCCTTCTCGTACAGGTCGAAGGCCTGGTGGACATGCATGCCTGCATTTTCGTAGAGCCGCAGTGCTCCGGTCAGGTTCTGGGCATCGACGCCCAGGCCCACCTTGCACCTGCCGCGCCGATAGAACTCATTGAACGAATGGCGCAGGAGAGCAAGCCCGAGACCGTGTTTGCGGTATGGACGGAGCACGCCCAGCGTCCCCACCCAGCCCATCTCCGGATCATCATAGGATCGAGACCGGCAGATATTGATTCCGGCAATTTCGTCACCATCCATGGCAAGGAACAGCAGGGTTGGGTCGAAGCCTTCATATTCGAGCACAAAGTGCCGGAAGCGCTTCAGGCCTTCCTCGAAGGGTTCATCCACGTGACCGAAGTGGTCACGGAACGATTCATTGACGGCCCGATAGACTGTTTCCACGTCGGTATCCTGGTTATAAGTGCGAAGCGTGATACCTTCCGGGAAGACTGCCTCCGGCACCGGCGCGTCCATCTCGATCAGCATGGTATACGAGCTGCGGATGTGCCGGTAGCCGGCATCATCAAACAGTCTCTTTGGCTTGACGGCTTCGCGGTAGGTTCCCAGGCGCGGCGCAAAGCGAAGCTCCGCAGGCAGGTCAGTGAGCACGCGCATGGCGCGCTGTTCCGCCCAGCCCAGGAGCCATGTACCAATGCCCTTCTCCTCATAATCGGGGTCAACGCGCCCCCACATCCACGGGTGGACGGGCGGCTTGGCAGTGGTCCACACCTCGATATAACCGGCCAGGTCGCCATTCGGCGCGAAGACCAGGCGAATATCCTCCTCCAGGCTAAAGCCCGGGGACATCCATTCGTTGCGGATGGCCTGCGGGTCGCTGATCTCATCCCGGCCGATCACCGAGCCTGACCAGCGGTTGAACATTCGCAGCGCAGGTTCCACATCGTTCATGTTGGCGCCGCGGACGGTGAAGCCTTCGGGCAGGTCAACCGTCAGTTCCTTTTGCAATTGTGTGTTCATTTTTTCCTTCCTTATTCCTCATCGATTTCACGGCCGGCACGAAGTTCCTTCTCGAACGTGATGAACTCGCTGGCTGCATACATGCCGACCTTTTGATACAGGCGAGTGGCCCCGGTGGGATTCTGGGCGTCGACACCCAGTCCGATCGTCCGTGAGCTGCGCCGGTAGAACTCACCGAACGAATGCAGGAGCAGGGCTTCTCCCAGCCCGCGCTTGCGCCAGGGACGGCGTACGCCAAGAGTGCGGATCCAGCCGATGCCCATGCGATAGCGGTTCAGGGACACACCGGCCACCTGCTCCCCATCCCAGCCGATCTTCCACAGGGACGGGTCGAACTCCGGGTCGCCGAAGCGGCTGCGCTGCCACTCCTCGAAGGTCACGTCATGGCTGCCCCAGTGGTCACGGAACGATTCGTTCTGCGCCTGCCAGACCGCGATATCATGCTCGCCCTTAATGAATGGACGAAGCTCGATGCCTTCGGGCAGGTCCGGTTCGTGTGGTGGGTCATTCAGCACGATCTCCATGCGCCAGTGATAGCGCAAAGGCTGGTAGCCCTCATTCCTGTGCAGGGCGTGGCCTTCCAGATCCTTGTTATCTGTCGTGCTGCGAAGCGAGACGCGAACGTCCGGCGCGGCCAGGGCCATCTGCTCCCAGGCGCGCTGCTCGACCGCTCGCAGCAGCGACGTGCCGATGCCGCGTCCCTTGAACTCGGGGTGTACATAGCCATCCGTGTGCAGAACGGCGTGTTTGTGGGTATTGCTGAATTCCTCGAACCCGACCACACGCCCTTCAGAGGTCTCCACCAGGAAGGCATCCCGCTCCAGCTGGAAGCCGGGTGTCTCCCATTCATGTTTCATTTCCTCTGCGGTGACAGCAACGGTCGTGTCGCCGTCCGCCTCGCAGACATCGTAGACCAGCTGCGTGACCGCTTCCAGATCGCTCCACTGCACCGGGCGCAGACGCAGGCCTGGCGAAAGAAACGTTTCATTGGGTTTCAATTGTGCATCCATCATCCATTCTCCTTTTCTCCAGACACCTCTAAGGCTCCGGACACGATCTTATTCTTTTCCATCCATTCTTCGCGCAGGATGCCCATGAAGAGGACATCCCAGCGCCTGCCTTCCTTGTTCAACACCTTTCGCACCCGGCCTTCGTGGCGGAAACCCGCCTTTTCATAGGAGCGGATGGCGCGCGGGTTATATTCGAATACTGTCAGGGAGACGCGCCGCAGGTTAACCTCGGTGAAGGCAAACCACAGCAGGACGTTCATCACATCTGTGCCGTAGCCTTTGCCCCAGTATTCGGCCTCGCCGATCCCCAGGCCGACGAAAGCATCCCGGCCGGACCAATTGACCACGTCTAAGGCCAGCTCGCCGATCAATCGATCTTCTGCCAGCGTCCGTATGCCAAAGAAGTAACCGGCTGGAGACAGCTCGGCAACTTCCTCCTCCATCCATTTCAAACCTGCCTTG
>DASUOS010000496.1:0-3387 GCA_036276515.1 Anaerolineales bacterium | reverse complement strand
GCGCTGCAGATCTACCAGGCGGTTCTCGAGTCGCAGGCGAGCGAGCACGCAGCCCGCATGGTCGCCATGCGCAATGCCACCGATAATGCCAAGGAGCTGGTCACCGCGCTGCAGCTGGCGTATAACAAGGTTCGCCAACAGGCGATCACGAACGATATTTTGGATATTGTGGGCGGCGCGGAAGCGCTGTCCGCTGAATAACTGGAGGAACCATTCATGGCAAAGGCAACTGGCCGTGTCGTACAAATTCTGGGGGGTGTGGTGGATGTGGAGTTTCCCCGGGAGGATATTCCCGATCTGTTCGAAGCGATCGAGGTCGAACGCGAGGGCAAGGAGACTCTTGTTCTCGAGGTACAAAAGCATATCGGTGACAACTGGGTCCGCACAGTGGCGATGGATGCCACAGACGGCCTGCAGCGCGGCGTCCCTGCCTTCGCGACAGGCGCGCCGATCATGGTCCCGGTGGGTCCATCCACACTCGGACGGATATTCAATGTACTTGGCCACCCGGTGGATGAAAAGGGTGAGGTGGACGCTGAAACGATGTATCCCATCCATCGCAGCGCGCCGCCATTCTCGGAGCAATCCACCCGTGTGGAGATCTTCGAGACCGGTGTCAAGGTCATCGACCTGATCGCTCCCTTTACCAAGGGCGGCAAGACCGGCATCTTCGGCGGTGCAGGGACCGGCAAGACGGTCATCATCATGGAGCTCATCCGCTCGGTGGCGACCGAGCATGAAGGCAACTCGGTCTTCGCCGGCGTAGGTGAGCGCACCCGGGAGGGCACCCAGCTTTACCGTGAAATGCTCGAGTCGGGCGTGATGAAGGACACGGTCATGGTCTACGGCCAGATGAATGAGCCATCCGGCGTCCGTCTGCGCGTAGCCTTGACGGCGCTGGCGATGGCGGAATACTTCCGTGACCACGGCAAGGATGTGCTGCTTTTCATCGACAACATCTTCCGCTTTTCGATGTCCGGCTCAGAAGTGTCGGCGCTCCTGGGCCGCATGCCGTCGGCAGTGGGCTATCAGCCGACGCTGGCCACCGAGATGGGCGAGCTGCAGGAACGCATTACCTCCACCCGCACCGGCTCGATCACGTCCATGCAGGCCGTCTATGTTCCGGCCGACGACTATTCCGATCCCGCGCCGGTGGCGACCTTCACCCACCTCGACGCGACCATCGCCCTCGAGCGCTCCATCGTGGAAAAGGGTATTTATCCGGCTGTGGACCCGCTTGGGTCCACCTCCCGTATCCTGGATCCCAATATCGTGGGCGAAGAGCACTACCGCACCGCCCGCGAAGTCCAGCGTGTGCTACAGCGCTATAAGGACCTGCAGGACATCATCGCCATCCTCGGTATCGACGAGCTGAGCGAGGACGATAAGCTGGTGGTGGCGCGCGCCCGCAAGATCGAGCGCTTCTTCTCCCAGCCGTTCTTCGTCGCCGAGCGCTTTACCGGCATCGAAGGCCGCTACGTCCCGTTGAAGGACACTGTGCGCGGCTTCCGCGAGATCCTCGACGGTAAATGCGACGACCTGCCCGAACAGGCCTTCATGATGGCCGGCACGATCGAAGACGTTCGCGAAAAAGCGGATCGTATCGCAAAGGGCGCGTAATTTATCTGTCATTGCGAGCGCAAGTTGCGAAGCAATCTCCTCGCAACAGGGGATTGCTTCGTCGGGCTGAAGCCCTCCTCGCAATGACATGGATGGAACACTATGACCATTCGTTGTGAAATTGTCTCGCAGGACCGTACCGTTTTTCAGGGTGACGTGGATATCGTCATTCTGCCGGGCGTGGCCGGGGAAATGGGCATTCTGCCCAACCACGCGCCGGTGCTGACCATCCTCAAGTATGGCGTGATCAAGGTCCGCCAGGGCAGCAAGGAGGAATTGTTCGCGGTGGCCGGAGGAATGGCAGAGGTCCAGCCAAAGATCGTCACCATCCTGGCTGATGCGGCAGAAAATATCATGGATATCGATATCACCCGCGCTCAGGCGGCCAAGAAACGTGCTGAGGATGCCCTGGCAAAGATCAAACCGGACGATCAGGATACCTATCTCAGAATGGAAGCTGCATTGAGGCGCTCCAACCTGCGCCTGGATGTCGCCCGGCGCTACCGCAGAGTCAAGGACGTATTCACCGACAAGGACGCGTCGATGTAATCCGTCGCCATTCCAATCGAATTCATCATTCAGAAATGTAGGCACCGTGGCAATGTTTTCCAAAGACCTGGGTATCGACCTGGGTACCATGTTCACCCGTCTCGCCGATGGCAACCAGGTGCTGTTGGAGGAGCCCACGATCGTCGCCATAGAGGTCTATGACCAGAAAATGGTGGCGGTGGGGCAGGAAGCGCGGGACATGTACGGTCGCGTGCCTGAGAGCATCGAAGTGGCCCGCCCGTTAAAGCACGGGGTAGTTGCCGATTACGAGATCACCGAGACGCTTCTATCCTACCTGCTCCAGCGCGTCAGCGGCTCGATGCGCATCTTCCGGCCGCGCGTGATGATCTCCGTCCCGTATGGGGTGACCAGCGTGGAGCGCCGGGCGGTCTACGAGGCCGTGCTGGAGGCGGGCAGCCGCGAGGCATTCCTGATCCAGCAGCCACTGGCGGCCGCCCTTGGCGTGGATCTGCCGATCGGCTCCCCGTCCGGGAACATGGCGATCTGTCTGGGGGGTGGCTGTACGGAGGCCGCCGTCATGGCCATGTATGGCATTGTCTCCGGAGAAACCCTGCGGATGGGGGGCATCGACCTGGATGAGGCCATCGTCAATTATGTGCGCAGAAAATATGGGATCATCATCGGCCAGGTGACCGCCGAACAGCTCAAGGTCCGCATTGGAGCCGCCGTGCCCCAGGATACCGAGAACAGCATGGAAGTGCAGGGCCAGGACCAGGTGACCGGACTGCCGCGCCCTGTCACGCTGACGACCGGCGAGATCGTCGAAGCCCTTCAGGATCCTCTCAAAGCCATCGTCGAGACCGGCCGGCGCGTTCTGGAAAAGACCCCGCCCGAGCTGGTAGCCGATATCATCGACCGCGGCGTGGCCCTGTGCGGCGGCGGCGCGATGCTGCGCGGCATCGACAAATTGCTCACCAAGTCCCTGGGTATCCCTGCCTACCTCGTGGATAACCCGATGACCTGTGTGGTCGAAGGCGCGGTCAAGGCCCTGCCCATGTACAACATTCTGCGGCGAAGTCTGCCACAGGTTTAAATAAAAAAAGGCGTCCGGTTTCAGGACGCCTTTTTGGTTTAATCGAGATAGTAGGTCATTCGCTGCAGGTGGGTGGCCGGGTCGATGTACTGCACCCGTACGTTAGGCGGAACGTTAAGGCTGATGGGGGCGTAATTGAGGATCGCCCGCACGCCGGCCTTCAC
>DASUOS010000495.1:0-4753 GCA_036276515.1 Anaerolineales bacterium | reverse complement strand
CGCGCGGCGAAAAAGGCCTGCTTTATCTCTGGCTTGCCATCAACCTGATCATTGGGATCCTGACCGTTCATCAATACGGGATGAGCATCGATGAGCCGAACAACTATCGTTATGCCAACGATACTCTGAATGCCTATCCGTCGCTTTTTGGTATTCTCTACGAGCCGAAGCTCGATTCTTCCTACGAAGGTCACGGACCTGCTTTTGTTGCCCTGGCAGCCCTTTTGGTCAGGGTCGTTCAAGGGATATTTCCAACTGTATTCGCACCGGATATCTGGCACCTTACTTATTTCATCACCTTCCTGATGACAGGCCTGTGCCTGTACTGGCTGACCCGACGCTGGTTTGGCCGGTGGACCGCCTGGGGAGTCCTGCTTCTTTTCAATACCCAGCCCGTCCTGCTCGGTCATGCCTTTATGAATCCCAAGGACATCCCCTTCATGTTTTTTTTCACGCTGAGCATCGTGATGGGACTCCGCCTTTCGGATCGTTCGCAGGCATCCGACTCCTCTGCTTCCTTAGCCGAACCGATACGTCGCCTGTACCACAGGTATCAGGGGTCGGATGCACGGCGCAGACAAAAGTTTCGTTCCCAATTAATCGTGACTGTGTCAGCTGCCCTGATCCTTTTTTTATTCTCAAGCCCGATCCAGTCCTCGATCGTCCAGGCAGTTACATCCTTCCATTCTGCCGGACCCGATACCTGGGCTGGACAAGTATTCAGTTCTATCGCCAGCCAGGCGTCCAGCACGTCGGCTGAACAATATGTGATAAAAGCGCTTACCTGGTTGACTTGGATCACACGGTTCTTCTTGACGATCGGTATTCTCTATTTCAGTATGTATTTCAGTCTCCTTCTTGCGAACACCGACCTGCCGATCCTCCTGCGGAACATATGGAGACGGCGGGACAGGCTGTCGGCCTTCCTGCCGGGCCTGGCCAGATCATTGCAGCACGTGAAACCCGGATCGATACGATCGTGGCTTGCTGAATTCACTTTTTCGTTGCGCAACCCACATATCCTCCTGGCTGGGATCGTACTGGGACTGGCAACTTCCATGCGTGCCATCGCTCCTTTGGCCGGTTTGATCGCCGTGCTGTTCCTGCTGACGAAAATCCGTTCCCGCGGCTGGGCGCAGGCGACCGCATACTTTTTGGTCGCTGCCGTTACCACCTATCTGGCCTGGCCCTATCTATGGGCATCCCCCATCGTGAATTACTTGAAAGAGGTAGGGATCATCACCAGCTTTCAGCATTATTCAGGCCGGGTGCTTTTCGCCGGGGAGCTGCATGGCATACGAGACCTGCCTCCTACCTACCTGCCGGTCCTGCTGAGCATCCAATTCACGGAGCCGCTGGTGCTCGGTATTTTGACGGGGATCGGTGTGCTGGTCTGGCGTCTCCTGCGGACGGGTCTGCGCACCGACTTGCTGCTGTACGTGGGCATGGGCTTTATTTTTCCACTCGTCACCTTGAGCCTGCTCAATACTCCGCTGTACCATAATTTTCGCCAGGTCTTGTTCATTGTCCCAGCCATGTTCATGCTCGCCGCGTTTTCCCTGGATGTAATGTTCACAAAGGTCATATATCCAGCGGCACGATTGCTCGTAATCGCTGCCCTTATGCTGCCTGGAATTTCCTCTACGGTAAAGCTGTATCCATACGAGTATGTCTACTATAATTCGCTGGTTGGCGGTCCGGCGGGTGTCCTTAATCGCTATGAACTGGATTACTGGCGGACATCGATGCGGGAGCTGGCCCTGAAATTGAATGAGGTTGCTCCTGAAGCATCCAAAATCGTTATTTCCGGCTCGGCTTCCCTCTTTAACCACTATGCCCGGCCTGATCTGATCGTTGAAACGGTTGCGCAAAGCACCTATGATCTGGATGGCGGTTACGATTATGCGGTCCAGCTGGCGCGCTGGCGGAACTGGGAGATCTATCCCCAGGCAAGGACCATCTTCGTGATCGAACGGGATGGGGTGGTTCTGGCAACGGTGAAAGCCGTTAAGGATGCCAGCCTGAAGTAGATATCTGACGGCACACATGACCAGCATCAAAAAGACGTGCCTTCATCCCCAGGCGGACACGATTGCCATTCTTCTCTGTTTATTAATGAAGTAGGTTGATGTGATTACTATTCCTGTACACGAAAATTATTGGTGCTACTTCTTTGGCGCTATAGATCGTCACTCAAGATCTGGATGCTTGTTCAAAGCTTGATCATGCCATACTCACCTATTTACTCGCTTGCGCCCTTGTTTAGTATATCGTCTCCACCGATATGGGTTAACATTATTATTTGGGTATTCTATATTATTACTGAAAAATTCGTGCCACTCTCCCTACTCGGATTTATGTTTCCTCTTGCCTTTCTCTTCCTAGAGATTTGGCGCGTCGAAAGACTGTCCCCTATCAGTCACCCTGTTCAAAGTACACAATAATTATGAAAAATACATTCACCTATTTACTGTCAACACGTACTCTCCTCGCCGATGGGGCGATGGGCACCCTTCTCCACGCGCGCGGGATTGGTTTCGACCAGTGCTTCGATGAGCTCAACCTGACCCATCCGGGAGCTGTGGCAGATATACATCGCGCCTACATTGAAGCAGGCGCGCAATTAATTATTACCAACACATTTGGAGCCAACCGGTTCAAGCTCGCCAAACACGGCCTGCAGGATCATGTTGTTCAAATCAACCGGGCAGGCGTGGACCTGGCGAAGCGCGTCGTCTCCGCCTCCTTTCGAGACGTTATGATCGCCGGGGATGTGGGCCCGCTGGGAGTGAGGATTGCGCCGTATGGCAGGGTCAAGCCTGAAACGGCACGTGAGGCGTTCACGGAACAGATCCTTGCCCTGGCCGAGGCGGAAGTGGACCTGATCGTCCTCGAAACGTTCAGCGACCTATACGAGATCCGTGAGGCGATCAGGGCCGCGCAAGAGGTGTGCACTCTGCCGGTGGTAGCCTCGGTTACCTTCACGCGCGATGACCGGACTCTGCTCGGGGACGACCCAACTAAAGTGGCCAGGATGCTGAGGGAGTTTGGCGTCGATGTCATGGGGGTCAACTGCTCGGGCGGCCCGGCCCAGCTTTTACGCTTGTTGAAACAGATGAAAGCGGCCGTTCCGGAGGCAAAGCTCTGGGTCAAACCGAACGCGGGCTGGCCGGAGCAGGTCGGTGGGCGGATCATGTATCCCGCCGACGCAGACTACTTCGGCGATTACGCCCTGTCCTTCCGTGAAGCAGGCGCCTGCATCGTCGGAGGCTGCTGCGGGACAACCCCCCAGCATATCGCCGCGATGAGAAAAGCGCTCGATACGGCCCCGGAAATCGATCAGGCCAATATCGCGGTCCTGCCGCAGGAGGAGATTCCTGAGGCCGACCAGGAACAGCCAACACTGTTCGCCCAGAAATTAACCGCGGGAAAGTTCGCCATCGCGGTGGAAATGGACCCACCGCGCGGCCTCTCGACCCATAAACTACTGGCAGGCGCCTCGCTCCTCGCCGACGCGGGCGCGGACGTGATCAACGTCGCCGATTCTCCTATGGCGCGCATGCGCATGTCTGCCTGGGCGGTGTGTGACGTTGTGCAGCGCAAGGTGGGAGTTGAGACCACCCTGCACTTCCCCACCCGGGGACGGAACCTGCTGCGCGTGCAGGGCGACCTGCTGGCGGCCCACGCCCTGGGAATCCGGAATGTGTTCGTTGTGATGGGCGACCCCACTTCCGTGGGAGATTATCCAGAAGCGATGGATAATTACGACCTCGTTCCCTCCGGCCTGATCAAATTAATCAAACAGGGGTTCAATACCGGTGTGGACCATTCCGGTACATCGATCGGCCAGCCGACGAATTTCTTTGTCGGCGCGGCGCTCAACCTGTGTCCGGCGGATGTGGAGAGCGAGATCAAGAACCTGCACCGCAAGATCAAAGCCGGCGCAGACTTCTTCCTGACCCAGCCGGTCTATCGCAACGAGGATGGACCCAGGCTGCTGGAAGCCTACGAAGCAAAATTTGGCACGTTCGACAAGCCTGTGCTGGTTGGCATCCTGCCGCTGGTCAGTGTGCGGCATGCGAACTTCCTGCACAACGAAGTGCCCGGTATTTTCATCCCGGACGAGACCCGTACACGGGTCGAGGAGGCAGGGGAAGACGGCTCACGGGCCGGGGTGGAGATCGCCGTCGAATTGATCGAACAGCTTAAATCGTGGGCAGGAGGCGTATACATCATGCCGCAGTTTAACAAGTTCGACATGATCGCCGAGATCGTGGAAGCCATTCGCTAAACGAATGTCCCATCGGTAAATGCTGGAACGGATGGTAGAATCATCTATCCCTGTCGCATCCAATATCCAGAGGTCTCCCATGCTTCTCACAATCGACATCGGCAACACCAACGTCACACTTGGCCTCTACGATGGCAATGTCCTTGGCTCACATTGGCGGCTCGCCACCGATCATGCGCGTATGCCGGATGAATATGGCCTCCAGTTTCAGGGACTCCTGCAGAATGCAGGGCTCACGATCAAGGATGTAAAGGGCATCTGCCTGGCATCCGTAGTCCCTCAACTGACAGGACGCGTGATGCAGGCCTGCCGGGAATACCTGGAAGTGGAACCGTTCGTCGTGGATGTGGGGATCAAGACCGGGATCAAAGTCCGGTACGAGGATCCGAAGGCTGTCGGTGCGGACCGGATCGCGGACGCCGTGGCCGTCATGTACCTGTACGGGGGACCGGCCTGTGTCAT
>DASUOS010000494.1:0-3869 GCA_036276515.1 Anaerolineales bacterium | reverse complement strand
GGCACCTTGGGGATCAACAGGCTGACTTCGCGCCCATCATAGACAGGCAGCACATGGGCAGCATCGACCGCATCCTGCAGCAGGTCAGGGACATCGACACGCGATTGTTCGATGGGGCGCTCACCCAGGTCAGACAGCTTGCGCAGGTCCGAGAGCAGGCGCGTCAGGCGCGTCACCGCCCGGCTGGCATTCTCCGCGGCGCGGATGCGCTCATCCTTCGACTGGGCCTCCTGCAGGTTGACGAGTGCTGCGCGCATACCTGTCAGCGGGTTCTTGATCTCATGGTCGAGCCGGCGCAGGAAGTTGCGGCGGTTCTGCTCCAGGTCAAGTGTCGCGTCAGCAATGATCCCTTTTGCCTGGCGGATGCTGCGCAGATCCCAGTAGTAGAACAGGACCAGAATGGTAGTAATGAGAAAGCCCAGCAGAAATCCAAAAAACGACCACTGCCGAACGACCCCGCCGAAAACAAAGGCAGCCAGGCCCAGATCGGTTTGGACAAGAACAGGTGTTTCCGGCTCCAAAAAGGAATGGCTGAGAATCCCGCAGAGCAAGCCGACCCAGAATGGCAGGGAGATCAGCAGAAGGTTGATCCACCATCTCTTGGGCATGGACACTTATCCCTCTGCCTCGACTTTGGCAATGAATCGATAGCCTTCGCCGGAGATGGTTTCTATGAAGCGCGGCTGCGCGGGGTCATCGTCCAGAGCCCGGCGCAGCTCGGCCATGCGCGTGTCCACGGTGCGTGTGCCGGCGGGGTATTCCCAGCCCCACACGGCCTCCAGCAGGCGTTCGCGGGTGATCGCTTCATCGGGATGGGTCATCAGGTATTCCAGGACGGCCAGTGCCTTGGGAGTGAGGTCTATGGTGTCACCCCCAAGTGTAGCACGCCTGGCCCGCCGGTCCAGAGACAGATCTTCGGCGGTCAGCAGCCATGCGGCCGACAGGGAGCGCTCCCCCGGCCGGGCCCGGCGTAGCACGGCGCGGATGCGGGCCAGCAGCTCATGCGGGTCGAACGGCTTGTTCAGGTAATCGTCCGCGCCCTCCTCCAGGGCCAGGGCCCGCTCGGAGGCCTCCCCCACCTGGGTGAGCAGGATCGTGGGCGTCCAGATGCGCGAGCGGCGCAGACGGCGCAGAACTTCGCGCCCGTCCATGCGCGGCATCAATACATCCAGGATGATCAGCTCGGGATGGTGCGCCTGGGCTTTTTCCAGAGCGCTCAGCCCATCGGAAACGACCAGCACATGAAAACCGGCGCGCTCGAGGAACGGCGCGAGGCTGTCGGCAATCGTCGGGTCGTCGTCTGCTAGCAGGAGGGTCGAACGATCAGTAGGCATGTACTTGTACCAGGGCGCTTTGGGTCAGCGGCGAAAAGTGTAGAAAAAAAGCCTGGCCCACATGGACCAGGCCCATCATCCGGGATGAAGCGGATGGCCAGTCTACGGATTGATCAGACTATAGGTGTTGATGGTCGTCCCGATCACCGCCGATTCCTGCGCCATATCAAATTCTGCAGGGGGGGTGGCGTAATTGCCGGGATTGGCGGAGTGCAGGATGAATGCCAGCGTGATGCAGGCGTTGTTACGAGTGGTCGCATAGGCGGTCCAATCATAGCGGTTGCCCGCAGCCGCGCCCTGGCCGGTCGTCTTGACAAACTGGACGTTATTAATGGTCACGTTCTCGGTCGAGGTGGGAACGCCATCCACTGCCGGGCTGACGCATTGATCGGCGTCTTCCACCACGTGGATCTGGACATATTTTTCGAGCAGGTTCGTCCCGCCGGTCACGATCGGGAGCGTCACACGCCCGATATTATCAGTCTGGCTGACGATCGTGGCGCCGGCCGGAAGGTTAAACTTGAAATTGTATTTTGTGTTCTGAAAGACCCCGCTCGTCGAACCGCCGCTGGAAAGTGTGGGTGTTGCTGTGGCTGTTGATGTAGATGTGCCTGTGGCAGTCGCAGTGCCAGTAGGAGTCGGTGTAGCGGTAGCGGCAGTCTGGCCCGTGGCTGTGGGCGTGGCGGTTGCGGTGCCAGTGGAGGTCGGGGTGGCAGTAGCAGCGGTCTGACCGGTTGCGGTGGCTGTGGCGGTAGCGGTAGATGTACCGGTGGGGGTCGACGTGGCAGGTGTGGTGCCGCCCGGCCGGGCGATATGAGGATTGACCCACAGGGCGCGGTCGCCTGTCGCAACACCGGCTGACAGGACGGTCAGGATAAATTTGACATCCTTGCCCGCCAGCGAGTTTAGATTGAGGTCGACGGTGTAATACTGGCCATTGCGCTCATGCTTTTCCAGGAACGGCCCCCAGAAGGGACGGATCGTCTGGTCGGTACCGGTCTGGTAATCGAGCCGAAAACCTACATAACAGAGGGTTGCCCCGCCCTCACAGTTGATGATCGAGCGAAACCGGTCACCGGTCTGGACCCGGAAGGCAGGATAGATACCCTGGATGTAACCGTTCTGGACGTTTTGAGGAAAGGTGATCAGCCCCGGGCGGTTATCAATAGCGCCCGTTTCCAGCTTGGGATTGCTTACCTGGAGCACGAAACCCTTTGCATCTCCATCCGTCCCGGGACAGGGCAGGGAGCCTGCACCGCTGAACCAGGCAGCCTTGCAGGCTTCTGTTGCAAAGTTATAGACCGAGTTGGATGCCTGGCCGGTCGGGGTGGCCGTTGGAGTGGTTGTGGTACCGGAAACCCGGATATCGACCCACCACGGTTTGTTGGCCTGGGCGCCAATGCCGAAGAGTGCGCCATTGGCATTCTTGAACATCCAATAACCGCGATAGGAGCCGGGCGTCGTCGGGGCAGTCAGATCGAGAGAGAAATCATAGGTCGCGCCCACAGGGACATTGGCCGGGAAGGCAGCGGACATCGGACCGTTCATCCGCTCACCGCTGTAATAGACGATCTGGTAGGATGTCGTCCAGGCGCAGGTGCCGACGTTCTTGAGCCGCCAGGTCTTGCGGAAGGTCTGGCCGGGGTTCATGACCGTTCCATCCGGAATGGTCACATCACCTCCTATCACGAACTGGGCCCTGTCACAGGCGGATGGAGCAACTGTCCCTGTGGAAGTCGGCGTGGCCGTGGCTGGCGTGCCTGTAGCCGTCGCGGTAGCCGTCGCAGTTGACGTGGGCGTGGTCGTTACACCCGGGCGGACAAGAACAGGATTCCCCCACAGCGCACGGTCGCCGGTCGGAGATCCATAAGCAGAGATATACAGGATGAACTTGACCTTCTGTCCGGCCAGCGGGCTGAGGTTGACGTTTGCGTTATACGTCCAGCCCTCATGCCGCTCACGGAACCTCCAGAAGGTGCGGGTGGTGGTACCGACCTTGTAGTCGAGGCGGTATTCCACATAGCAGGAGGTTGCCTGGGCCTGGCAGCCCACCGTCGCCTGGAAGCGATCTCCGTTCTGCACGGTAAATTCGGGATACTCGCCCTGGATAAAGCCATTGGTGATCTGATGGGGAGAGACAAGCAGGCCAGGCTGCGTGGCAGTGACCCCGCTCTCAAATGTTGGCGACTCGAGCCGGAGTGCAAAACCTTTCGTGTCGTTTTCCGTGCCGGGGAAACTCAGTCCACCAGCACCGCTCGACCAGGCAGCTGCACCGGCCTCGTTTGTGAAGTTATAGATGACGCCGGTCTGTGTGGAGGCGGTCACAACGATTTCCACCCACCAGGGCCGGTTGGCCGCTGCGCCAATGCCGAACGCCGTGCCGGAGGCATTCTTGAACTTCCAGTAGCCCCGGTAACTCCCGGCGGCATTCGGCGCCGTCAGGTTCACAGACACATCCACGGTCTGGCCGGGTGCGGTGCCACCTGGGAGATTCACAGATGTTGTGGTGCCCATCTGTGCGCCTGAGTCGTACAC
>DASUOS010000493.1:0-2688 GCA_036276515.1 Anaerolineales bacterium | reverse complement strand
GAGCCGGCGACCGTTATTTTGGGCTTGCCGTTGAGCGAAGCCACCTTCTCTGCCGGGACAATGATCGCCGCGGCCGCGCCGTCCCCGATGGGGGAGGCATCCAGCAGGTTGATCGGGGTGGCCACCATGGACGACTTCTCGAACTTTTCGGCTGTGATTTTTTCATGCAGCCGGGCATAGGGGTTGTGCAGGGCGTTGGCATGGGCATTGATCGAGAAGGGAGCGAAATCCTCGTGCTTCCAGCCATATTCATACATGTACCGGCGCATGACCAGGGCGTTGATCCCCACAAACGAGATCCCCTGTTCCACCTCATAATCGGCGTCGGCAGCGGTCGCCAGGGCTGCCGTCACCTCCTTGCCGGCCTTATCGGTCATTTTTTCGACGCCGACGACCAGGGCAGAGTCGAGATCGCCTGAGCCGACGGCCATCAGTCCGGCCCGGAACGCGGCGGCGCCTGAAGCACAGGCCGCCTCCACTTTGACGGATTCCTGTTCCCACAGCCCGATCCAGTCAGAGAAAAAGGCACCCAGCAGGTTCTGTGCGCTCACCATGGGGGAGAGCATGTTCCCCACATACAGCGCATCCACTTTTTCCATACCGGCATCCTGCATGGCGGCAAAGGCGGCATGCCCACCCAGCTCACGTAGAGACAGATCCCAGTGCTCATCCACTTTGATCTGACCAATTCCAAGAATAGCAACTTGTCGCATCGTTTTACCTCGAGGGTAATTTTAACCGATGGAACTCTCAGTCTCTATCAAATAACTTTCAAAAGAGCTGAGGAATTTTCCGCTTTTTCGACACCTAAGACTACAAGCTTGATTCACAGACAAAACAAAAAGGAGCGGCGCAAGCCGCTCCTCCCGTTCTGTACCACTATCTACGGTCTATTATTCTTGCCTTTGCCTTTACCAGGGTTATTATCCCGGCCGTACCCGTGGCCGTTACCGTTGCCATTCCCGTTGCCGTTCCTGGTGTCCTGTAAGATCAGGGGATCTCCGGTACTTTCGGGGTCGGCGTGGCCGGAAACGATCACCCCGAGATTGTTCTTCTTATCCAGCAGGGCTTTCTTGAACTGACCCCAGTTACTGGGAACGGATCCATCCGGCATGCTGAGTACCGTACCATCCGAGAGCAGGATGTTGCTGAAATCGCCGCTCTCCTTGGCCTGCAGGATCAAGCCTGCCACGGAAGCGTCGCCATTGACATTTCTTGAGATCCACATGGCCTGGGTGATCACACCGAATCCAAAACCATTCTCGTGGTACTCATTGACCAGGGCCGGGTCTACGCCGAAGAACGAACCCAGGATGGCGGCGATCGGATGGACCGCCTCCCCTTCCCCGTCATCGACAATGACCGTCGTGAGATCGATCTCGACAGCTTGGCCGGGCTGGGCTACCACGGTGACTGCAGTTGTAGCTGGATCTACCGTGACCAGGCCAAGCGCCTCGGCTGTTTCGACGCTCAGTCGCACCGTCTGCGTGGCGCCCATGTCATCCTGAACGGTCACGAGAACCGTGGTGACACCGTTTTCGTCGGTTTCGGTGGTGACTTCCACGATCGTCCCGGTGATTGGTGTTGTATCCTGTCCAGCCGGAGATGCGAATGCCGTGCCCACCTGTGCAAATAGTACTGCCATGACCAACACGAGCCCTGTGAGTAACATTGCTTTGAACATGGTATCTTCTCCTTTCAATATCTAAAATCATTCTAACCAGTATTTCCCGGAAGTTTGCTTACATGGTTGTAAAGGTGACCTATTACCTATGTCATGCTGCTCACTTCCAGGTGGTTTGCATCTGTTTTTGTAAAAAATCGATTAAAGATGCCTGAGCCAGATCAGATCAAACCGGGGCTTGTATTTGTAATTTAGACAAATATAATGGAGTTGGACATATTTACGAGGAAGAGGAGTGCCCAATGGAACATACAGCATGGGTCAATATGCTGCTGGAGCGGGTCTGCGAAGTGGGCGAAGAGGGCCAGGCAGCAATGGAATTTATCCGTAAAAGCAGGACGAGAATCGGCTTCAAAAGGGTACGCTCCAGTGTGGGGGCCTTTTGGACTATTTTTGGAAACATCCATTTGAATTCTATTTACTACAACTACGATACGCCGCTGGATGACCTGCGCGTCAAAACCCTGATCATCCATGAAGTGCGTCATTTACAACAGGGGCTTGCGACAGCTTTGTCGGTCTATGGAGAACTGGATGCCTGGCAGCTCGAGTTCCGTGTCTACCACCGCCTCAAGGGGAAGTATCCTCATCCGGCGATCGCTGAATTAATGACTCTCCCGCTCGAACTCGACCGGGCGACTCTGAAAAAGGCGGCAGCTCTCATGCAGGCTTATGCCGGGAAAGGCTACCGCGTGGACCTGCTGCCTCTGTTCCCGATCGGCAAAGAGATTCGCTATTGGGTACTGAGGAAACCGTAATATCGCTTAAGAAGAGATCATTGGACTTTCCGCCATCAGCATCCGATGACCAGGCATTCCTGCGGAGAGGAATAGTCATCCTCGCCATTTCATTCTAATATTGGAGGGTCTACCGTTTTTAACGGGAATCCCATTTTCGACCACAAAGGAGACAACGGGTCACGAAGGAAAAAAGCCAAAAAATCCTTTGTGTACCTTTGTGACCCTTCGTGGTTAGGATTTTCCCGCCAGCGACGGGAGAGCCAT
>DASUOS010000492.1:0-16027 GCA_036276515.1 Anaerolineales bacterium | reverse complement strand
AGTGCCGCAGCTTTCGCGACGGGAGCACTAGCCGCCGGCCTGGCTTTAGTTCCCATTGGATTTGTCTTCTTTGGGCTAGGACACATCTAAGCCTGAAATTCGATTAGAGCTCCGCTGTAAATCGGCCTTGACAAGAGTTGTGTGAGTACCTGGTATTAAGAAACAGTTTCGACACGTAGTTGCAGAGGAGGAAAATATGGAAGACTCGCCCAATCGCAAAGCTCAACACCGGGCCCTGCGGAGCCTATTTCTTGGCCTGGGATCACTACTTATCACACCACCGGTACTATTTACCTGGGCTTGGATCCCGGTAGAAGAAGCGGAGAGGATGCCTGCGCAATACGCGCTGCTCCTGGGGCTGCTTCTCCTGTGTATTGTCATGGGTGCAGCCTGCATTATGAGCGCTTTCCCCGAGCCAAAAAACCCTGGTTCCTGGCAGGGGAGGACGGCCGTTTTGGTAGCTGTTCTAGTGGCTATACTCATTCTTCCAGTTTCCGCAGGCATGTTGTACTACCGAATTCCCTTCCTGCATCCATAGATTATGGAGCAGAGGTGAAAAGAGGAAAACATGGAAAGCCGGATAAAAACACGAAATTTAAGACTGGAGCTGAGTATCATGCTCAGCCTGGCATCGCTGCTGTTCACGGTCCCGGTGCTTTTCTCTTTGCCATGGTTCCTGTCGCCAATAGGTTCGGGGGTGAACTGGGCCAGCGAGCGTTTTCTGGCTTTAGGGGTACATATCCTATTCATTGGCTTAAACCTGGCGGCTGTGATAACCGCCTTTTACGATAGAGCTGGCCAAAGATCCTCCTGCCAGGCAAAGACGGCTATTTTGTTAGCTGGGCTTGTGGCAGGACTCATTCTCCCATTTTCCTTATATGAACTGTATCTTTTTTTTAAGATTCTATTTCCCCTTTGACCGATGGGTTTCGAAGCGGTACGAAGACGAGGACAATATGGAAACCCATGAGAATATCAAAGCCGAAAAGATGGCAAGGAGTAGCATACTTCTCAGCCAGGTATCGTTACTTTTAGCACTGCCATTGCTGTGCGCTGTACCGTGGCTGCCAATGATATGGTGGGATAGCGCACTCTACGGTTACCTGGTTATAGGGGTACATATTCTCTATGTTGTGATGAACCTGGCCTGTGTGATAACAGCCTTTTACTATGGCGCGAATCCCAGCTCCCGGCAGAGGAGGAAAGCAATTTTCTTAGCTGCTTGCGTGGCTGTATTTATTCTCCCGATGGCGGCTTTCGGCCTGTATAGTTATGTTCGATTTGTATTTGGATGAATACCTGGCCGAACAGCAGGCGCCGATAAGCATTCTTCCCGGTGAGGGATCATTAATGGGTATCCGATTCCTATCATTTGCCGGCCCATTCAATTATTCAGGAAGGTGGTATTGGATAAAGACACACGTTATCTGTTCATGAAAAATCTACGGGAGAAATGAGGGTTTTATTTGAGAGGGGAAGTACGGATATATTCGTCGCACAAATATAAGTTCTCCGACTCTACGGTATTGTGGGATATTTCCTTAATTAGGTTTTTACGGACATCCCCTGTATACTCTATTCAAGTAAATAAGCACGCTTCTTCTGTTCATCTAGGCGGGAACATTCTTAGTTTATAGCGACCTCTTGAGCAGTGGGTCACGATTATTACTTCAGTTTCCATAAAACTCTAAACTTCCTGGATACGGGGATCTAGTTCGACAGCAGACTCTCTTTGTTAAGCCGCCAGCAATATTGCTGGATCTTTACACATAGGCGTTCCTGGAAGGAATAGGGTAACGGGATTCTGTTGTTTTCCTAACGCACATTCAGAAAGGAATGAAATGCACAGATTCATGTTTCGCATCCCGTTACTGGTTGCTGCTGTTGCTTTGGGGCTAGCTGCCTGCGTCCCGGCTACCGAGTCTCCTGCGGCCACCCAGGTTCCGACACAGGCTCCGAAAGACGCCCCGACTGCAACCGAGATCTCGCAGATGGTAATAGGCTCATTCGAGGTAAGCGACGGCCGATCGCTTCACGTTATGTGCCAGGGTGAGGGCTCACCCACGGTCATCTTCGAAGCAGGCGACGACGCGGGCAAGGAGCAATGGTCTACGGTTCAGTCCGGGATATCGACTCTCACACGTACATGCGCGTATGACCGCGGGGGCATCGGGCAGAGTGACTTGGTTTCAGGCTGTCGCCAGCTCCCCGACCTTGTCAATGATCTTGCGCGCCTGCTCGAATCTGCCCAGGTCCCCGGCCCATACGTCTTGGTCTCCACATCGGGGGGCGGCTACATCGCCGCGGGGTTTGCGGCTACCCATCGTGATGAGATAGCTGGTATGGTCCTCATCGACACCATGCGCGCCTTTTTGAGCGCCCCCTCAGGTGTACCGGTCGATGTCGTCGAGGGGACGGCCTGCAATAACCCCAACAATCGTGAGCGGCGGGATTACCTGCAGGTCGAGGCCGACGCCTGGAACAACCGAGCGGAGATCGGTGATATCCCGGTCACCATCATCACGGTGAAGTACGGGGTCGATGCAGAGCCAGAGGAACTGATAAACGTTGAATCCCAGCAGGGATGGCTGATCCTCAGCCCCCGCGCGACACAGGTGGTCGTCGAAACCGGTCACAATGTGGTGCGCGAAGACCCGGCGCTGGTGATCGAGGAGATCACGAAGGTAGTGGAGGCCGCCCGGTCCAACCCGTGACGAGATGTGCAGATCCCATCGGAACATCACCGCGCATAAGTGTTCCCCATCAGGCCCTGTCTAGCACTGCGCGCAACCGCTGGTTCGTCGCCATTGCTGGTAGAAGGACGCTCGGGCTAGCGGTGGATTTCGACAGATAGCTCGGCGATTTCTCGTTCCAGGTGGGCTGGATACCGTTGCAGCCCCGGTACTATGTCCTCTGGGATGCCGTCGAACATCCAGGCAATCCCCAAAAGCATCACAGCGGTATAGTGATCAAACTGGTCAGTGCCATACGGGCCTGCTCCGGCAGCCAGGTTCAACAGACTGCCCTGTGCTAACAGGAACAGGTGTGTGTTTCCAATATCGAACCGCTCAATGTGGGCCTTCAGTCGCTGGTGTGGTTGTTGATATAGCCAGTCTATATCCATTTCACGATTCGAGTGCCCAGCATTGAAAAGAATGGTTCCAGGCCTTACCTGGCGAAGATGTTCTTGGCGCAGGGCTCCATCGACCCCTGTGGCTGTCACGACGATGCGGCAGCGAGCAAGTCCTTCCTCCAGGCTCACCGTTTCACACCCAAGATGACGGGCTTCCAAAAGGCGCACAGGATCCAGGTCTGCCACCTGCACAAGTGCTCCCAAAGCGCGGGCGCGCTCAGCGATCCCTTTGCCGACCGGGCCTTGCCCGATCACCAGCACACGTCTTCCAAACAAGCCCATATGGGTTACCTGGCTAAATGCCGGCCAGATACTATCCCCGACATGAAACCGATTATGCAGGTCTTTGAGTGGGATGCTGTTCCAATCAAAGACTGGAAACGACAGCCTGTGTTTCTTCAAGAGGTGAAGCCCACTGGTTGTTGCTTCCAGTGCGCCCTTGACCGGGGGGTTTTTATCGAGATACGCTACGCAAAGTTCTCCCCCCATATCGCAAAGATAATCGGCTTCGAAGCTGCGGACGATCGCCAGATTCTCCTGATACTCTGACTGGCTCATCCCCTGCCAGCCGTACACACGGATCCCCTTTGAAACGGCATAGGCGGCAGCAACATCATCCGTGCTGTCAACGTTGCAGGCTCCCAGCACAATCTCAGCGCCAGCCTGTTGCAAGGCCGACATTATTAAAATAGTATTATGCCCTGTAATGTGCCCCCAATAGGCCAATCTTTTACCACGATAATCTCGTTGAGCGATTCGATGCACGTACTGTTCAGTGATGGGTGCAACGTACCGATACCATGCAAGTTGTCCCTCATCAATCTGTGCAGCAAGGTCCGGATTCTTGATTCTTGAAGATACCATCGTCTTTATCTCCTCAACGGCTCTTATTGTGAAAGAGTCAGGCGGCTACTGACCCCCGAAGGGGGCGGCGGGGGTGGGGGTCAAGCGGTCCAGCCACCCGGGTTAGACCACCGCCAGGTAGCGCGAGACCAGCTCCATATCCTGGAATCCCCGCACTTCCAGCATCATCCAGGCCGGCGCCGGTTTGGTGATGGAAAAGGAGGTCTGGCCCGGCTGGACGTCGATGGATTGGACCGGGCGGTCGTCCAGGTACACGTCCAGGCGCGAGATGCCCTGCGTATCGGCAACGGCAGTCAGCTGGGTGGGGGACACGGATTGGGTGGCCAGCTGGAATGCCCTGGCCGGCTGGAGAGCGGCAAGCATCGAGCCGGCTTTGTCGATGAGATCGACGTTATCGTTCAACAGGTCGTTCTTCGTCATGAAGTGGCGCTCGTCCGGGCGAATGCCAAGGTCCTCCACCGGCAGGCCGGCCCGGCGCCCGACCCGCAGGCCGCGGCGGATCGCCACCCGCAGCCCGGCTGAGTACGGCAGGGACTGGTAGACAGAGTCAGCCCCCGGCAGCAGCTGGCTGAGCAGCCCATGTTCCCATACATTTGCGCCGCCGGCCCCGGTATTGCCATCGGCCCCCAGGATCGGCCCGATCTCGTGATCCTGGAACCCGGCCGCGAAGAAGTCGGTTGTGCTGTAGCATAGTGCATCCACGACCACGACCACCGGCCCGAAATATTTCTGGCCGGTGCCGTTGCAGGCATGCGGCTCGCTGATCGGGAAGGCCGCCGAATAGACGGACCCGGTCTGCAGGGCGAGCTCCATCGACTCGACCCACTGGCTCAGGAACGGATTCTGCCGGCAGATCTGCAGGTTCAACGGCGAGTTGATGAACTGCACCGGTTCCGGCTCGATGCGCCGGGGAGTGAGGGTTTGCAGGATATACTCCCCGTTCATGATGATCCCGCCCGGGTTGCCGCGCACATCGATGATCAACCCGCTGCGCGGCAGGGCAGAGAGCAGCCGCCCGAACTCGATCGTGAACTCGCTGACGTCGGCCGAGAACGTGCGGATGCGCAGGTAGCCGAACGTCCCGCCGGGCGTCGTCACCGGGCGGGCTTCGAAGACGGTCGGCATCCGGGTTTCCAGCGCAGCGAATTCGTCTCCCTCCTCCACCTTTTCGGCCGCTTTATTCTCGGCAGCGACCGCTTTGGGCGCGAACAGGGCCTTGCGCATCTGCTGGACGAGGTGGTGTTCCAGGTCCAGGCCCAGCGCAGCCGCGGTCTGCAAGTCGCCCCCCAGGCCATCGGCAGGATCGTCCCCGGCGGGCAGCGGGGGATTGACCAGCCAGTCGATCCGCACCTCGGCCAGCTCGCCCGCCTCCGTCAGATAGCCGACGATCACCCAGGCTTCATCGGGAGGCAGGGTGATCCGTAAGGCGCGCGTGGTGAGGGTCGACACGCCACGCGCATGCTGCGCCTCCCGGTTGCTCCCGGCGAAGCGCCGGGCATTGTTCCAGACGGCCCGCTCGATCGGGATCCCGTTCCAGGTGACGATCTCGACGCCGCGCACAAATGCCGGATGGCTGAACCCGGGTGCGATATGCGAGACGAGATACTTTCGCTGCCCGCCCTCGATGTAGTCTTCCACCATGAACGGCAGGAAGGCTATCATGCCACCGAACGGATACGGGAGCAGGTAATTGGTGTGCAGGTCGCGCAGGGAGGTAAAGATCTCGGTCATCTCGCGGTGGAAGGTGACCTCGGGGGGCAGGGCCAGCGGGTCGGTCGTCTGCTCCAGTTCCTGCAGCAGGAGCTTGAGGCGCTGGACCGGGTCGATCGAATGCATCGCCCGCTTCAAGGGCAGGTGGACATAGTTCTGCTCGAGGAGGATGAGCGCCTGGCGGACCAGCAGCACCCGGTCTTCGAGCGTCAGGTCGCCCATGGTCATCAGGAAGGTCGTCAGGTCCATGGCGCCTGCGAAGTGCTCGCGGACCGCGGTATTCATCCGTTTCAGGTACGCAGGCGATTTTGGCTCCGGGCGTCTCGGCTGCTTCGCGCCTGTCCGGCCTCTTCGTGTAGTGGTTTTTTCCTGAGTTCTGGCCATCCTCTGTTCCTCCTGGGTTGTAGTACCTGCACAAATACAGCCTGTGGATCAAAGCAAGTCACCGGCCGGCAACCCGAAGCGACGGGATCCACTTCGATCCACCACGAACGGAACAGCCCTCTGAATTCAGAAGGCTGCAAGTTTCCCGGCATACACCGGGCGATTTCGATTGAAGTTTTCAAGAGGGTTGGTGGCCGCTACCCGATCGATCAACCCCGCTTTCATCGTTGCCGAAATCTTGACCCAATCCAAAGAGTTCATGGAGATCTATCCTGGTCGAAGAAACCTTACTGAGGCGGCAGATCGGCAATGAGCAGCGCTCACAGGCGAAGAATGAAGAGATTGCCTCGCAAACATATACAAAAGTTGAGAGAGGGAGTCAATTTATGAAAAGGCACTAGCCAGGGCTTTCTCAAAGTCGGACGGAGGAGGTTTTCTAAACCTAGCCATGGGCGCTCAAAACACAACACCTGACCACTGAGACACAGAGTACTTGCAGCTTTTTCTCAGTGTCTTCGTGTCTCATGAATAGCAGACTCTTTTGAACTTTGCGCAAGCCTTGAGGCAAAAGCGCCGCCCCCGCCTCGGGGGTCCGTCACGACCTTCACGCCACCGTACTCACAGCGGGGGTTCTCTCATTTTCTTTGGAGTATTCGGATATATAATGTCCAGTAGTAACAAAGGAGGAGACATGAATCCGTCAAACCGTGGCGAAGACTGGGAAATTTACAATTGTCATATCCATACGTTCACGATGAAGCACAGTCCCGAATCCTTCCATCTGTGGATATTTTCCGATCCAAAACTTGGCAGGATTAACGCTCGGAAGATACTCTGGAACCTGTGCCTGATAGGCGGTTATTTCGGCCTTTTGTTCCTGTTGTCAACTGCCGCGACCCTTCTTTCCGGACGTCCGGATCGGTTGTCACAGCTCGGCTACTCATTCCTGCTGCTACTGCAGGCCTTACTGGTAACTCCCCTTATTTTGTTGATCGGCGTCCTCCTGGCGCTGGGAGCGCTCCTGGTGTACCAGGCAATCCTGAATCTGCTGCTCAAGCTCAGGTCCATGAGCCAGCCCGTGCAGGCAGACAGCACGCTCATGAAGATGAAAAAATCGGCGGACAGGCAGCAGAAGAAGATCGTGCGCTCGAAATTATTGTACGAGGTGCTCGTGCGCATCAAGCCCGGCTCGAACGATATATTCGAACGAACCGCGCGCTTTCTCAAGATCGCTGAGCAGCCTACCCAGGAGGAGGTATTCCTGCAGGTGCAGCGTCAATATCCGAATGATGAAAAGGTGAAAACGAGATTTGTGGTTTTGCCGATGGATATGACGTTCATGAAGTTGGGTACGGTGAGCGCCTCGATCGAACTCCAGCACGAGGAGCTGTTGTCACTGGCAGAGTGTTACAAACCGCAGATCATCCCCTTTTATGCAGCCGACCCCCGGCATCCCGATATTGTCGACAGGGTAAAAAACAATCTCGTCCGGGGTAAATTCGAGGGCATCAAGATCTATCCCAGCCTGGGCTACCCGCCGGATGACGACAGGCTGATGGAGATCTACCAGCTTTGTATCGAGGGCGACTTTCCTGTTGTCACGCACTGCTCGCCGGGCGGTATCTGGCAGTATGGCTTATCGAAGGAAACGCGCCGGGCCTACTCTGAGCCGCTGTACTATAAGGAGCGTATTCTGGATCGGCCGGGCTATAGCAAGCTGAAGTTAAACCTCGCTCATTTTGGCGGTGTAGAAGAATGGAATAAGCATCTACAGGGAAGAAACCATGACGAAAAAGAGCAAGCCTGGGTAAAAACCATTTGCGACATGATCGTCTGTGGGGACTATCCAAATCTGTATACAGACATTTCCTACACCGCTTTCACGCCAAAACAGGAGGGGCTGATTATCGATCTGATCGACTATCTCAAAGTCCTGCTCACGCATCCTTCGATCCGGAAGCGGGTGCTGTTTGGAAGTGATTATTACATGGTGGAGCGGGAGAGCGTCTCTGAAAAGGAAGCCTCGATCCTGCTGCGGAGCCGCCTGGGAGAAAAGCTGTACAAGCAAATTGCCCACACCAACCCCAGGGAATTTCTATGCATTCGCGATTGACGATACGGAGCTGAGCCCGCTGGGTTTCGTGCAGCACCGAAAGACCCCCTCCTGGCCTTTCCCCTAAAGGGGAGGGGACAGACCTGTAAAAAACAAAAGTGCTTCTGCTAAACAAACGCAAAAGCTCCGTCCCCGCCTTGGGGGTACCTTGCAAGTGTGCGGCACGACGGCGGGGGCGGGGGTCAAGCGGTCAGTATCCCGCCAAACCCCGGAATAACCAACAACGGTATGTCATCCTCCCGAAGGACATACCGTACCTGCGTTCGGTGCAGGCGCCGCTTCGGGACGGTGTGACCGATAGCGAAGGATCTCTACCCCGGAACGTACGAGACTCTTCCCGGGAACGATCGCCCGGGACGAAGTCGGTCGCGTACACCAGCCCCGGTGCCTTTCGGGGGAGTGACATGAAATTGGACACAGGGCTTGCTTAAAGTCGCCTGGCATGTCTTCCTGAGGGAGCGTTCCTACGCGACCGAAGGAACTCATACAGCGTGGTAGAGATGCTTCGCTACGCTCAGCATGACATGTTCTTGGATTTATACAGAAAATTGATGACTTTGCGCAAGCCCTGAATTGGACAGAATAGGTCTTGAAATCCCCGGTCGTACGTTGTATAGTATTTATAGTCGCATTCGACGCAAGTGCTCCAAAACAGGGAGGCAAGCCATACG
The DNA here is from genome assembly GCA_036276515.1 of Anaerolineales bacterium. Lineage (GTDB taxonomy): Bacteria > Chloroflexota > Anaerolineae > Anaerolineales > Villigracilaceae > Defluviilinea. The sequence goes on along the minus strand of DASUOS010000492.1, from coordinate 7,152 downwards.
AAACATTCAGAACCCATCATACATTTCATAGCATCTGTAGCCACCCATGAGCGCCGAAGCCTCCAGGTCCCGGACCCGGCGCCTCCTGGTCTTCCACAATTTATCTGAGAATGTCATCCTGAGCGTAGCGAAGGATCTCTACCCCGGAAAGTACAAGACTCTTCGGTCGCGTAGGAGCGCTCCCTCAGAGTGACATGGTTTTTGAGATGACTTGTACTATTCGAAAGGAGCGATCTTATGAACTGGAAGAGGCTGGTACTTGTTCTTGCATTAAGTGTTGCGATCCTGCTGGCCGGCAGCACGGCCGCCGCGGCGAAAGATCCACCTCAGGAGCCCACTGCCACATTGCTGGTCGGCGGCCTGGAGGAGCTGCAGGGCAGTGTCGTCGGTCCCGGCGGGGACTTGTATGTCACCGCGCCGCTCAGCGGCAGCATCTGGCGCGTCGACCGCAAGAGCGGCGACGTCACGCTCTTCGCCAGCGGACTGCCGGCCCGCATCCCGGACCTGTTCTTCATCGGCAGCGGGGTGGTCGACGTCGCCTTCCTCGACGGGACCGCCTACGCGCTGGTCACCGGCGTTGCCCCGGACCTTGAGGGCGACGACATCGTCGGCATCTACCGCATGGACGGCCCCTCGAGCTTCACCGTCATCGCCGATCTCGGCGCCTGGTCCGAAGGCCATCTGCCGGATACGCCCTTCTTCGTCCCGACCGGTTTCCAGTACGCGCTGCAGACCTATAAAGGCGGGTTCATTGTCACCGACGGGCACCATAACCGCGTCCTGCATGTCACTCTCGACGGCGAGATCAGCGAGCTGGTCGCCTTCGGCAACGTCGTCCCGATCGGGCTGGCGCTGCGGGGCAACACGGTCTACATCGGCCAGGCCGGACCCATTCCCCACGTTCCGGAAGACAGCAAGGTCGTTTCGTTCACGCTGCAGTCGCCCACTCCCACCGAGCTGGCCTCCGGCGCCGGGCTGGAGGACATCGGCCTGCTCGTCGACCTGGAATTTGGCCCCGGCGGCACGTTGTATGGCCTCTTGCAGGGCTTCTGGGATGGCCCCTTTGAGGGGGCTCCGGCGCAGCCGAACACCGGCGCGCTCGTGAGGGTCAATTCGGATGGCACCTTCACCGTCCTCCTGGACGGTCTCAACCAGCCGACCTCGTTCGAGTTCCTCGGGAACACTGCCTATGTGGTCTCACTCGCCGGCGAGGTCTGGAGGATCGAGGATCTCCCGGCTCCGTCCAAGGGGAAGTGAGGTAGAGCAACCGCGGCACCGTCATTGCCCCGGCAGCGGTCGCCGGGGTTGCTTCGCCACTCACTTCGTTTGGGCTCGCAATGATGGGAAAGTTTTAAACACAACAGCCCGGGACTTCTCAATTAAGTCCGGGCTGTTGTGCCGGGGGAGACCGGTGGACTAATAAAAAGGAGGAAACAATGAACACTCACAGTGTACACGAATCCTGGCCTGCTGAACTTTACAGCCGGTTTACATCCCACCCGATAGACTTCCGAAGTCTTTCCAATTAAACACTGCGGCCCGGACGAAAAAATGTCCGGGCCGCAGTGCCTTGCAAATCAAATCAAACAGGAATGGATAAACCGACATTCACAGTATACAGAAAAATCCGGCAGGCGAGCCTTACAGGGGCTTTACGATTTTGGCTCACGGTCCGGGGCAGGACAGGTGAGTGAAGGTAGATCCCAGGTTCGCTTCAATCGCCTGCGGGTACAGGACTCGATCCGGTTTCCGGTTCGTCGGTGGAGGGCAGTTCCTCCGGTTCGACCTGCGCTTCTTCGGGACGGGCGGGCTGCCTCTCCTCTTGTTCCCCTTCTCCGCTCAGGCCGCTGTTCAAGCGTACACGCGCCTCCTGCCAGACGTCTTCACTGAAAACGGCTGCGACCAGGCAGGTGAGCAGCAGGACATACGAGTTCGGGTCGCTTTCCCCGGAGGTGAAGATCGCCAATCCGCCTTTGACCGCCAGGAAGACAACGATGGCTGCCGTTGCGCCGCGAATAACAACGGTAGCCAGCTCCTCCACCAGCGGCTGGTTCCTCCTGCGCTTCGTCTCGGACCGTACGAGGGTGGAGACTGCCGATCCAAGCAGGCCAAAGCCCAGCATGCCGACGATCTGGGCCAGGGGCAGCGATTCGGTTTGCAGCAGCCAGCGAGCGACAAAGCTGAACGGTCCCAGGTCGCCGCCCAGGTCCGGGCGGTCGGGGAGACCTGCCAGGTCCCAGTTGCTGTCGCAGGCGGTCCGTGCGTTATCGGCCCATGAGCCGTCGTTCACGATCTGCAGGGCCTCCTCCGGCTGGGTCTGGCTGATGACGTATTCGTACCATTGGTCGGCCGCCTGCAGGCTGCTCCGGCAGTTGTCCAGCGAATATTCGATATCGTTGAGGATCCGCCGGTACCAGCTGCCGATCGCCAGATAATGCTCGGCGGTCTCCTGGCTGCCCTTCCTGTCGACCAGGCTGACCCGGTAGGCATCCACCGCTTCATCGCGGGCCGTTTTTGCCTGGGACTGGGCCTCCCTGAGTAATTTTGGATAGGCACTCAACAGCAGCCTGCGCTCCGACTCGAGGTACAAAAAGTATTCCAGGATATCAGCATCGATCTCCTGTCTCTTTGCCTCGGTCAGGCTGGCAAATGGGTTATTCGTACCGGGGAGCTCCTGGGAAGTCATAGTGGCCAGCGAGTCGGTCATGGAGCTCTCGAGCTGGTCTTCCAGGTTTTCGACGCTGACCGCTTCTGAGGCCACGGCGGGTTCCTGAAGCCCGGGGATGGCGGCAATGGCGGCAATGCTCAGGTAGCCTGCCAGGACCAGGACCAGGAAGAACATGATGTTGAGCCTGGCAGTCCGCCCCAGTCCATCGATCGCGCTTTGCAGGCGCAGCTTGAACGCTTCCGGGCGGCTGTCTCCCTCGTCTGCCGGCCCCTCGCTCAATAACACAGCGACGACGGCCCACACCGCCAGCATCAGTACCAGTTGGTTGTACGGCAGGTAGGCTGGCCCAAAACGATCGATCGAATTCGAAAGCGCCTCGGTCCAGGATTGGATAAAGCCGAACCAGAGCTGCCCGAAGCAATAGCGCAGGCCTTCGGTGCTCCCTTCCGAACAGGAGAACTGAGCGTTTATCCAGTTATCGAGCAATTGGCGGGGGGCAGAGACGAAAAAGTTGCCAATAAAATAGATGATGGCATTGGCCAGCGAAAACACCGCCCTGGGGAAGAGGAGCGCCGCAATTCCGAGACTGACCAGCCGTGTCTTCGGGTCGGCTCCGAACAGGCTGGCCTGGGTCCATACTTCCCCAACCTTGCGGAACAGCCACCTGAGAAAGCGGAAGGCAGCAAGGAGAACGATAATGGCCAACAGCCCATATAGGATCGCCGCAACATCGACAATAGTGAAACTGTACTGATTCATATAATGCTCCCTTCGAGCGGTTGTTGAACCGATGAATAGTGAGCTTTCCCCGGGATCCAGCCTCATAGGGGAACAGGATCATATAGGGGTGTGGACAACATTTCCCCACTTTTGTGGATGGAACACCACCCTGGCTGTATTCGTTACGCCCGGTGGACGTGGCTGCTTCAAAAGGATCCGCACGGAAGGAAAAGAATACCTCTTCTTGATGAACAGGCAGGGAGGAAGTGAAACCTATAGAACGGGTCTTCAACCCGCTTCGTTCGAATACGATCCTTTTGTTGTCCCTCAAATCGGCATCCCAATTTTCCCCTGTCGGATCTGAGGATGCCTCCTACAACCTTCTCCTCCCCAAATCCGACGACCAGACGAGCACTTCATCACCCATCATCAACTTGTCGGATTTGGGGGAGATGCCGCTTCAGCGGCAGAGGGGGTCAGGGCCGGATCTTCTGTCCCGGGTAGATCAGGTTGGCGTTGGCGACGCCGTTGACCTGCTGCAGATAGCGCCAGCTCACGCCGTAGTAGCGGGCGATGATGCCCAGCGTATCGCCGCGGCACACCGTCCAGAAGGCGCCCCAATCGTCCCAGTTCGGGCCGCAGACGTACCCGCCGCCCGGACCGCCGCCCGGCTCCTGATACCCACCGGGGATGGTCAGCACCTGTCCCGGGTAGATATAGTAGTAATAGCGCGTCCAGGGGTTGGCGGCATACAGCTGGGAAAGGGTCACGCCGCAGTTGCGGGCGATCTTGGCCAGCCAGTCGCCGCGCTGGACCACGTAGGAGCTCCCGCACCAGGATGAGGCCTGGGCATCGGGCGCCGCTGCCAGGCTGACCAGCAGCACCGCTAAAATAAGACACACTTGAACGATTCGCTTCGAAGACATACTTTTCCTCCTTGTATTGAAGTATGACGTCTGTCGCGTTTCCAGTGTACAACTTTCGAGGAGAAAATTCAATATCCCACTTTACTTTTTTCAGGGCTTGCACAAAGCCCGATTTCATGTCACCCTCCCGAAGGATGCCGGGACGAATGGCCTTCGAGAGGATGATATGACCTGGGTGAAGCATCCATTGGAAGGAAGTCCATTTTTATCTGGAGCTGCGACTTGTATTCCGCTCCTGAACTCTCTATAATGCTCCTATACCAAAGGAGAGAGCCATGGAAGAAAATATCATCCAGCCGCTCGAAGCTGCAGACGAAACGGTTCCGGCGCCGGCCGCCGAAGCCGAACTCCCGCCCGCCAGCCAGGAGATCCAGTACGCGATCATCAATAACGAGACCGATTCGTTCATCCAGATCAAAGCCGTCACCCCGGGCATCGGCGACCTGATCATCGCCCCGTTCGGCTCCCGCACCATGAACCGGGAGTGGATCGTGGACTATGACTTCCTGGCCTGGGAGGAGCAGCGCCTGATCACCATCGATTTCCCGTCCACAGCCAGCGACGAGATCGGCGATATGGTCACCGGCTTTATCGTCATCGGCCTGGCATTGTTCCTGGTGGTCAGCATCCCGATCAACCTGATCTGGGGCTCCATCCGCTGGAGCACGATCGGCTGGGTGTCGCTGGGCTGCTTCGTGGCCATCGTGGCCGCCGTCATCCTCAGCGACCGGCGGGCAAAGATGAAAGCGGCCGGCATCAAGAACCGGCGCAACATCGCCGGCTGGCTCAAGCTCCTGCCCGGGATGGTGCTGGTCCTGGCGACCGGAATCGGCCTGCCCATCGCTGCCACCTACTTCTTCGGGGATGGGAAGACGCTGATCGAGTCGGCCCGTGACCTGCCGGCGCTCGGCCGCCTGATGCAGGTGACGTTCATCTCACTGGCCTCCATGCTCCCGGCCCTGTTCTTCTATCTCTTTGGACGCCAGCAGGTGGAGATCCAGAAGGAGAACTTCTACAAGGAAGTCATGTCGCTCGACCCGAACGTCCATTCGCTGACCGAGACCCGCACCAAATATGAAGCCCTGATCGACTCGGTCTATGGCTCGGGCAATGCCCCGCTCTCCATTCTGCTGCTGGTCATCGGCACAGCCCTGCTGGTGATGGGCTGGATCATCACCATGGGCACGATCGACACGCCCGCCGCGGGGGCCGCCAGCCTGGGAGACTTCTTCGTCCCGGTCCGCAATGCCTTTACCTTTGGCTTCCTGGGCGCTTATTTCTTTACCCTGAATATGATCTTCCGCCGCTACGTGCGCGCCGACCTGACCCCCAAGACCTATGCCCACGTGACGGTCCGTTTGCTGATCACCATTGTGCTGGTCTGGGTGATCGACAACCTGCCGCAGTTCACCGACGGCTCGGCGCTCGAAACAGGACTGTTCGCCGTGGCTTTTATCGTCGGCTTCATCCCCGAGACCGGCCTGACCCTGATCCAGGACTTCGTCAAGAAGATTGCCAATATCAGCTCGAAGGAAAAGGAAACGCTTTCGCTCAACGACCTGGAAGGCGTCCATCTGTATGACCGGGCCCGCCTGCTCGAGGAGGGCATCGAGAATATCGAGAACCTGGCCCACCACAATATGATCGAGCTGATCGCCCGCACCCGCATCCCCACCTCGCGTCTCGTGGATATGTTTGACCAGGCCGTGCTCTATTTGCACTGCGGCCTGCAGGACGAAAAGAACCAGGCGTTCTACAACACCCTCAAGAGCCACGGCATCCGCACGGCCACCGACCTCGACTTTGCCCTGGGCACCAAGGCCGCCTTCACCGCCCTGAAGAAGATCGAGCCGCCCCTGCCGCTCGATCAGATGGAAGTCATTTTCCAGACCATGCTCGACGACGACTGGTACCAGTACATCGTCCAGTGGCGTCACTCCAGCGGCACGCGCAAGCCGGTCATCACCGACCCCTACCAGTTCTACTTCCCCAACCGCTCCAGCGCCCCGCCCGAACAGCTGCCCACAACGGAAGCCGCCCTGCAGCCCGCAGGATAGTTCTTTTCCCGTCATAGCCCCGGCGAAAGCAGCCGGGGTTGCGAGGAGCCCTTCAGAGCGACGAAGCCTCAACCTTCCTCGTCATTGCGAGGAGGAACACAGCGACGACGAAGCAATCTCTTAGGCGATACGCGTACTATCAAGCCTTTACGAGATTGTTTTCTGTTCACTCCCCAATGATTTTCAACAGCTGCCTTTCCACATCCTGCCACGCGGCGGCGAGGTCGAGCCATTCGATGCGGATCGCATGTCCCTGCACGTGGACGGCCTCGGAACCCTGCGAGTGGATCGCGGGATAAAGCAGGATGCCTGCTGCCTGCCTGTGCGCGGGCGACCGGTCTTCCTGCGAGCGCAGGTAGGCATACAACTGGTAGAGATGAGACGAATCGTAGACCGGCTTCCCCCAGCGATTGTCGACCAGGCTCTCTGCAGTAAACTTCGTGTCGAGCAGGATCACCCGGCCGGTGCTGCGATGGGTGAGCATCAGGTCCGGGATCATGGCGGGCAGATGCTCATTGGCAAGATCGGCATGCCAGTCCAGGCGCTTCTGGGGCTTCACGTCCCAGCCGTTGAGATGAAAGCGATAGAAGCCGGCGACGAAGCGCTCATAGATGCGATGCAGGACGAGCGTCTCCCGGTCGAGACCCGGCACGGGCCGGCCTCCCGAGCGATCGGCCGGCATCTGGTGCAGCAGGACCAGCTCGCACAGCGCCAGCATGAAGCGGTAGTCCTGATCGTTCTGGACCAGCGCCAGGCGGTGGATGGCCCGGGGATCCAAATC
>DASUOS010000491.1:0-26790 GCA_036276515.1 Anaerolineales bacterium | reverse complement strand
GTATGGCCGCGTTCTTTTAATTTTCCGACCGGGGCAAAGACAGTAATTGCGTCTGCCTCGATCACAACTTCATGGACCTGGGCGGCATAATGGGGACTCATACCCGGGCGCATCTGCCAGTATCCGTCGCTGAATTTCATGGTTGTTTCCTGTCACTCCTTAAGTGAGATCGAAATCGCTTTCCAGGGCTGTCACTTCAGTATCAAGCCACCATAGCCTTCCAGCCGTACGCGCCCGTCCACCCATTGGCTTCCCCCGGTTAATTTGAACACGCACTCGCCCGCCTCGAGCGGAAATTCCTTCTGGCTGGCGCCAAAGTTGAGCAGGATCGATATCTTTTCCTCCCCAAAGTTCCTTGTGAAGCCCACTATATTTGCCGGGAGATTTTCCAGCAGATGCAGGCAGCCTTCCTGGAGAGCTTTTTCCCTGCGCCGGACCGCCAAAAGCGCGCGGATCGTGTGTAGCAGGGATCCCTCCTCCCGGCTCTGAAGCTCGACGTTAATCCGGGTGTAATTCTCGTGGACAGGCAGCCAGGTTTTTTCCGCCGTGGAGAACCCGGCATTCCTTGTCGCATCCCATTGCATCGGTGTACGGACTTCATCCCGGTTGACCATCAGCCCGAGAGCGTCGAAAACAAAGCGCGGCAGGAATGTATATTTATGAGGAATGGGATCGAGCGCCGTGGCAAAGGGGAACTTCGCGTTGGTCATGGCGATCTCCTCCCCGTAATACAGGCACGGCACGCCGCGCACGGTCATCTGGAGCATGTGGAGCAGTTTCGCCTTGCGAACATCCCCGCCCAGGCGGAGCATGCTCCGGTTTTTATCGAGATTGCTGAATACATAGACCGGCATAAAGGGCGGTGGATACTGCTTCTCCATGGTTTGGATCAGGCTGCGAAAGTAGTCTGCGCTGAACTGGAAATTCAACATGCCAAAGTCGAAGACCAGGGTCAGGCCGGTGTTCTCTGCCTGCCCCAGATAGCGGCGGGTTATTGACGGGTGCCCGGTCACTTCGCCGATGGAGAGCTTCTCGCCGTATTCGTCACAAACCCATCTGAATTCCCGGGCAAATGCAAAGCTTTCCGGCTGGTTGGCCGTGTATTTTGCTTCCTGCAGATATCCTGATGGATCGTCCGGGGTGGGGAGAAGTTTGAAAGAGAATGGATTGTCACGAAACTCCGCGTCCTTGAAGAGGTGATGAAAGATATCCAGCCGGAAACCATCTACACCTTTACGCAGCCAGAAATGGACGATCTCAAGCATTGCCCGTTTTACGTCCGGGTTGCGGTAGTTGAGGTCCGGCTGGAAGGGCAGGAAGGTGGTCCAGAAATATTGATCCCGCTCAGGTGCATATTGCCAGCCGCTTCCGCCGGTCACGGTCAGCCAGTTGTTGGGTTGATCGCGCCAAAGATACCAGTCTGCTTTGGGATTGTCCCTCGAGGACCTGGATTCGAGGAACCACGGGTGTTCGCTGGAGGTATGGTTCAGGACCAGATCGAAGACGATCCGCATGCCGCGCCGGTGGATCTCTTCGATCAGCTGCTCAACATCCTGCATCGTGCCGTACTCCGCTGCAATGTCTGTGTAGCTGGAGACATCGTAGCCGAAGTCCACCTGCGGGGATGCAAGGAACGGAGAGATCCAGATCGATTCGAATCCCAACCCTTGAATGTGGTCCAGTTTTTGGAGAATGCCCTGCAGGTCGCCTATTCCATCCCCATTGCTGTCATAAAATGAACGAGGGTAAATGTGGTAGATCGTTGTCTTGTGATACCAGGGCAGTGACATGGGAGGCCTTTTCGCCTATTGTAAGCCAGGCTGTCCGGAGCCGCCATTCCTGTTTTCAATGGGACAGGGAATAGTAGTACGCAAAGTCCTTTTGCCGGATGTCCAATTTGGATTATGATTGCGCTCCAAAGGAGTTCCCATGCCAAAATACCTGAAATATCTTGCTTTAGTCGTTCTGGTCCTTTTCATCCTGGCCTGCAATGCCGTCACCCAGCCCTTCAACCAGGCGCAGGATCTGGCAGAGACGGCCCAGTCCCTGGCGACGGCCCTGCCGATCGAGACGCTGCAATCGTTTGTGACCCAGATCCCGGTCGAGACGCTCCAGGCCCTTCCCTCTGCTGCCCCCACCATTGAAGCATTCGCCTCGGCTCTTCCCGATTTTAGCAGCTACTTTAATCCGGAGGGGACGCCTGTCTCGGTATGGAATGATATCCCGATCATGCCCCAGGCCACCGCCGGCGAGGAGTTCCCGGATACCAATGCTTATAGTTTCAAGGTCGATGCGACGATCACGGAGGTCAGTGATTTTTATAATGATGAGCTCGAATCTCAGGGCTGGTCTTCCCTGTTCAACATGCCTGCAGAGGGCAATGCCACCGCCCAAATATTCCAAAAGGACGAACATGTCCTGACCGTTACAGCCACAGAAGTGAATGGCTCGGTTGTGGTAATCCTGACCCTGGCATAAGCGCGGAGTTCCTGATCCTTCAGAAGGGACAGTCTCGAGACTGTCCCTTTTTGATTTGGGGAACATTTCATCTGCCCTCACGTCAACTGATTGAACAGCCGATCCACCTGGAAAACCAATGACCCTGCCACGACCCGGCGGGGAGGAGGGCCTATGACGTGACATCTCTTCTGCGGACAACCGGAACGCCGGCCGGCGGTTCGTTTTGCCGTGTCTGATCCAAATCATTATCAGTAGATCATGAAATAGCTTGGAACAGCCCGAAAAATAGGTGCGGGCAGACGCCCGCACCTATTTTTCGGGGATCTTTTGGGCATTTGTTCGCCTTTCGTGAAGTACTGATTATTTATAAGGAGAAGAAGATGTTCACTCGACGCAATGCCCTGCTGACGGGCATGATCTTCGTATTGCTGTTTACCGCGGCCTGTGGAGCCGCGGCTGCCACCGAAGTCCCGCAACCCCAGGACGATGATGGTTACTATGAGCCTGAGGAGGCCGCTGCGACGGAGGCTCCTGCCTATGAGGCCGAACCGGAAATGCCGTCCACAAGCCCGAATGCAATGCCTCCCAGCTCCGGTATGCCGCCTGCCGTCCGTGAGCCATATGATATGTTCTTCGAGGACTATGGGGTCAATCCGTCCATCGATACCGGGGACGACAACCTGTCCACCTTTGCGCTGGATGTGGATACCGGTTCATATACCATCATGCGCAGCTATCTGAGCGAAGGAAACCTGCCGCCGCCCGACTCCGTCCGCGTGGAGGAGTATGTCAACTACTTCGACCAGGGCTATCCCCTCCCGCCTGCCCACCAGGCCTTTGCAGTTAGCATCGATGGCGCCCCATCGCCGTTCACCGAGACCGAGCGTTATCAAATGCTGCGAGTGGGCATCCAGGGCTACCAGGTCCCGGAATTCGAGCGTAAGGATGCCTCCCTGACCTTCGTGATCGACGTTTCCGGCTCGATGGATATGGACCACCGCCTCGGCCTGGTCAAGCGCTCACTCGAGCTGCTCGTCGAACAACTGCATCGGGCCGATTCGGTCGGCATTGTCGTCTATGGATCGGATGCCCGCGTCGTCCTCGAACCGACACCCGGCTCCGATAAAGGCAGGATCCTGGATGCCATCTACAGCCTGCGTCCCGAGGGCGCGACGAATGCCGAAGCGGGGATCCGCCTGGGGTACAAGATGGCGATGCGGGCCTTTAATCCAAACGGAATCAACCGTGTCATTTTGTGCTCGGATGGGGTTGCCAATGTCGGAGTAACCGGCCCAGATGGCATCCTCGAGGAAGTGGACCATTATGTCGAGGAAGGTGTGACGCTTACGACCATCGGCTTCGGCATGGACAATTACAACGATGTCCTGATGGAACAGCTTGCCGATAACGGGGATGGCTTCTATGCCTATGTGGATGACATGCGCGAAGCCCGCCGGCTCTTCATCGACCAGATCAACGGCACCCTGCAGACCATCGCCATGGATGCCAAGGTGCAGGTGGACTTCAACCCGTCTGTTGTGATGCGCTATCGCCTGGTCGGTTTCGAGAACCGGGCCATTGCCGACGACGATTTCCGCGACAATAGCGTGGATGCGGGCGAGATCGGCGCAGGTCATTCCGTTACCGCGCTGTACGAGGTCAAGCTTTATCCCGAAGCCTACGGGACCATTGCTACTGTCTTCATGCGCTGGCAGGACCCGGACACACGCCAGGTGGTCGAGCTTGCCCGGGAGTTCCACACGGGTGAGCTGGCCTACGAGTTCGAGTACGCCGATCCGTATTTCCAGCGCTCGGTCATCGTGGCGGAGTATGCTGAGATCCTCAAGGAGAGTTACTGGGCGGAGGAAAGCTCCCTGTCCCATGTCTACCGCGAAGCCCAGCGGGTCAGCGAGCTGCTGCCCTGGGATGAAGACACAGGCGAATTCATGGAGTTGATCCGCAGGGCAAGCCACCTTACGGATTGAATGAAAAACGTGGAGCCAGACCGGCTCCACGTTTTTGACTACCTATCCGTTTCCTTCGAACACGATCCTGCCATCGATCATGGTCAGTTCCACCCGGGCCGAGCGGATCTCCTCGGGTTTCAATTCGAACAGGTCATGCGAGAAGAGAACCAGGTCGGCCAGATAGCCTTCCCTGATCTGTCCCTTCTGGTGCTCCATGAATTCTGTGTAGGCGGCATCGCGCGTATAGCCAAGGATGCACTCCTCCAGCGTCAGCCGCTGATCCGGGTTGGGCTCGTCGTACTTCCTACGATTGAGCGCCACATATATGTTGAGCATCGGGTCGAAAGGCGCTACGGTCCAATCACTGCCCAGGGCGAGGTGCGCGCCGGCCTGCTTGAGCGAGCGCCAGGGGAAGGCATAGGGCCAGCGCTGGGGACCGGTCTGGCCGATCCATACCGGATCCTCTTCGCGGCTCAAGGGCGCGTGGCTGGTCTGCATGGAGGCGACCACGCCCAGCTCCCGGAAGCGCGGCATGTCCTCCGGCTGGCAGACTTCGATGTGCTCGATGCGGTGACGGCTGTCGCGCGGTCCGTTCTGCTTTCGAATAGCTTCGAAGCCGTCCAGCGCCTGGCGTACTGCGCCATCGCCGCAGCAGTGGACCGCGATCTGCAGCCCCATCCTGTCACACAGGGCAGCCATGCGCGTAAAATGATCGAAGGAAAAGATCGGCTGTGCTTCTGCAGCCGTTTCCTCCGCATAGGGATGGACACTGAATGCGGTACCCGATTCCCAGACCCCATCCATGAAGAACTTCGCCGCGCCGCCGCGCACATAGTCCATCTTCACGGCTGCCATCTGCGCAGCTTCAGCCAGCATTTCCTCTGTGGCATCTGGTTTGACATGGTACGGCACGTAGACCCGCAGGTCCATCTCTTCGCTGTCTTCGAGGGCGGCATAGGCAATGAGCTCCTGCATATCGCCGTTCATGTTATGGACGCTGGTGATGCCGGCTGCGTTGAACTTCTGGATGGCCAGCTTCAACAGCTCGCGCTTGCGGCTGGCGTCCGGCTGGGGGACGCAGTCCAGGACCGCCTGCATGGCGTCATCCTCCCGCAGCTCGCCCGTGGCCCGTCCCTCGGCATCGCGGACGATAAGCCCATTTTGCATTTCCTGTTGATCTTCATGGTAAATCCCCGCCATCTCCAGGGCCGTGGTGTTCGCCCAGGCTGTGTGACCGTCGTAGGCGCCGATGTAGATGGGACGATCGGGCAGGATCTCATCCAGCTCCTGGCGGGTGGAGACAATGTCATAGCGGATGCCGCGCCCCAATACCCAGGGTGAGGTCTTGTTCTGGTCTGCAAATTCGAGCAGCACCTGTTTCAGCTGCTCTTTATTCCTTACTTCCTGGAGCTGGGCATAGCCCATCCAGATGGCGCCTGAAAGCAGATGGACATGTGAATCGATGAAACCGGATGTAAGCGTGTGTCCCTCCCCATCGATGACCCGCGTGGAATCACCTTTATACCTCTCCGCTCCATGGCTGGTTCCCACGTAGACGATGCGATTGCCCCGGATGGCTACCGCTTCGGCACGGGGGTTGGCGGAGTCACTTGTAAATACCCTGGCATTTATGATGATGGTGTCAGCAGATGGCGGCATCTCTCCTCCTCAGGATGAAACTCCTGCCAACTATACATAAATCACGGACTTTGGTCAATCGATGGAGCCTGCGACCCAACGGTTATAATCTGTCTGAATGAAGACCCAGATTATCACGCTCGAATCGCACGACGACCTCATCTCGGTCCGGGACCGGATGTCGTGGGCCAAGACGCCGCGTATTCTGCTGGTCTGGCCGAAGTTCGAGAAGGTTACCCTCCGCCAGGTGGATCTGAAGATCCTGCAGCGGCATGCAGCTTCGCTGGGTGCCCAGCTGGGGATTGTCTCGCGTGTGCGCCGGGTACGGGCCGACGCACAGGCACTGCGCATCCCGGTCTTTACCTCCACGGGGGAGGCGCAGCGCCTCTCCTGGCCCAAGCCGCGCCGCAGGCGTTTTTCGACGCGTCCTCCGCGCAGCGATTTGCGCGAACAGCGGGAACAGGTCCCTGTTCTTGAGCCGGCCTGGCGATCCCATCCGGTCGTGCGCGTCCTCGCCTTTCTCGTTGGCGTACTGGCGGTGCTGGCACTTGTGGCGCTGTTCATCCCCCGTGCCCAGATCACCCTGACACCCCTGTCCAGGAATCAGAGCCTCGTCCTGCCTGTGAGCGCCAGCCCTTCGATCGCATCGGTTTTCATCACAGGCAGTATTCCGGCGGGCGAAAAACGGGTTATTGTGGATGGAACGAGGACGGTGAGAGTAACAGGCTCCACCGTGGTCCCGCAGTCGAAAGCCCGGGGAGTGGTGGAATTTCGGAATCTTACCCAGCAGTCTGTCACGATCCCGGCAGGTACAGTGGTGCTTGGCGGAGACGGCATCCGCTTCGTGACCACACGTGAGGGGGAGGTGGCTGCAGGCGTCGGTGAAACCCTCGATGCGCCGGTCGAAGCGGTGGAGGGGGGTGCTGCAGGCAACCTGGAAGCCGGGACGATCAATGCCATTGAAGGCAGGCTGGGCTTGTCCCTGTCGGTCACAAATCCCGAGCCGACCACCGGCGGGCGCGAATTGCCATCGATCCAGGCGAGTGAAGCGGACCGTGAGCGGGTAAAGAACCTCTTGATGAAAGACCTGGAGACACAGGCCCGCGAGCAATTGGCAGGGGACCTCTCCCCGGGCGACCTGCTTTTTGAGAAAACGCTGGCCGTATCCCAGACACTCTCGGAAGTGTATGATCCGCCACCGGGCGCTTCGGGCCGAAACCTGACCTTGAACATGCAGGTGGAATATTCAGTCCAATATGCGGCTGCCTCCGACCTGACCGAGCTGGCCGCGCTGGCGTTGAACGCCTCCCTGCCTGCTGGTTATATCGCAGCTTCAGACGCGTTGACGGTTACACCGGTTTCAAGTCCATCCATGTACAAAGATGGCTCGGCAAAGTGGACCATGCGCGCCGAGCGCAGGATCGTCCAGCAGATCCATCCCGCACAGGTGACCCAGATGGTCCAGGGTTTCGGCGCCTGGAATGCGGTGTCCGCCCTGGAGGAGAATCTGCCTCTGGCAGACGCACCGGTCATTGAGCTTTCTCCCAGCTGGTGGCCGTGGATGCCAATCGTTCCTTTTCGTATTTCGGTGGTGACAAGGTGAGATTGAAGACTAACCACGGAGACACAGGGGCACGGAGATTCTTTTTTCACTGTATCTGGATGTCTCCGTGCTTCAAAAGGGGAGTCCGGTGAGGATCCTGGCCGTTGACCATGGGGAAAAGCGGATCGGTCTCGCGCTGAGCGACCCGACCGCGACGATCGCCAGTCCGCTCAAAGTGATCGAGCATGTCTCGCGCCTGCTGGACGCGGCGCAGGTGGCCAATGTGGCTCATGAAAACGAGGTTGGCCTGATCGTGATCGGACAATCCTTCGACGAAGCGGGCCGGCCGAACCTGGCGGGCCGCCGCGCCGCGAAATTTGCGGAAGCGTTGAAGGAACAAACCCACACCCCCGTCGTTTTATGGGATGAATCGTTCAGTACCCAGGATGCCCGCGCAGCACGTATTGCGCTGGGCGTCTCACGTAAAGATCGCAGCGGCCATCAGGACGCGCTGGCGGCCGTCATGATTTTGCGATCCTATCTCGAATCGAACAGGTAGATCCAGTCAGCTCCAACTCCCTGCTTCCTACGGTTCCGTTACACTCATGCGCAGACTCATCATCGTCTTCTTCCTCCTGTTACTCCTCACCTGTCTCCTTGTGATGCTAGTCTATATCCCATCCCGGGCCACCTGGGTCTTTGGTGCGCCGTCTCCCCGTCTCTCCCTGCCGGAGCGGATCCAGTATTCTGCTCAACTGCTCTGGTATGACGGCCTGTTGACCGATCCGCGGGATGCCAATGGGGTGGAACAGACGTTTACGGTCGAGCAGGGGGAATCGGTCAATTCGATCGCCAGCCGTCTGGAAGTGGTCGGTCTCGTCCGAAACGCGGAGGCGTTACGCGCTTATTTGATCTACTCGGGTTTGGACACGTCAATCCAATCGGGGGAGTACCGCTTGAGCGCGGCCATGTCTGCGATCGATATCGCCCGTGAGCTGCAGGATGCGACACCCGAACAGGTGACCTTCGTCATCCTGCCCGGCTGGCGGATGGAGGAGATTGCCGCCTCCCTCCCAACCTCAGGCCTGGCCGTCACACCCGAGGAGTTCCTCCATGTGGCGCGTTCTCAGCATCCTGACTTCGACTTTTTGCAGGGCGCGGCGACCACGGAAGGCTTTCTCTTCCCTGACTCATATATTGTCCCGCGTGTTGTGACAGCCGAGGAGCTTGTCACCGGGTTTTTGCGTAATTTCTCCCTGCGCATCACGCCCGATATCAAAAATCAGTTTGAGCGCCAGGGACTGACCGTCTACCAGGCCGTGACCCTGGCCTCACTGGTCGAGCGGGAAGCCGTACAGGATGAGGAAAAGCCATTGATCGCTTCGGTCTATCTCAACCGGCTGAACATCGGCATGAAACTCGATGCGGACCCCACCGTCCAGTATGCGCTGGGCTACAGCATTCTCCAGCAGAACTGGTGGACCAGCCCTTTGACGTTGATCGACCTGCAGGTCAATTCTCCGTACAATACATATCTCAACCCCGGCCTTCCGCCAACGCCAATCGCCAACCCGAGCCTGGATGCGCTGCGGGCTGTGGCTTTTCCGGAGGAGTCGACTTATCTTTATTTCCGTGCCCGGTGCGATGGCTCCGGGTTCCATGAATTTTCGGAAACTTTCGATGAGCATCTGGCGAATAGCTGCCAATAACACATCCTAGAGGAAATCCTAAAACAAGGCTGCGGAGAGCACATCTGCGCAGCTTCTTCTTATCCCTGTTACACAGGGAACTGGACTTCTGCCGTCAAATCCCGCATTTGGGCCGAGCCGTGGAATGACTTGCGCGGTGTACCGGCGGTCTGATGAAATGACTGCAGCGGCCGGGCAGAATCATACCGGCAGCCTGGGCATTGTTAGGGCACTGCAATGATTGTCCGGGTGGGGAACAGGAAGCTCAGGACTACCATGCCCAGGCCGGTCACGGCCATCCCAAAGCCCTGCAGGATGACTGGCAGCAGCATCTGGCTTGCCACCGCGCTGGCCGTCTCTGCGATGCTCGAAGCCAGGACGGGAGGCAGGATGGCCGCCACCTGGAACTGGATCAGGAGCTGTAGAACCCATCCAACCAGAGGAGAACCGACCAACCCGATCAGCCCACTGACCAGCCCGGTGACCAGCAGGGGCCAGCCCCACCAGACCAGCAGGTCACGTATGTTGCGAACTGCCAGCACGGCGATCAGGGGTAAAAGCAGGAAGACAAAGAACGGAGCAAACTGGATGCCGGAACGAACCAGATGCAGCTGCAGGCGTGGGTCGCTCGGCGTGCCGCTCTCTGTAGCGGGGACGAGCGAGATTTCATTGGGAAAGGTGTTATTGATCGTCTGCAGCTGCGATTGGATGAACGGCTCGAGCAGTCCCATAGCCTCCTCGGGCGGGTTACAGAGTGTGATGTTCCCACTTATCATACCTAGCGCCATCTGCGTTAACTGTTCGACAGTACAGGCCGGCTGGGCTGCCAGGAACTGCCGGACCACATTCACACCTGCCGGCCCGGTAAGCTGTGCTTTAACGGGCAGGAGTGAGATCACCACGGTCTTGCTCCGGAAGTTCAGATAATCGAACGTGGAGTCGAGCGTCTGGTCGGTCATCGCCCGCAGCTCCTCGGGAGGCAGGAGGGTGGAGATGGTTAACTGCCATTCCTCCGGGGTCAGCTCGCGCAGGAAGGGGACCATGCCTGCATTCTGGGAAAGGGTCGAGGCTAATGTTGTCCCCAGGATGGCTGGCATTCGTTCATAAAGACGCTGGTTCTCAAAGGCCTGTTTATACGTCGCCGATTCGAACGCCCCCCTCTCGATATTGAAAAGGATCAATACCGGAACCCCGGCCGCGACAAAAAGGACGGCACAAAGCGTCGCAATCGTTTTTAAAAGGTCACGCACGATTCAGGCCTCACTCACGATGTCGATATAGTCCTCAGTCACAGGCTCTCCATCGGAGGCGTCGAGCAGGGCCAGCAGCTCACTGGTCAGCCGGGCTTTGTGCTCGGCATCCGTGCGGCTCCAGGTGCGGCTCTTGATCTCGAGGAAATAGCCGAGCTGGGGTTCGGTCATTTGGTCAAGATTAATGAAGAACTCAGTATCCTTATATTTGATCAGCCAGCGCAGCCGGTCTTTTTCGATGGCGATCTCGGATTTCGGTTTGAAGTATTCCCGGTAGAAGCGCAGGGAATGTGTGGCCGGCGCGAGGAAACGGCTGCGCGAGAGCAGCACCTCTTCGAATTTTCCTTCACGCTTCAGACCGATGAGTGTCAGGCGGGCGCGGACATTGGTGACGGTGCCTTTGGCGTCGTCCATGAAATCATCCTCGCGGTAGCGCAGGCGGCCCTGGGACGGATCGTCGAAGAAGAAATAGACGTCGTGCTCGCGGTAATGGCGCTGGCGGATGATCTCGATCTCCGGCTGTTTCATCGAGCGGATGATCGGCTCGATATCCTGCAGCCTGACCTTGACCTGTACCTCGAACGATTCCTGTTCCATGGAGCCGCCCAGGGCGATCAGCTTGGAGAGGACGGACTGCTCGCGCTCGATCAGGAACGCGTCGATCTTCCTGGCGATCTCGTTGGCCCGGGCGAGGAGCTCATTTTCGTTCAAGGTCAGCAGCTGGCGGTCGCGCATCAGCCATTTGCCATTGACCATCACATCGCTCACATCGGTGGACTTGCTGGCATAAACGATCTGCGCATAGGCATTATCGGCAGCTCGTTTGAATGAAGGAGCGTTATGCACAGGTGAGACATCGACAAGGATCAGGTCGGCCCGCTTACCCGCTTCCAGCGAGCCGGTCAGGTGCCCGATGTGGAGCGCCTGCGCACCAAGGCGGGTTGCCATCAGCAGTGCCTGCGGCGCAGGAAGGGAGGTGGGATCGTTGGTCACTGCCTTGGCGATGAACGCGGCCAGGCGCACTTCCTCGAACATATCCAGGTCGTTGTTCGAAGCAGGACCATCCGTACCGATACCGACGTTGACGCCGGTCTCGAGCATTTTCATCACCGGCGCAAAACCGGAGGCCAGTTTCAGGTTGGAAGATGGATTGTGAGAAACTCCTGCACCTGCATTGTGAAGCGAGCGGATCTCGCCAACATCTACGTGAACGCAGTGAGCGGCGATCAGTTTTGCATCCAGGATGCCCTGCTTCTTCACATAAGGAATGACAGGCATACCGTTCTCATTGCGCATGTTTTCCACTTCGAAGGCGGTCTCGGAGAGG
This sequence comes from Anaerolineales bacterium, assembly GCA_036276515.1. Lineage (GTDB taxonomy): Bacteria > Chloroflexota > Anaerolineae > Anaerolineales > Villigracilaceae > Defluviilinea. The sequence continues at coordinate 14,917 of DASUOS010000491.1, read as the reverse complement.
TGGGTATGCAGCGGTACATCGAACTCCTTCGCCAGGTCGGCAGTGGCGCGCAGGATCTCGGCCGTGCAGGTGTAAGGTGCATGGGGGGCGACCGCCGGGACGATCAGCGGGTGATCCTTCCATTTCTGGATGAACTCACGCGCCATCTGCAACGAGTCTTCGAACGATGCCGCATCGGGTGCGGGGAACTTCATCACGGTCTGCCCGCAGACGGCACGCACTCCGGCATCGGCCGCCGCCTGGGCGACATCCTCCTCAAAGTAATACATATCGTTGAAGGTCGTGATACCGCTGCGGATCTGCTCCGCACAGGCAAGCAGTGTCCCCAGGCGTACGAATTCCGGAGAAACGAACTCGCGCTCGACGGGCATCATGTAGCCCATCAGCCAGACGTCGAGCCGCAGGTCGTCGGCCAGGCCGCGCAGCAGTGTCATGGGGACGTGCGTGTGCGCATTGATCAATCCAGGCATCAGGACTTTCCCGCCGCAGTCGACTACCTCATCGGCGGTGTACTCCCTGGTAATATCCTGCTCGAGTCCCACTGCCACAATGCTGTCGCCGTTGACAGCGACTGCGCCGGGCGAATATTGGGTCAGGAGTCCATCCATGGTGAGTACGAATGCATTGGTGAAGAGGGTGTTGACTTTTTGAGTCATTCAGGCTCCTTTGTGATGATTACGGTCTAAAGCTTAAGAGCACTTCAAGTGCTTTCAGATTCTGTTCGAAGTCAGTATTCCTGTGGTTCCTAAGCTCCATATCCACGGCCGCGCCGACGCCGTTCTCCACAGCCCAGTCGGCAAGAGTCCCCGTGTATTCGCAGCCTGTATCGATAGGAGGATAGGGGTAACGGGTGGCCCTGGCCAGGGCTGCTGCCAGCTGCTTGGAGGCCGGTTCCCACGGGTCGCCCCCTGGGAAAACGCCCAGAGCTGCACTATGATAACTGATCATCGCCTCGATTGTATGGCTGGCAATGAAATTCATAACCGTTCGTGTTTCCGGTTCCGAGCCGCCATAATCGCCGCCCGTGGTGGGACGGTAGATCCAGCAGCCGTCCCGGTCCCAGTCGACAGACCAGTTTTCGCTGGGGAAGTTGCGGTTCAGGTCCACACCGTTGTTATTAACCCGGCCTTCCACATCGTGGGCACGGGCCTCTCCATCCGGGTTCATGTTGCGGATGATGTAGAGGGTTGCCTCATCCGGAATCACGTCGGGGTTGTCGATGATATATTCGATCAGTTCATTTGCCAGGGCGATGGTATTCCATTCGTATCCGCCATGGATGCCGGCCACGATCAGGTACTGCCGCTCGCCTGTGCCGAACGTATAGGCTTCGATGGGCCGGCCTGCCACAGAAAACCCGATGACGGATGGACGGGGGCCATACGCCAGCACAAACGGCGTGGACGTTTCGAAAACCGGCGGAGTGTAGTATGGGTTGGGCGTTAACGTTGGCAGGAAAAAACTTGTGGGAGGAAGTTCGTTGGTTTCCACCGGACGGGGAGTGTCGGTGACTTCCACTGCTGCCGACACACGCAGATCGGTCCGTGTGAAGACCAGAAAGCCGATAAAGGAAGCAAGGGCAAGCCCGTTGATCCCCCAGATCATGTACACCCAGGCATGGGATTTTTTCCTGCGCGGCGGCATGTCACTCCCTTTCCAGGGCACGGCGCCGCAGCCAGTCCAGCGCCAGGTTGACAGACCAGCGCGCCAGGCTGCGCGGCGGTCCACCATAGGTGATGCGATGGGTTTTTTCGCCCAGGGGTGTGATCAGGGCCATCGCCGCGGCCCGCTCTTCAAGATACACAGCGACGCCCAGCGCCGCATCGGCACTGGCATCGGCGCGGGCGGCCCGCAGCGCTGCCAGGAGTGCATCCGGAGATAGGTCTGATAGGGAAATTGTATGGGGGATCTTTCGAGCAAGCAGACCGTCCAACCCTGATTCGACCCCGACCAGGATCCAGCCGCGTCTGGCGACCGCGTTCAGGACAACCTCCTCCAGCCTTTCTTCATCCGCGCCGAAGATTGCATCGCCCAGCCTCTCCCGGATTTTTTCCTCGATCTCCCCGATCATGGCATCGGCCTCGGCTTCGTTTTTTGCCTTGGCCGCAATACGGACGTCGACAACACCGGTATGTGCGGCAAGTCCCACGGTGGGGTTGCTGAGCGTTTCCAGGTCATCAATCTTTTCGTCGATCATGCCCTCGCCCAGGCCCGCGCAGTGCAGGATGCGGATCTTGATGATCTGGTCCAGGTCGAAGCGTTTTTGCAGATATGGGATGATCGACTCGTGCAGGATATGCTCCATCTCGTTGGGCACACCCGGCAGGGAGATCACGGCATTCCGCTCGGTCTCCAGGATAAAACATGGCGCGGTGCCAACCGGGTTGGGAATGCCGATCGCACCTTTGGGGACATAAGCCTGCCGCCTCTGATTCTCGGACGGCTTACGGCCATAGCGCGAGATGACGGCAACCACCTGTTCCCACAGGTCGTCGCGGAATTCCGTCTCCACCCCGACTGCCCGCGCTACTGCCTCGCGGGTCGGGTCGTCGACGGTGGGACCCAGCCCGCCGGTGGTAATGACGATCGCGGCGCGCTGCATCGAGTGCCGGATGGCCTCGGCGATGCGGTCCACGTTGTCGCCGATGGTGATGGTGCGGTACAGGTCCACGCCCATGCCGCGCAGAGTCCGCGCGATATAGCGTGTGTTGGTGTCTACGATCTCACCGAGTAATATCTCTGTTCCAATGGTAATGATTTCAGCGGAAGGCATAAACCTCTTTAAACACAAAGGCCACTACGGAAATATTCCATTAAGACAAAACCTTATGCCCTTTGTGTCTGATTAAAGTACATTGTACTCTTATATTAATGGTTCGTCTTCGAAGCGCGCCAGTCGAAGATGGAGACATCCACGGTGGGAAATTCCTCGTCGAGAATTCATCCATTTGCCCGAATTTCTAGAAATTCACTTCCGTGCCGAGGCCCATCTCGCGGGCGTTCGTCAGCGCCACCCGGGCGGCCAGCGCATCCTGTACTGCGATGCCCACCGATTTGAAGTAGGTAATTTCATCCGGCGATCCTCGGCCCGGGATCTTCCCCAGAACGACCTCGCCCAATTCTCCACAGATGTGGGATGTATCGAACAGCCCTGCTCGGATTGGCTTAAGGAGATCGCCTGCCTCCTCCATGGATGCGGTGTGCGAGTCGATGAAGATCCTGGCCCGCAGGAGCGTCTCTGCAGGGACCTCCTGCATGTCCGGCGTGTACGAGCCGACAGCCGAAATATGGGTCCCAGGCCGCACGTCCCGGTCCTCGAACACGGGTGTCGTCGAAGTCGTGGCTGTGCAGATGATATCGGCCTGCTCGATCGCCTCCCGGGCGCTCGTTGCCACGCGCAGGTCCGTGGAAGTGGGGATCCGGCCGCGCATCTCCTCCACGAATGTCCTTGCCTTGGTCGCATCGGCATCGTAGACAAAAGCAGTTTCCAGCGGGCGTGCCTCACAGGCGGCTTCCAGCTGGGTGCGTCCCTGGGCGCCTGCTCCGAAGATGGCTGCTACTGTACTATCGGGGCGGGCCAGCAGGTCCACCGCCGCGCCCCCTGCCGCGCCGGTCCGAATGGCGGTCAGGGAACTGCCTTCGAGCAGGGCGATGGCCTGTCCTGTCTCAGCGTCGAAAACGAGCACCGCCGCCTGGATGAAAGCAAGGCCACGGGCCGGGTTGCCGGGGAACAGCGATACGACTTTGACCGCCAGAGCGTTCCCCTCCTGCGCGCTGACGTAGGCCGGCATGAAAAGGCTGAGCGCTTCACTGTTTGGGATGGGGAGACTCGTCCGGAGCGGCGCCACTGCCGTCCCCCCAGAGAGAGAGGCGTAGGCCTTCTTCATCTCCTCGATCGCCTGCTTCATCGGTAACGCTTGGCGGACCTCATCCGCTGTAAGAATCAGCATATCGTCTCCTGAGAGGATTTGGGGTCTAATCGGACCAAAAAGGTATAATCGCCGACCAGAGGTACTACTTAAAACCTAATTTTACTGGAGAAACAGGGCATGACCAAGAACAAAGCATTACTGACTTTTCTAGTACTGGGTACTTTTCTTGTGTTGATCCTCCTCGGCTCCCAGCTTTTTCGCCGCACAGATACGCCAGATGCCTCTCCTTTCCCTGTCACGGATGATCCTGTATCAACCGCGGCGGCCCCGGCAAATGTATGGGAAGCCTTCCAGGAGTCAACGCCCTTTGCTTATTTTACGCCACTGCCGGAAGCAACCGGGAGTCCACTGGATGGACTATATGCCAAGGTAAACCAATCCTGGCCGCAATGGTGGCGTTGCCTGCGCTGTGCGGATTACCGGGTTGCAGGGGGCATCTGGAAATTGCAGTTCGATCGTGGAGTGATGCGCATCTATTATGAGGTGAATGACTGGCGCAGCATCGCCTCCTACACGGTTTCGGACGACCGCCTGTTCATCTTTAACGATCCCTACTGCCCGGAGAATACCGGTGAATACAGGTGGAGCATCGCGGATGGGGGGCTGATTCTGGAAACGGTGGAAGATCCATGCGCTTTCGACCTGCGAGCCGAAAACCTGACCGAGCAAAGCTGGCAGGCCTGCTCCGATTCTGGATCCTCAAACGGCGCCGGAGACCAGCCTCCTGGTTGTGAGCCGGGACAGATTCCCAACCCCGCATCCATCGATCCGCAGGAACCGTTACAGGTGACCGTCTACGGAGGCGATAGCCGCTTTTTCGAAAGACCGCCGGATATCTATGCTCATGCCAACTCTGCCGATACGGCACCTCCGCTAGGCATATCCGTCGCCTTTGCTGAGGAGAGCATTCCCTACGGATTGCAGCGCGTCCTGTGGTGGAACGGCGATTGGATCGAGGCTTCCTTCGATGAGACCTATTCGTCCATAGGCGTTCAAATTCTAGGCGAGCCGATGATCGGCTGGGCGCGCCTGCTCTTCGATGGGCAGGAAGTCTGGCGCGGCAAGACAGCGGATATCTGGTCGAAATCAGGTCGGAATGGCGGTTTTATCGAGATTTCCGGGTTCGAGCCGGGTGACCATATGCTGCGGGTGGAAAGCATGGGATTTGATTATCGCCCGGTCACAGTGGCCAGCTTTGGGTTCAGCCGGGATGGCGGGGTCCGGCCCTGACAGTTTATTGCCTGAAAAAAGGCGCAGAGTGGTTTTCGCTGCGCCTTTTATAATCTGGTACTTTATTCCACGCCAAGATAGGCTTTTTGCACGGTGGGATTTTTCTTCAGATTCTCGGCCGTGTCGCTCAGGACGATCTGGCCGGTCTGCAGAACGTAGCCGCGGTGGGCGATACCCAGGGCCATCAGTGCGTTCTGCTCCACGAGCAGGATGGTCGTCCCTTCCCGGTTGATCTGCTGGATGGTGTCGAAGATCAATTCAACCAGGACAGGTGCAAGTCCCATGGAGGGTTCATCCATGAGGAGCAGGCTGGGATTACACATTAGGGCTCTGCCTGTGGCAAGCATTTGCTGCTCGCCGCCGGAGAGCGTCCCGGCCACCTGTGTACGGCGCTCCTTCAAGCGGGGGAACAGGCTGTAGATCCGCTCCATGTTACGCTGGATTTCCTGGTTGTCGCTGCGGCTGTAGGCTCCCATCTCCAGGTTTTCGGTCACGGTGAGGCGGGCAAAGACGCCGCGTCCCTCGGGGACCATGGAGATGCCTTTATAGACGATTTCGTGTGCCTTGTATTTGAGCAGATCTTCACCATTATGATGGACCGCGCCTTCGCGCGGTTTCAACAGGCCACAGATCGTCCGTAAGGTCGTCGTTTTTCCTGCCCCGTTACCCCCGAGCAGGGTGACAATTTCCCCTTTTTCAATGTTCAGGGAAACGCCCTTGAGAGCATGGATATTGCCATAATACGTGTGTACGTTGTCGACGGTTAGCATGGACATCGGTGGCTATCCTATGTTGTTGTATTTCCGGCTTGTGAGGAGGACATCCCCTCGGTTGCCGCACCGCGGCCGAGGTAGGCCTCGATCACGCGCTGGTTGCTCTGGATCTCGGCAGGCAGCCCCTCGGCGATCTTTTCACCGAAGTCCAGCACCGTGACCTGCTCACTCACACCCATGACCAGGCGCATGTCATGCTCGATCAGCATGATCGTAGTGCCCAGGCTGTCGCGCAGGTTGCGGATGAAGTGCATCATCTCCACGGTCTCGTGTGGATTCATACCGGCGGTCGGTTCATCGAGCAGCAGCAAGCCTGGTTTACTGGCAAGGGCCCGGGCGATCTCGAGCCGCCTCTGAGCACCATACGGAAGGTTGCGGGCGATCTGGTCACCTGAGCCGGCCAGGCCTACGAAATGCAGGAGGCGGATCGCCTCCCGATGGGCTGCTTCCTCATCCTCATGATAGCGGCGGGTACGCAGTACGGCGTCCAGCCAGCCAGTTTTCAAATGCGGGTCATATCCGACCATGATGTTCTCGATGGCGGTCAGGTTCGTAAACAGGCGAATATTCTGGTACGTCCGTGAGATTCGCATCTGGGTAACCTGGTCCGGGCGCAGACCGTCGATGCGGCTGCCGCGGAAGAGGATCTCCCCGCTCTCGGGTGTATAAAAACCCGTAATACAGTTGAAGAAGGTGGTCTTCCCGGCGCCGTTGGGGCCGATAATACTGGAAATGGATTGTTCCGGAATTTCCACGCTCAGCTTGTTGACCGCGATCAATCCGCCGAACTGCTTGGTGACATTATTTGCAACAAGGATGGGTGCCATGGTCGACGCTCCTATGCCTCAGCCTGAAGTGTGTCTGCCTGGACGACATCCGGTGTAGCCTGGTGCAGTTCGCGTTTATGGGTAGCCTCCGGCCAGAAGCCTTCGGGGCGGACCTGCATCATCACGACCAGCAGGGCCCCATAGATCAGCAGCCGGTACTCGGCGAACTCACGCAGCAATTCCGGTAGACCCACCAGAAGCAGGGCGCCTACGAACACGCCCGGGATGCTGCCCATCCCGCCGACGATGATCAGGGCCAAAACGTTGATCGAGATCAAAAGGGCAAAGCTGTGCGGGTAGATCGTTCCCAGTTTGATGGCCAGGATCGCACCGCTTAAGCCGGAAAATGCTGCGCCGGTGGCAAAAGCCAGCAGCTTGGTCGCCACCAGGTTAATGCCCATGGCCTGGGCTACATCTTCATCCTCCCGCATGGCTTTCCAGGAGCGTCCCAAGCGCGAGTCTCGCAGGCGCTGTCCGATAAACAACGCCAGCAGACAGCCTGCCACGATCACATAGTAGAGAGTCTGAGGCTTATTGATCAGCGTCTGGATAAACATGGGAGGCGGTATGTTGACGATGCCCTGCGAACCCCCGATCGTCGGTTTAAGGAAGTCAGACAGAGCCAGGATGCGAATGATCTCACCAAAGCCCAGCGTCACAATCGCCAGATAGTCACCGCGCATGGACAGGACGGGAATGCCCAGAAGGATGCCGGCGAAGGTTGCCAGGGCAATGGCGACCGGGAGGGCCAGCCAGAAGTTCATGCCCACTGCCCAGGTCAGCTCGCCGCTCAGGTTGGTCAACACCCCGATGGTGTACGCACCGATGGCGTAGAAGGCAACATAGCCCAGGTCCAGCAAACCTGCAAAACCGACGACGATGTTCAAACCCAGACCCATGAGAATCATCAGCCCTGTGGCATTGATCACTTCGGTGAGGTAGAGTCCCAGGATCGCCGGCAGGTACAGCACGATCAGGAAGATCAGTCCATAGAGGAACCAGCGTACTGAGCGCTGGCTTCTGGCAGGAAGCTTTGAAAAGCGAGACTGTACTCTTTGCGAGTTCCCCATCCAAAGCAAGTTGGCAGTAACGGTAACAATAAAGAAAACAATTGCGCCTGCCGCAGAGACACCCTTTTCGGTGCCGCGGCCAAACATCCAGGCGAGACCATCATCGAGAGCCGGAACACTGCGGATGGTGACCTGCAGGATCTCTTGCATCAAACCGAGGAATGCCACCACGGCAAGACCCAAGGTGATCGCGCTCCGGATCCGGTCGGGCAGCATGTGCAGGGCGCCTCCGATTGCGCCAATGACGGCACCAATTAAGAACAACTGGACCAGGCCGCCGGGGAGGCCCTCATCGAAGGTCAGGATCCTGACCAGCTGAGGTGAGGCGTTGACCAGCACCGGGCGAAGGTTGAAATTTTCAACGGCCAGTGCCAGCAAACCCAGCATCAGGGAGAAGATCAATCCGGCCAGCGTACCCGACAATAAGCTCAAAGGGCTGCCGGGACGGGTGGAACTTCGTGCTGCAAAATAGGCAGTGATAAGAACGGTCAGAAGGAGCAGGGTCTGCCCCATGGTGATCACGCCTGCGATAATATCGCGCTTGTCGAATGTTTCCACCATGCCGACCAGGGCGATCAGGATCCCCACCAGTCCGCCGATCAAACCCAACTGAAGAGTCTTTTGCCAGTTCATTTGAGCGTTGTTTAACATGGCTGACTCCTTATGCCTTGGTCCGGCCCAACCGCTCTCCCAAAATACCGGTTGGTCGGAAGATGAGAACCATGACAAGCATCGTAAAGGCAATCACATCCTTGAGCTGATAAGGTGCCGGGATGCCCAGCCCATCAAGGAAAAGTGTCGGTCCCAGGGATTCAAAAATTCCCAGGAACAGTCCACCGAGCATGGCCCCGGGAGGATTGCCAATGCCGCCGAGGACCGCAGCGGTGAAGGCCTTGATCCCCGGGATGAAGCCCATATAAAATGTAACGATTCGGAACATAAAACAATAGAGCACGCCGGCGGCTCCTGCCAATGCCGCTCCCAGGACGAACGTCCGGACAATGATTGCATCCACGTCGATCCCCATCAGGGCAGCCACCGCCTTATCCTCCGAGACCGCCCGCATGGCCTTGCCGGTCTTCGTATATTGGACAAAGAAATGCAGGAAGGCCATCATCAAGGCCGCGGCAATGATCACAACGACCTGAATCTTCTGGATCTGGAAATCTCCAAATATAGTCCAGGTACCCCGGATGAAGTCGATTTCGGGATAAGCCCGGGTCTGCGTGCCGAACAGACCTCGGAAGGTATACTGTAAAAAGTAAGACGCGCCGATCGCCGTGATCAGGGGAACCAGGCGAGGCGCGCCGCGCAGGGGACGATAGGCGATCCGCTCCAGGAGGACGGCTAGCAGGGCGGATGTTCCCATGGCCACCAGGAAAATGACAATAATTGCCAGGACGGGGCTCTCTGCCAGGAGGCCGGAACGCTGAAAGCTTGTAGCGACGAAATACCCCAGAAAGGCGCCGCTCATGAAGATTTCACTGTGGGCAAAATTGATCATGCGCAAAATACCGTACACGAGTGTGTACCCCAGGGCAATCAGGGCATAGACGCTCCCCTGGGCCAGTCCGAACACGGCCAGGTCGAACCATTGGTTGGATGAATACTTGCCTTTTTGGAGGGTCAGGATTGTGCCAACAACGATCAACAGGAGAAGTCCCGCTCCAACCACCCACATGAACAGATCGGGCCAGGTGATTCGTTTGATACGGTATGATGTTTGCATGTCGGTTTTCCTCGTATATAGGAATGAGCCGGGCACGTGCCCACAACAACGGCCCGGCTCAAACCTGTATTCTAGAACTGGCTATGCCAGCAATTTACGATGCAGGTCTTACGGCTGCCAGAAGACGGGAGGAGGCCAGGCGCCACCGACCTCGGCGTCGGAGAGCTGGAAGATACCCAGCGCCTCACCGGTTGCGCAGTCGCCATTCTCATCGCAGGTCAGGTTGCCGGTCAGGCCATCGTAACCCGAGAGGCTGTGGATATGGTCCCGCAGTGCCTGGCGCGGGATGTGCAGGGTTCCATCCGCATCCTGGACAGCGACGGCTTCGATGGCATCCAGCAGGATATTGGTCGCATCATACGCATGAGCGTGGAAACCGCTGGGCGGTACGCCGCCGATCTGGTCGGCCCACTTCTGCAGGAAGGTCGCATAGTCCTCATCGTTGACGTCAACATATGGACCGGAGAGGTACATGCCGACCGCAGCGCTGCCGGTCGCCTCGGGGAACGTGTCTGAGAACAGACCATCAGCACCCATCAGGACAGTATTCTCGAGGCCGGGCACTTCCTTGGCCTGGGACGCTACCAATGGTCCTTCAGGCTCGAAGATCGGGAAGTAGATGATTTCCGGAGCGCCGGTAGCGATGGAGGTGAGGACCGGCTTCATGTCGGTATCACCCACATTGACGGCTTCCTGGGCAGTGACCGTTCCGCCGAGCTCGGCAAAGACTTCGGCGAACACGCGCTGCAGGGATTCGGCGTAGGGGCTGCCATCATGAATAGTGGCAGCGGAGCGCAGGCCAAGTTCGTTGTAGGCGAATTCTGCAGCTACAGCACCCTGGAACAGGTCGTTGTGGGCGGTGCGGAAGTAGCCGGGATGATGATCGGGGTGGTCAGGATCGGTCAGGTCAGGGTTGGTGTTCGAGGGCGAGATCATCACCATGCCAGCCTGAGAGATTAAAGGCATGGCGGCGCGGGCTTCACTGGAGCAGTTGGTACCGATAACACCGACGATGGTTGAGTCAGCAGAGATCTTGGTACCTGCTGCCTGGCCACCTTCGGCGTTACAGAGAGTGTCTTCACCGGTGAGCTCGATTTCGTGTCCCATGATTTCACCACGTTCGGCAACGGCTATCTCGATAGCGCCGCGGCTGTCATCACCAAGGGATGCGGTTGCACCGGAGACAGTCAGGGCGTAGGCGATGTGAACCGGTTCACCCGGGGCGATATCTACACAGCCAATCGCATCCGTACACTCGAATGCACCCGTGGACGGCTCTGTAGCCGCTTCCGTGGGCGCGTCGGTCGCCGGAGCTTCGGTGGGCGCCTCGGTCATCGGCGCATCCGTGGCGGGAGCTTCGGTCGCCGCGGGGGCGCAGGCTGCGAACAGCATGCTTGCCACCATCAGCAGCGAAAGCAAAGCAAATAAGCGTTTCATGTTTCGTTCTCCTCCGAAATAGTTTGTGAACATCCTTCGTATCCTCTTTTTGGCGGATACAACAATACGGTTGACAACGCCTTTGCTTGTCGGCATCACCTCCTCTCGGTTGGTTTTCACAGTATTAACTACCGATATTACAAATAAAGCCGGGAAACGTCGCGGCTTTTTTCTCGTACCTGTGAATTGCCTGGTAAAACTTAGTTGCCAATGGTAAGGCAAATATGTTCTAGGGTCAAGAGGGTTCGGTCCGGTTCACTTGTTTTTTTCTTGAGGTTTATAGAGGAGCTGTTCCCGGATGCGCAGATCGGTGTTCCTGATCTTCATGGCCAGGTCGGCAGCCAGGTTGTACATCAGGCGATAGCCCAGCTGCGGGTAGGTATCGCAGAGCATCATCAGCTTGTCGCGTGGGATAATGAGCAGCCGGGTGTCCTTCTGGGAAGCGCAGGCAGAAGCGGATCGTAATCCTTCATCCACCAGCGCCACCTCGCCGAATGATTGTCCCCTTCGAAGTGTGGCAATCGTCGTGTTTTCACCCTCGGTCTGTGTCGAGCTGACGAGGGAGGGGTCCACAAAAATATCCACCTCACCCTGTACAATGATGTACAGCTCCTTGCTGCCGCTGTTCTCACGGAAGATCAGATCATCCTTCTGAAAAACAACCTCCTGGCACAGGTTGGCGACAAGTTCCAACTGTGTCGGCGTGAACTGGTAGAAGATGTCGCTCTGTTTCAGGAAATTCACAATGGATGCAGTGGACAAGATGACCTCCGTTGTGGCTCGAGTGTAGCATAAACAGAAATGGAGTGCAACAACCCGTTTACGGGTATACCTGGTTCAGCCAGTCCAGCGGATTGACCTGGACACCGTTCACCCACACTTCCCAGTGCAGGTGGGCGCCGGTGGCGCGACCGGTGTTACCCACGAGGCCAATCACCTGCCCTTGTTCGACCATATCGCCTACATTTACATTGATCTGGGATTGGTGCCAGAACCCGCTGTAAATCCCCCAGCCGTGATCGATGATGGTCGCATTTCCACGCACGGTGAGCGGCGCGGCAAAGACCACTCGCCCCGGCGCCGGCGCAAAGATCTGAAGCCCCTCCCCGCCGGCAAAATCCAGGCCGGTATGCAAACCTTCGATGACCAGGTCGGTGCCGGTCCCGCGGTAGAGGCGCTTTATGCCAAAAAAGGATGTGAATTCATCCGGATAGACAGCCGGGGAGGTAAAAACACTGCTCCAGTAGCGGGTTGGGGTTGACGGACGGATTATGGATAGGACAGTCTGGTTTTCCGGTTCGGTCACGGCCGGGTCGATCGTTTCCGGCGGGACGTACAGTTCCTCGCTGCCATAGTTCCCCGAGGTGACAAGCACCATCTGCTCGTACGCCTGCCTGCTTCCATCAGACAGGGCCGCTTCAATTAAAAGTGGGTACACACCCGGCTCCAGCAGCGCGTGGACACCCTGCAACGCCACCTGTTCGCCGTTCGCCGGAAAGAACTGGAGCGGCATATCCACCAGCCTGCCGGACAGGCTGACCCCTTCCCTAGCCTGGATTCGGATCACTTCTGTGCCACCCTGGACCAGTGGCAAAGGGTCGATGCTTGCACTGAACAGGGCAGATGGCAGGCCGGTGGCATTTCCCACATTCTCAGATGGAGAGTACAGTACATCTCCGGGGATCGTGTCCCATGTGCCATCCAGCTTGTTCACGGATACCAGGGTCCACGGGTCGCTATTCTGCCGGATGGCCATTTCCAGAAGGGACTCACCCGCTCCTGGGGTAATAGACGTGGTCAGCTCGGTCTGGTTTTCCTGCGTCGGGATGATCAGGCTGATGCCCACATACAGCTCGGTCGGGCTGACCAGCCTGTTCAGCCTGATCAACTGCTCATCCGAGACCTGGGTGCGGCGGCTCAGGCTGCGCAGTGAATCGCCGAAAGAGATGATCTCCGTTTCGAGGATACCCGTGATCCCCTCCAGTCCGGGGATGACGATCTGCTGTCCCTCGGAGAGGAAGTTGGGGTCGATACTCGGGTTGGCCGCGGCCAGCTCGCCAACCGTTACATTGAAACGGGATGCAATAAAGGAGAGTGTGTCTCCCGCCTGGACAATGTAGACGGGGCCGCCGGATTGCGCGGAAACAGGCTGTACAAAAAGGCATGAGATGAGAATGAGTACGATGAAGAGGGATAAGGCTTTATGCATGCTTGAATACCAGCCTGTCCCCGACCTGGAATTCATCCCAGCGCCCGGGGTGGACTTCCAGCACAAATTTCGCCGGTTGTTTGGAGAAATAGGCGGGCCGCCAGGAACGGGCAAGCACCTTGTCCACGACCTGCATCTCCGCATTGATCCACATCACGGCGAGATCGAAATTCACGAAAAACATGTGGATGGAAGAGTCGAGGCGCGAGTCCCGCGTCCCGACCAGGAGCAGGCCCTCATCCCGCCCGAGTCGGGGACGGAACGTCATCCCGCGCAGCTGCGTCAGGAACGTGTCGCAATACTTGATCTGCAGTTCGCCGTCAATCGGGCGATCCGTGTTCTCGATGGTAATGGTTTTTGTCATAGGGGGTATTGAAAAACGAGGCGTCCAGCGCCTCGTTTTATGCCTTCGATTTGGACTTGAGCACCTTTTCGACGCTGCTCATCAGCTCCTGGGGACTGAACGGTTTGGCGATGTAATCGTCCACTTTGGCAATGTGCAGGCCCAGCACACGGTCGATGCTTTGCGCCTTGGCGGTGACGACGATGACCGGGATATCCTTCGTGTTTTCGTCCGCTTTCATTTGCTGGTATACTTCCCAGCCATCCATATCAGGCATCATCAGGTCCAGCAGCACCAGGTCGGGTTTTTCCTGGCGGATCATCCTCAAGCCCTCCACGCCGCCTGCCGCTCCCTTCACTTCAAACCCTCGACGACCCAGGATCAACCGCATCAGATCGATCATTTCAGGCTCGTCTTCCACGCATAGAATACATTTCAGTTTTGTGCTCATTCTATTAACCTTGCGAAGTTTACCACAGCGGAGCCGTCCTGCGGATAAACTAAAACACATGAAGATACTCTCATGGAACATCAATGGCCTGCGGGCTGCACTCGGAAAGAGTTCGCTGGATTGGGTCTGGAAGCAGGAGCCGGATGTGGTCTGCCTGCAGGAGATCAAGGTCCATCCAGATCAGCTGAAGGAAGAACAGAGGCAGTTTCCCGGCTACGAAGTGATCTGGAACCCGGCCCAGAAACTGGGGTACAGCGGGGTCGCCACCTTTCTGCAGACTCCCGCAGTGGAAGTCCAGCTGGGGATGGATATGCTCCGTTTCGACCTGGAGGGACGGGTCATCTCCACCCTCCATCCGGGGTTCCGCTTGTTCAATGTCTACTTTCCGAACGGCCAGCGCGGCCAGGAGCGCCTGGACTATAAGCTGGATTTTTATGCGCACCTGCTCTCGCTGTGTGACCGGCTGCATGCCCAGGGAGAGAACGTCATCATTACCGGGGATTTCAATACCGCCCACATGCCGATCGATCTGAGAAACCCCAAATCCAATGCTAAAACCTCCGGCTTTCTGCCCGAAGAACGAGCCTGGGTACAGAAGTTTCTGGATCATGGCTTTCTGGATGCCTACCGCTTCCTCTACCCGGAGCGGATCCAGTACACCTGGTGGACCTATATTTCCAATGCCCGGGCGCGCGGCGTTGGCTGGCGGATCGATTATTTCCTGATCTCTGAGGCGCTGGCATCCCGCGTGAAGGACGTCATTATCCATGAATCGGTGCCCGGATCGGATCATTGCCCGGTGGAACTGCTGATCGAGTAAGAGCAGGGAGAGATTCCACATCCAGAACGCTAATAAATAGCCTTTTGTGGATGGATCAGGCATGTTTCGGTCCAGTTTCCAAGTCCTGGCTGGGAA
>DASUOS010000490.1:0-6258 GCA_036276515.1 Anaerolineales bacterium | reverse complement strand
GGGGAGAGAGTTTTACTGACGTTCTTTAAAAGAGTAAGATATAAATGGTTGAAGATTTGCATGGTCGGTAAGTGTGAAATTTACTACCGCTCATTGAAAGCTTTCAACATAAATTCGGCGTGTAGGGTTCATGATGTCTACGGTGGTGACAATCAAGGCACCGTACCTCACACTTACTAATTTCGGCTTGGATAGCTTCAATTGTGTATCCCTGGTTTATCATGTCAGATATAGCTTTCTTCTTGGTTCCACGTACATGATCGAATGTTAATACACGCTCAGGATAGGTAGCTCCACAATCCACGCATGGATGAGTACGCTTGTATTCTTCCACAAATGCCTTGGCTATTTCTCTCATCCTTACCTGACGGGCAAATTTATATTCAAGCTCGTGCTCTTTGTTTCTTTCGTAGCGTTCTTTGCGTTCTACACCACGGCAAGCGTTACACCTTGGGTGTCTTTTAATCCCCTTAAGACTCCAGGTGAACTCGCTGATATCTTTTTCCAGATGGCATCCGGTACATACTTTAGTAGTCATTTCTAACTCCGTCAGTTTTCCGTCAGTAATTGGCTATACGATTAACTTTTTAAAATCGAAAAACCTAGACTTTTTTATCTAGGTTTTTAATCAGGCAAAGGTGCCTTTTTATAGGGGCGGATGATGGGGCTCGAACCCACAACCACTTGAGCCACAGTCAAGTGCTCTGCCATTGAGCTACATCCGCCATTTTGCGGGCATACGGAGTACCGCAACCGCCCGGTATTTTACCATGAATTAACGCAGCCGCAGCACAGCCACCGTCTCGCCATCCAGCATATCGCCGGTTTCAACAAAACCAAAACTTGCATAGAGCTTCCTGGCGCCTTCGTTCTCCGGGGCATAGGTGATGATCGCGTTCTCGATCTTCGCGTCGGCGCGGAAGATCTCCAGCACTTTTTCCATGCCGAATTTTCCATACCCTTTGCCCTGCTGACTCTCATCCACCATCAGGCGGACGATGAGCCCCTGGGTCTCCGGGTAGTCATAGTTGATCCCGTACATCAATAAGCCGACCGGTGTATCGTCTTCGTAGATGCCAAACGGGTAAAATTTCCAGTGCCCCTTGTTATCCTTTTCATCATAGCCAAACTGGGCCTCGGCGATCGAATACAGGTTCGAAGCGACAAAGTTCTTTTGCGAATCGCTTACCTTCAGGCGGATCAGCTCATTCCAATTGTCCTTGCTGACAGGGCGAATGGTGGGTGTCATGGTTCCTGCACGACTTTACGGACCATCTCCACCAGCGCTTCGCGCGAGACAGCCGCCTGTTCCCCGCTCGACAGATTCTTGACCACCACCTGGCCCTTCGTATCCTCATCGGGACCGAGGACCAGCGCGGCTTTCATCTTCATCTTGTCGGCAAACTTGAACTGCCTGGGCAACTTTGCCACCTCCGGGTAGACCATCACGTTCAATCCTTCCCGGCGCAGCTCTGCCGCCAGGGCAAAGGATTTGAGCAGTAATGATTCGTCGAATACGGTGACAAGGACCGGCGCAGGCGTCAGGGGAAATTCCGGGAGCAGCCCGGCTTCCTGCAGCACGATCCCGATGACGACATCGCCCATGGCAAAGCCCATACCCGAGAGCGGAGTGCCGCCCACATCGGCGAGCAGATTGTCGTAACGCCCGCCGCCCAGGATGGCGCGCTTCACCGAGCCGCTCGTCTCGAAGGCTTCGAAGACGGTTCCTGTATAGTACAACAGGCCGCGCATGATATTGGGATCGAACTTTATATAGTCCCTCACACCCAGGACATCCAGTGCGGCAAATAGACGGGACAGCTCCTCGCTTTTCTGCCAGAGATCATAGTTGGCCAGAACTTCCTTCAGCCCATCGCGCTGCGTTGCCGACAGTCCCATTTCGAGTGCGTAATCATCCCATTTGGCGGGTTCCATTTTCGAACGGCGGTCGATCAGGCTGGAGATATCCAGGCGTTTTTCGGGGAGAATGCCAAGGGCGTCGAACTCGGACTCCATCAGGCGCCGATTGTTGACATAGATCACCGCCCGCTCCGGGCTGAGTCCGACCGAGCGCAGGAAGGAGGCGGCGACCGCGATCAGCTCGGCGTCTGCTTCCGGGGTGGCAACTCCCAGAATATCGATATTCCACTGGAAGAACTCGCGCGTCCGTCCCTTTTGCGGCTGCTCATAGCGCCAGAACGGACCGAACGACCACCAGCGCACGGGATAGGCCAGCTCATTCTGCCGGGCCGCGATCATACGCGCCAGTGAGGGGGTCAGCTCCGGGCGCAGAGTCACGGACTCACCCCCGCGGTCCTGAAAGGTAAATGACTGCTTCTTGACCAGCTCCTCCCCCGATTTTGCCGCGTAGAGATCGATGGTCTCGATAAACGGACCATCGTATTCCTGATAGCCAAAGGACTGCGATGCGGCGCGCACTTTACCATAAACGTAATTCCGGAGAGCCATCTCCTCCGGATAGAACTCGCGCGTGCCTTTTACGGTTTTGATCCTGCTCATTCAATGCTCCATCCAAAATTCAGTCGTTGAATTTTAGTTTTATTTTGGTATAATTTTTCAATACCCATCAAGGAGAGACAAATGGAAATCAACTACCAGGAAACATCCAAGGACCTGCTCACCCGGATCGACATTCACGAAAAATACGGCTCGGCCAACATCGACCGGTGGACGAACGACCTGCTCCAGCCCCAGGCCGGCATGCACATCCTTGACGTGGGCTGTGGGGCGGGCAAGTTGTCTTTCCTGTTCGACGATTATACTAAAGGCGGGGCAAAAATCATCGGTGGGGATTTTTCCGAAGAGCTGCTCGACAAGGCACGCGCCAAAAACAAGGAACGCGGCTCGAACATCGACTTCGTCTTTTTGGATTTCAATAAGCCGTTCGAGTTTGCAGAGGACACCTTTGACCTGGTGACCAGTGCCTTCGCCATCTATTACGCCTCCGACCTGAACTTTACGTTCGGGGAAGCGCATCGCGTCCTCAAGCCCGGCGGGCGGCTGTTCGTCTCCGGTCCGCTGCCCGAGAACAAGCAGATGTTCTACGAGATTATCAAAGAGGCCACCAACGCTACCATTCCACCCATGCCCGGCTCCTCCCGCTTCAAAGGCGACATTTTCAACACCATCGACCGGATCTTTGCAAAGACCGAGCTGCACAAATTCGAGAATCACCTCACCTTCCCTAAGGTTGCACCCTTCATCGAGTACGTCCGCGCCTCCCTGAGCGAGGACCGCAAGCTGTGGACCTCGATGTTCAACGGCAAAGACGAATATGAAGCTCTGATTGGCAAAATCACCGATGTGGCTACACGCTGGTTAGAGCGGGACGGCAAGCTGGTGATGACCAAGGTCGTCGGCGGGATTCTGGCCACAAAGTAGCCCGGGCATGACAAACAAACTCATCGATCTCAGCCACGAAGTCGAACACGGGAT
Organism: Anaerolineales bacterium; assembly: GCA_036276515.1. Lineage (GTDB taxonomy): Bacteria > Chloroflexota > Anaerolineae > Anaerolineales > Villigracilaceae > Defluviilinea. The sequence continues at coordinate 2,802 of DASUOS010000490.1, read as the reverse complement.
GATCACTTACAAGGGTCTCCCCGCGCCGATCATCTGCGATTACCTTTCACGGGAGGGCTCACACAAAATCTATGCTGAGGGAACTGAGTTCCAGATCGGCAAGATCGAACTGGTCGCCAACACCGGCACCTACGTGGACAGTCCCTTCCACCGCTTTGCAAATGGGATGGATCTTTCGGAGCTGCCCCTGGAGTCGCTCGCAGATCTGGAGGGAATCCGGATCGACGTCCGCGAATACGGCCGGGTCATTCCGGCCAGGGCATTCGATGGAATCGATATCTCCGGACAGGCTGTGCTCATCCACACCGGCTGGTCCCGCCACTGGCGGACCGATCAGTATTTTGACGGCCATCCGTTTCTGACAAAGGAAGCTGCGCAATGCCTGGTAGAGGCCGGCGCTGCTTTCGTGGGGATCGATACCTTTAACATCGACGACACCAGCGATGGAACACGTCCCGCACACACAGTCCTGCTCGGCAACCACATCCCGATCTGCGAGCACCTGTGCGGGCTGGAAAGCCTGCCCGCCCGCGGCTTCCGCTTCCATGCCGCGCCGGTCAAAGTGAAGGCGTTCGGCACATTTCCCGTACGGGCCTACGCGGTCCTGGACAAGTGACAGCATGAACTTCTTTGGGAAGCACATCCTCTTCCTCGGAGCACATCCCGACGACATCGAGCTGGGCTGCGGCGGTCTTCTTCACCACATCGCCAAGCAGTCGGACGTCCTATGCGTGACCCTCTCCGACAACCAGAAAAATCCCGACCTGCAAAATGTCAAGAACGAGCATTATGAATCGATGGCGATCCTTGGGGTCCCAAGGGAAAAGATTATCCTCGGTCCATTCACGACACGGGTCTTTCCGGACTCCCGTCAGGATATCCTGGAATATTTTCTTAAAATCCGCAGGGAGTTCCAACCCGACCTGATCTTTGTCCACTCGAAGCAGGATGTCCACCAGGACCACTTGACCATGACCGACGAGGCCCTGCGCGCGTTCCGCGGCATCACCGTCCTGGGCTTCGACGTGGTCCGGTCTTCCTATGGGTTCTTCCCCCATTTTTTAGTGGAAGTCACGGAAGAGGATGTGAGCAAAAAGATCGAAGCGCTTTCCTGTTATGAGACCTACCGGGATCGCTACTACTTCAACAGCGAGCTGACCCGCTCGATCATGGTGCGGCACGGCGCGCTGGCAGAACGTCCATTTGCCGAGGGGTTCGACATCCTGCGGATTGTAGGCAGGTTCTCCATCGACGCATAGAGAGGTAAACATGGAGTTCGAATCGCTATACAAGGAACTGGAAAACAGCACGGAGATGATCCGTGCTTTATTGTCAGGCATTGCTCAGGAAGAATCCCAGGTAAAACCTGCCCCAGAATCGTGGTCCATACTGGAGGTCATTTGTCACTTGTATGACGAAGAGCGTGAAGACTTCCGTGAACATGTCGACTTCATCCTTCACCGCCAGAACGAAGAATGGCATGAAAGTGACCCCCAGGGCTGGGTTACAGCCCGAAAATATAATGAGCAGGGTTTTGCCGGGATGCAGGATAAATTCTTTGCCGAGCGTGAAGCGTCGCTGCGGTGGCTGCGAGAGCTGCCACATCCGAACTGGGAAACCACGTACACATCCAAATACGGCACGACCCGTGCGGGCGAGATGCTCGCCTGCTGGATCGCTCATGACAACCTGCACATCCGCCAGCTTGTGGAGCTCCGGCGGCACCGGATCGAACGCCTGAGCCAGCCCCATAACCTGGAATACGCCGGCGATTGGTAAACAAAAAGCGGGAAAACGCAATGTCTTCCCGCTTTTCATACTCCTTTATTTATTCCCTCGGGACGCCGATCTGGATCATCCCATCGACTACTTTGATCGGGTAGGCAGGAACATCCACCACGACCGGCAGCTGCACGGCCTTCCCGGTCCGCACGTCGAATTCGCCGCCGTGCCGCGGGCAGACAATGTTATAGCCTTCCAGGTCGCCATCCCCCAGCGGGCCGTCATCATGGGTGCAAATATCGGCGATCGCAAAGTACTGGTCTGCGATGTTAAAAATGACAATGGATTTGCCTTCCACTTCGATGAAGAGCCTCTCCCCGTTCGGAAGCTCGGACATGGGTGCAATTTCCAGAAATTCAGCTTTAGTTTCGTCAAGAGTTGTGTAGTTGAACATAATGTGTCAGACCATGGACAATGGGCCGTGGACGATGAGGTTATATGCTCAACCGTCCATGGTCAATCGTCTATCTATTCCACCAATTCATCGCTTGCTTCGCCCAGGCCATACACCCCTGCCTTCAGCACCTTAAGGGAAAGAAGTGCACATTTCAGGCGGACGGGTCCCAGGTCGATGCCCAGCATATCCAGAATATCCTGCTTGTTGAGCTTCTTGACGTCCTCAATCGGTTTCCCGACAATGGATTCCATCAACAGGTCGGCGGACGCCTGGGAGATGGCACAGCCGTGACCGTCGAAACGGGCATCGGCAACATTGCCCTGCTCGTCGGTTCGCAGAGTGACCTCGATATGGTCGCCGCACAGGGGATTGTTATCCGCAAAATGGATATCATGCGGGTCGAGATGGCCGCGGTAGCCGGGGTTTTTGTAATGCTCGATGATTACTTCACGGTAGAGGTCGTCCATAACACTCCAATGTCATTGCGAGACGGCGTGGGCCCGCCGAAGCAATCTCCTCGTTGAAGGTGCCATGAGATTGCTTCGGGCTGTCGCCCTCGCAATGACAGATTCTAGCCGAACAATTCCTTGACTTTATAGAGCCCGTTAACCAGCAGGTCCACC
>DASUOS010000489.1:0-4814 GCA_036276515.1 Anaerolineales bacterium | reverse complement strand
CGCTCCCTGGTGGTTTCGGAGCCTGTGTTACCTCACTGTACAGAGTTCAAAGCGAATATCCATTATGTAGCCGCTAAAATTGAAGATTTAGCAAATACAATTGTGTATTATGTAGAACATGATGAAGAAAGAAGACGGATCGTTGATAAGGCCTATGAACTGATGATGGACGGGCTGAAATTCGAAAAGAGCTTACGCAAAATGTTTGCAGCTGCCCGGCAGCATGTAACAGGAGGAGCAAGCGAGGCTTAATCTCAAAGATATCCCTCTTGATACGCTCTCTACCTGGCGCTGGTGTGTTAGAGCGGAGGCATTCCGCGGGAAACCCCAAGCCGTAATTTTTATCCTGGTTCTTGGGAAAGACAAAACCCCACTCAACGGGGTTTTGTCTTTTTATTGCCCGGAGAGGCAGGTTTTTTCAGATCGTCCACTTCCTTTATCGTCAAATAACGCCACTGCCGCGCTTTTAAGTTATCGAGACGCAGTGAGCCAATCCGCACCCGCTGAATCCGAACCACCGGCAAGCCCAGTTGCCAGCATATTTCACGAATCTGGCGCTTGCGTCCCTCGCCCATGATGACCCTCACCCAGGCGCCTTTGCCTTGCGCCCCCTCAAACCGAACCTGGGCAGGCGCAGTCTTGTAGCCATCTTCCAGGACGACACCCCGTCTCCAAGCTTCGAGCTGGGCTTCATCTGGCCGCTTGGCAAGGAGAACCTTGTATTCTTTTTCATGTCCGTAACGGGGATGGGTGAGATGGTTGGTCAGATCGCCGTCATTGGTCATTAGCACCAGACCTTCACTCTCGAAGTCCAGGCGGCCCACAGGGTGGACGTGTTCCGGCACATCGACCAGGTCCCGCACCGTCTGGCGGTCATCGCCCCGCTCCCGTTCCACGGTAGATAAAACATTCCGTGGCTTGTATAGCGCGATGTAGATCAGCTGTTCCGCTGCGGCAATAGGCCTGCCATCAACGGTGATCTTATCGACGGCGGGGTCTGCTTTCTGGCCTAGCTCGGCAATTTTTCCGTTGACCCGTACACGTCCGGCTATAATGAAATCTTCACACGCCCGGCGGGAACCGTATCCTGCCTGGGCTAGAATTTTTTGTAATCGTTCTGCCATGGTAACAGGATTATAACCGCTCTACGAACTTCTAATTTCTACAATTCGACGGGCGCCCCGGATTGCCTAGCCCAGTGAAATCTAACCTGAGGGCGGCGCTGCCATCATTTTGAGCCTGCCCCTAATGAACGGACTTGCGCTGGATGGGAAGAGCATAACCCTGTCGAGGACAGGAGCACGCTCGCCCGGGGAAATCGCTGCTTTCGTACCGTAAAAGTTCCTTTTCCGGGGAAAATTAAGGTTCATTGTAACTAAATATGACCAAATGGGTTGTCATTAAATTGAAAGCCAACGAGCGGCTGACACATGCTAGAATATTGTCTGACATCAACAATCTGGTCCCTTCGTGTGCGTGGAGGGGTGTCGAAGACAGGTGTCTCTCTATTTTCCATCATAGGTATTACTTAATTTTTCAACGGAGTAACATCATGGAATCAATGTCGAAAAAAAAGCTGTCTCGCGGGTCTAGATCCGGGATCTATCTGCTTCTGCTGATCCCTCTTTTAGTAGGGCTGGCGGTGTGGGGAGTTCCAGTCGTAGAAACAGGGGCTGCCCCGGCAGAATCCTCCTGGGCGTGGATGGACCGGCTGCTTCTTCCGCTCGTACTGGTGGGAGGCGTGTATTTCCTGTACGTTTCGGGGCGTGAGACGGGCCGCCGGCTGTTCGAGGAACGGGCGCTGCTGGAGATCGAGATCTCGGCCGACAGACAGCATGAAGAGGCACTTCAGATTTATTTTGATAGGATGTCGGAACTTCTCCTGAAGGAGAAATTATCCCGGTTCTCCCCGGATGAAGTTCGGAGCGTGGCCCGGATCCGAACCCTCGCCGTCCTGCGGGGATTGGATGCCAGGCGTAGAGGTTCTCTCCTGCTCTTCCTGAGAGACTCCAGGCTGGTCGACCGGGAGGCCGTCATCGACCTGAGCGGAGCGGAGCTGGCCGGTGCAATCCTTCCTTTTGCGAATCTGAAACGTTTGAACATAAGCGAAGCTGATTTAAGCAGAGCCAACCTGGGCGGCGCCAATCTGGCCAAATCCTATTTGAGCTGCACTAATTTAAGTGGAGCAAACCTGAATAGCGTAAACCTGAGCGGCGCGGATCTCTTTGAAGCAAACCTGTCCGGGGCGGATCTCACCCGCGCCAATCTCAGCAAAGCAAATCTGAACGGCGCCGACCTGCGTGGCTGTTGTCTGAACGGCGCCGACCTGAGCGAGGCCGATTTGAGCGGCGTGAATCTCAATGTCGGTGACCTGGTTGATGCCAACTTGAGGGGAGCGAAACTGGGCAAGGCCAAGCTGCTGGGAGCCGACTTACGCCAGGCCGATCTTAGCCGTGCCGATCTATCAGGAACTGAGATTTCCCAAACGGAGCTCGAAAAAGTAAAGTCACTCGAAGGTGCCACACTACCGGATGGGACCAAGCACGAGTAATCAGTTTCAAAACCGCCTGTTGCATGACAGGCGGTTTTTTTATTTTCCCAAATCAATAGATTCCAGATCAATTCACGTTGGAGATTTTAGGTGTAAAACCTGCGGCTCGAAGGTTGGACCTGAGCAGCGCGGATGATCATAATCGTGACGCGGCTCCCAGACGAGGGGATCGATGCACATTCTGCGGGCTGTGCCCTTCACATCCCAGGCATGATAGATAAGAAATTCAGATTTCTCGTCGCTTCCGATCGTGACTGAGCAATGACCGGGTCCCAGCACCTTACCTGGAACCCCACGCAGCACAGCTGGGCCTTCCGCGTTCCATTCATCTCGATACGGGCCAAGAGGATGTTCTGCTACTCCAAAACCAACACCATAATCCCTGCTCTGCCACGAGCCGCCTGAATACAGGCAATAATACAAACCTTTGTGAAAGAGTACATAAGGGCCTTCGATCGTGTGCCAGGCTTCCCAGCTACGACCGTAAATGGAACGATTGCGTTCATAGATATGCCAGTCAGAGGAAGCGCGAATGACTGTGCGCGGCAAGTCCAGAGGGGTCATCATGTCATCGGCAAGAGGTACGACAGAGATACCCGTCCCCACCCGTTCATCGAAGAAGTCTCTGGCAAAGAATAAATACCACTGGCCATCGTTGGGATCCCGGAAGACATGCGCATCGATCGAGAACCCCTCGTCGGGAAGTAGATGCCGACCCAGGTCCCGATAAGGACCGGCGGGATGCTCGGCAGCCGCCACGCGCAGGCGGTGGCTGTCATCCCCTTCGCCTGTTGCCGCCGAATAGTACATAAAGAAGAGGCCGTCCCGCACGACTACTTCAGGTGCCCAGTAAGCGATCCCCTCGGGGCTTGTCAGTGGCTCGAGAGCCCCGCCAGCATGCTCCCAGTGGGCCAGGTCGGTTGAATGCAGGACGGGGAACCATCGCCCGTCCTTCTGCCTTTGTCCGGTGCCAAAGGCCCAATATTCACGGTTGTGCTTCAACACAAATGGATCGGCCATATAGCCGTCCCATACTGGATTTAAGTAATTCAATAATTTAGTGGTCATAAAGGGTCTCAACATTTGCAATTGTACTTCCCATTTCGAAGTATGTCGAACAATGTTATATTCTGGCTATACGCCTCTGTTACATGTAACAAATATAGCATTCTATAATTTTAGTAGTTTTCATAGTTTATACGCCTATTTGAAAGACAATTGACGGAGATAAAAATTGCCTCTTGACTTTTCCTCCAAATGAAATATACTTTTATGTAACGAAACATAATTTTATGTTTTCTACTAGTTATCCCCCTCTAACGACCAGCTCACAAAACATCCCCTACGCACGCGTGCTGGAACTTCTTGCCGATGACGATAACCTCCATAATCTGGAGGCGGTGACAAAGGCACTGGGCTCCGAAACACGCCTCGAGATCTTGCGCTTCTTAAGCGCTCATACCTGCACCTTGCTTGAGATTGCCGAAGCGCTTAATCTGCCTCCTTCCACTGCAACGCTCCATATCAATGTTCTTGAAAAAGCCGGGCTGATCGAGACCGACTTGCGCCCTGCCACCCGCGGTCTTCAGAAGGTTTGTGCCCGGGTCTATGACCGCATTGTCATCCAGCTTCCGGCGGATTATGAACCGGAGAACAGCACCGTGGAAGTGGCAATGCCCATCGGTGCTTTCGTGAACATCAATGTGATGCCCACCTGTGGCCTGGCGGGCGAGCTGGGAATTATCGGCCACCTCGATGACCCTTCCGCATTCTATGAGCCCGAGCGCATTCATGCCCAATTGATGTGGTTCCGCCGCGGCTTTGTGGAATACAACTTTCCCAACCGGCTTCCCGCTGGTGCCCTGCTGGAGGATGTCGAGGTCAGCTTCGAGGTCTGCTCTGAGGCGCCTCTCCATCACAGCGACTGGCCCTCGGATATTACGGTCTGGATCGGCAGCCGCGAGGTCGGCACCTGGACCAGTCCGGCGGACTTCGGCGGCGAGCGTGGAGCCCTGACCCCTTTCTGGTGGGACACCCAGAACTCGCAGTATGGATTGCTCAAGGTATGGAAAGTTTCCAACAACGGCAGCTTTGTGGACGGCGTACCGATCTCTACTATCAGTCTGCGGGATCTTTCGTTGAAGCCGGGTGAGCCCATCCCCGTTCGTATCGGCATCAAGGACAATACTGCCCATGTGGGTGGTATCAATTTGTTCGGAAGCAAGTTCGGCAATTATCCCCAGGGCATTGTCCTGCGGCAGCA